>NZ_JRZZ01000012.1:0-35951 GCF_002865965.1 Erwinia sp. B116
ACCATCACCATAAACTCGCCGTCCTGGATGGTGACGTCCAGCGGCTGAATGATCTGAATTTTGCCGTCATAGGAGACAATTTTGTCCGCTATCAACGGCGGTGAATCAGGTTCAGACTACGTCTAAACATTGAGGAGAACTGAATATGATTTTCTTACGCAAAGCACAAGATCGCGGTCACGCTAACCATGGCTGGCTGGACAGCTACCACACCTTTTCTTTCGCTAACTACTACGACGCCAACTTTATGGGCTTCTCGGCGCTGCGGGTGATTAACGAAGACGTGATCGACGCGGGCCAGGGCTTCGGCACCCATCCGCACAAAGACATGGAAATCCTGACCTACGTGCTTTCCGGCACCGTAGAGCACCAGGACAGCATGGGCAACAAGGAGCAGATCCCGGCGGGTGAGTTCCAGATTATGAGCGCCGGTACCGGCGTGCGTCACTCTGAGTACAACGCCAGCAAAGAGGTGCCGCTGCACCTGTACCAGATCTGGATCATTCCGGAGAAAACCGGCATCGAGCCGCGTTACGCACAGCGCCGCTTCGACGACGTGCAGGGCCGCCAGCTGGTGCTGTCGCCGGACGCCCGTGACGGTTCGCTGAAGGTGTTCCAGGATATGACGCTGTCGCGCTGGGCGCTGAAAGCCGGTGAAGAGGGGCAGTTTGACGTGGCCGACACCCGCCGCATCTGGATCCAGGTGGTAAAAGGTGACGTTACCGTTAACGGTGAAAGCGCCGGTACCAGTGATGCCTTCGCCATCTGGGACGAAAAAACCGTGGCGATTACCGCCAGCAGCGATGCGGAAGTGTTGATCTTTGATCTGCCGCCGGTGTGATTATATGGCGTTAAATGGCGTGTCGGCCGGATTATCGCAGTCAGACCGGCACGCCATCCGCCAGGATTCTCCCGGGTATGGCCGCCATCCGTCAGGTCGGGAGGCGGGCCGCAACGTTAACTCCATCACACTTTGGGCGCGGTTTACCGCGCCCTTTCTCTTTTTGTAACGGTCTTTGATACACTCAGCGGCATATTTCCGTAACCGCCGTTGGGCCTGATGAAGAAAAAAAGACCGGTACTACAGGATGTTGCCGATCGCATCGGTATCACCAAAATGACCGTTAGCCGCTACCTGCGCAACCCCGATCAGGTCTCTGCCGCGCTGCGTGACAAGATCGCGGCGGCGCTGGACGAGCTGGGCTACATCCCTAACCGCGCGCCGGATATGCTCTCCAACGCCACCAGCCGGGCGATCGGCGTGCTGCTGCCCTCGCTGACCAACCAGGTGTTTGCCGACGTGCTGCGCGGCATCGAGACCGTTACCGATGCGGCGGGCTATCAGACCCTGCTGGGCCACTTCGGCTACAGCCCGGAGAAGGAGGAGCTGCAGCTGCGCTCGCTGCTGGGCTGGAACATCGACGGCCTGATCCTCACCGAACGCACCCACACCGCCGCCAGCCTGCGGATGATTGAAACCGCCGGTATCCCGGTGATCGAGATGATGGACTCGGTATCGCCGTGCCTGGATATGGCGGTCGGTTTTGATAACGTCGAGGCGGCACGGCAGATGACGCGGGCGATCCTCGATAAGGGCCACCGCCATCCGGTTTATCTCGGCGCGCGGCTGGACGAGCGCACGCTGCTGAAAGAACAGGGCTACCGGCAGGCTATGCAGGAAGCCGGGCTGGAGCCAATGACGGTGATGATGGAAGCGGCCTCCTCGTTCTCTGCCGGGGCGATGCTGATGTGCGAAGCACAGCGGCGCTATCCGCAGGTGGATAGTCTGTTCTGTACCAACGATGACCTGGCGGTGGGCGCGCTGTTTGAGTGCCAGCGTCAGGGGCTTAAGGTGCCAGAACAGATGGCGATCGCCGGCTTCCACGGCCACGATATCGCCCAGGCGATCAATCCGCCGCTGGCGACGGTGCAGACGCCGCGTGAGCGGATGGGGCAGGAGGCCGCCCGGCTGCTGCTGGCGCGTATTGCCGGCGAAGCCGTAAGTGATAAGCCTGTTGATGTCGGCTTTACCATTTCAGCGGGTGGCAGTATCTGACCTGGAGTGGCTGACGAACCGGGCCGCCGGGACGGGATAAAGTAGGTTAACGTTCGGTCAGATTGTCCGGTCTGTGGCTGCTGACAGCGGCAAACCTCTAACAGACTGCCGGCTGCTTATGAGCGGTTTGCACCTGGCAGCACCCTAAGTTATCCCTTCGTGCCCCTTGCCGGTTAATTCTCTCCATTTTTTGAACCTCCTCACAATTACCAGCTTTTTACGCGCCAGCTGTTGCCATACTTCTTACACCGCCAGACAATGTTACCGATAACAAGTTACCGATAACAAACCTAACTCTTCCACCTGTACCCGATAAACGGAGTGACTACCATGACAACAGCTTCCGTCGCCAATCACGTGTTTGTGCTGATGGGCGTCTCCGGCAGCGGCAAATCCGCCGTGGCCAACGCCGTCGCCCATGAGCTGAAAGCCGCCTTTCTTGACGGCGATTTTCTGCATCCGCGCGCCAATATCGAAAAGATGTCGCAGGGGCACCCGCTGAATGACGACGACCGTAAGCCGTGGCTGCAGGCGATTAACGATGCCGCTTTCGCCATGCAGCGCACCAACGACGTGTCGCTGATCGTCTGTTCGGCGCTGAAAAAGCACTACCGCGATATCCTGCGCGACGGCAACCAGAACCTCTCCTTTGTCTATCTGAAGGGCGATTTCGACACCATTGAGTCACGTCTGCGCGCGCGCAAAGGCCACTTCTTTAAGCCGCAGATGCTGGTCACCCAGTTCGCCACGCTGGAAGAGCCGGGCCGGGATGAGCAGGACGTGCTGGTCGTCGATATTAATCAGTCGCTGGAAGAGGTGATTGCCGCCACCCTGAAGACCATTGACGGCGCGATCAACAACAATAAGTAGGATGTAATGAGTACTGCAACACTGGTGTTAACGGCAGCAGGGTCGGTGTTACTGCTGCTGTTTTTAGTGATGAAAGCCCGCATGCACGCCTTTGTGGCGCTGATGCTGGTCTCGGTCGGAGCCGGCCTGTTCTCCGGCATGCCGCTGGATAAAATTGCCGACACCATGCAGAAAGGCATGGGCGGCACCCTCGGCTTCCTCGCCATTGTCGTTGCCCTGGGGGCGATGTTTGGCAAAATCCTGCATGAAACCGGCGCGGTGGATCAGATCGCCATCCGCATGCTGAAAACCTTTGGCGAAAGCCGCGCGCACTATGCGATGGGCATTGCCGGTCTGATCTGCGCGCTGCCGCTGTTTTTTGAAGTGGCGGTGGTGCTGCTGATCAGCATCGCCTTCGCCGTGGCCCGCCGCACCGGCGATAACCTGGTGAAGCTGGTGATCCCGCTGTTTGCCGGCGTCGCGGCCGCGGCCGCGTTCCTGCTGCCTGGCCCGGCCCCGATGCTGCTGGCCTCGCAGATGCACGCCGACTTTGGCTGGATGATCCTGCTGGGGCTGTGCGCGGCCATTCCGGGAATGCTGATTGCCGGGCCGCTGTTTGGCCGCTTTATCAGCCGCCACGTGCAGTTCACGCCGCCGGAGGAGAGCGAACACCCGGAGTTTGACGAAAGCAAGCTGCCGTCATTTGGCTTCAGCCTGGCGCTGATCCTGTTCCCGCTGCTGCTGGTCGGGCTGAAAACCATCGGCGCGCGCTTTACCGAACCCGGTTCCCGCCTGTATGAGTGGCTGGAGTTTATCGGCCATCCGTTTACCGCCATTCTGCTGGCCTGTCTGGTGGCGATCTATGGCCTGGCCTACCGCCAGGGCATGGATAAAGAGCGGGTGATGCAGATTTGCGGCGCGGCGCTGCAGCCCGCCGGGATAATCCTGCTGGTGATCGGCGCGGGCGGCGTGTTTAAACAGGTGCTGGTCGACTCCGGCGTTGGCCCGGCGCTGGGCAATGCGCTGACCGGTGCCGGGATGCCGGTAGCGGTGGCCTGCTTTGTGCTGGCCGGAGCGATTCGCGTGATTCAGGGCTCGGCGGTCGTCGCCTGCCTGACCACCGTCGGGCTGATTATGCCGGTGATTGAGCCGCTGCATTACTCCGGCGCGCAGATGGCCGCGCTGTCGATCTGTATCGCCGGCGGCTCGATTATCATCAGCCACGTCAACGATGCCGGTTTCTGGCTGTTTGGCCGCTTTACCGGTGCCACCGAGGCGCAGACGCTGAAAACCTGGACGCTGATGGAGACCATTCTGGGCACCGTCGGCGCGGTGACCGGGATGATCGCCTTCGAACTGCTGTCATAACGCCCGGCCGATCGCTTCCGGGGCGGGAATCTCCTCCCGCTCCGGAGGACGTTTACATGCGCTTTCCTCGCAAAATCGCCGCTTTTTCTGCCCGTTATAAGCAACTCTGCTAAAAATATTCACCTAATCGATTTAATTCACTTGCCACTTTGGCTGCACATTGTAAGGTTTAGCCTGACTCTTTTTCTTCAACTCTTATCAGGCGTTTCTGTCGCAGTCAGGTAGCCTGAAGCAGGTGCAAAATGAAATCTGTTGGTTTAGTAGGTTGGCGTGGCATGGTGGGCTCGGTGCTGATGCAGCGCATGAGCGAAGAGCGCGATTTTGATGCGGTGCGCCCGGTATTTTTCTCCACCTCGCAGCATGGCCAGGCCGCGCCGGCGTTCGGCGGCCAGTCTGCCGGTACGCTGCAGGATGCGTTTGATATCGAGGCGCTCAAGGCGCTGGATATTATTATCACCTGCCAGGGCGGCGACTACACCAGCGACGTTTATCCTAAACTGCGCGCTGCCGGCTGGCAGGGCTACTGGATCGATGCCGCCTCTACGCTGCGCATGGAAGAGGATGCGATCATTATCCTCGATCCGGTCAACCATCAGGTGATTCAGGACGGGCTGAACAACGGCATTAAAACCTTCGTTGGCGGTAACTGTACCGTCAGCCTGATGCTGATGTCACTGGGCGGCCTGTTTGCGAATAATCTGGTCGAGTGGGCGTCCGTTGCTACTTATCAGGCGGCCTCCGGCGGCGGCGCACGCCATATGCGTGAGCTGCTGGCGCAGATGGGCCAGCTGCACGGCCACGTGGCGGCGGAACTGAACAATCCGGCTTCTGCGATCCTCGACATCGAGCGTAAGGTCACTGAACTGAGCCGCGCGGGCGCGTTGCCGGTGGACAACTTTGGCGTGCCGCTGGCCGGCAGCCTGATCCCGTGGATCGACAAGCAGCTGGAAAACGGGCAGAGCCGTGAAGAGTGGAAGGGGCAGGCAGAAACGAACAAGATCCTGCGTCCTGCTGGCCTGATCCCGGTTGATGGCCTGTGCGTGCGCGTTGGTGCGCTGCGCTGCCACAGCCAGGCGTTTACCCTGAAGCTGAAAAAAGACGTGCCGCTGGCCGAGATCGAGCAGCTGCTGGCGTCTCATAACGACTGGGTGAAAGTGATCCCTAACGACCGTGAAATCACCATGCGTGAGCTGACGCCGGCCGCCGTAACCGGTACCCTGAGCACCCCGGTTGGCCGCCTGCGCAAGCTGAACATGGGGCCGGAGTATCTCTCGGCCTTTACCGTTGGCGATCAGCTGCTGTGGGGTGCCGCTGAACCGCTGCGCCGTATGCTGCGTTTACTGGTGGATTAATCCCAGGCTGCCTCCGCCTGCTGGCGGGGGCAGCGATCCTCAGTCATCCCGTTCGTTATGCCTTCGCTTCGCCTCCTGTCGCTTTTTACTCTCCGGTTGTTGTTGCCCCAGAAAACGATATTTCGGTTCTTCAATTCGTTGCCGCCAGCCCGGTGAGCACAGCCAGAACAGCAGTGAAATCACCAGAAACACGGACATAACCAGTACCACAACAGTTAACATCAGTTTCTCCTGAATTAGCGTTGCACGGTGGATGGCTGCTCTGACGTATGCAGAGAGCGGATATAACGGGCAAGGTCGGCACGCTGTTCAGCACTAAACTGCGGAAAAGGCGGCATGGCGCTACCGGGTATACCGTTTCTCACTACCCGGTCAATTTCGGCCATATCCGGCTGCAGATGCAGGAAATTAAACGGTGCCGGCGCGTACAGCGCTGCCGACGGGCCTTTGCCATCGCCATTGATCCCGTGGCAGGTGGTACAGTTTTCGGCATACAGCGTCGCTCCCTGCGCAATGCTGGCAGCAAGCAGCGGTGATGCCGAAACCGTCGCCTTCTGCTGTTTCCTGTCGCGGAGCCAGGCGTAAACATCGGCTACCTGCTGCGGCGACAGGTCGCGCCAGGCGGGCATCGCGCTGCCTGCCACGCCGTTATGCAGGATCGCGGCAAAGGCCTGTGGATCATAGTTAAAGGCAGTGAGATTCGCCGGTGCCGGGCGCAGGCTTGCCGCTGCCAGCGTCTGACCGTCGGCCTCGCCGCCGTGGCAGGCGCTGCAGTAATGGCTCCAGACCCGCTGTCCGTTGTGGGCATTACCCGGCGGAAGCGGCAGACCGGCCTGTACGCTGCCGGATACTGCCGGGATCGGGCGTGACGGATTGGCATAGCGCTGCCCGGCCTCTGCGGTTTGCGCCTTCTCCTGCTCATCCCGCGCACGACCCAGCGTGCGCAGATACGCCACCAGCGCACGCGCGTCGTTGCCCGGCCGCGCCGCGCTGCCGTCAAACATCCACGGATAAGCCGGCATCACCGAACCGGAGACCACCGCCCGCGGGTTGTACAGATGGGCGTACTGCCAGTCGTCGCTGCGCACGCCGCTTTCCCGCGCCAGGTCGGGGCCGATACGGCGGGTGCCCCACAGCTGCGGTGAGTCATAGCGGGTTTCCCAGGCTTCGGTTGACGGGCCAAAGCGCCGCCGGTCTTCCGGCGTAAAGCGTACCTGCTGAGTGTGGCAGTAAGCGCAGCCCTGCGCGGCATAGATCTGCCGCCCGCGCCACTCCTCGCCGGTATAAGGCACGTTGCTGACCGGCGAATTCTGCACGATCGATTTGTCCAGCCGCATTCCGGGCAGTACGCCGAGGACGATCACCGACAGACAGAAAAATACCACCCCGGCGATAAACATCACCGCCAGCGAAAACGAGAATAACCCGCCTGAATCACGCTTGTTCATCGTGCCTCCCTGGCATTGTCTTCAGTCGGTTTGCCTGCCATTGCCGCAATCAGAAAACCAAAGCCCAGCAGGATCGGCAGGCCGGAGATCGCGCGGATCCACCACCAGGGCATCGACATCCTTACCGAGTCCATCCACGGTTGTGTGGTCGCCCACATCCTGCCCTGAATAATGCCGATAACCGACAGATCGACCACCATCAGCATCAGCCCGCCAAAGATCAGCCAGAATGCCCGGTTAGCGTGGCGGGGGTGGTAGCGCAATCCCGTCAGGTTTTGCCAGATATGCAGCAGGGTGCCGGTGGCGATAAAGCTGGCAAAGCCCAGCATGGCTAAGTGCGAATGACCAATCACCCAGTCGGTAAAGTGAATCGTGCGTTGTACCGGCATCAGCGCCTGCAGCGCCCCCTGTACGCTGACCACCAGGTAGAACACCACGCCCACCCAGATGAAGCGCAACGCCACGTTCTGACGCGCCAGCTTCCAGCTACCGTCCAGCGATCGCAGCAGGTTATACACCACCATGATGACGTCGCAGCCCAGCAGCAGCGAGGCGGCGATGGCCGCTTTCTGGGTGTCCATCGGGATGGCGGAGTAGACGTAATGGTGGGTGCCGTTCAGCGGATAAACAAAGAACAGGATCCAGAACCCGAGCATGGAGATAAAGTGGCTGTAAATCGGTTTACCGGTGGTCGCCGGGATCACGTAGTAGGCCATCGCCAGGATAAAAGGGGTGACCAGCAGCCCGACCGCGTCATGTATCCACAGGCCGCTAAAGGCGGCACCTACGGCTCCCGGGGTAAATTCCGGCACCAGGCTGCCCATCGGAAACGCCAGCGCGCTGAACACTGCGCCGCCAAGAATATACCAGGCCGAAATATAGAGGCGGTGGCGTTCAGGCCCGACGATCAGCGGCCATAAGAACTGCACCACCATCAGCATCAGGCACAGCTCGGTCACGGCGTTGATCGCCAGCGGGAATTCGGTCCACTCCAGCGGTTTGATCGCCAGCAGACGCTGCGGCAGATTTGCCTCAATCAGAATCCAGCCGGGCAGCACCTGGCCGACGTTCCACAGGATAAACAGCGCCCAGCCAAGCCGGGCACTGAAAACGTCACGACCGGCCAGACGCGGCGTGGCGAAATAGAGAAAGGCAAGAAAGCCGTTGCCCAGCCAGCCAAACATAATCCCCTGCGTATGGTCGTAGCGCAGCAGACCCCAGGTTGCCGATGGCGTATTCGTCAGAAAGTCCGGCAGGACAAACTTAAGTGCCACCACCAGGCCACACAGCCCGGAAATGACCAGCGTGGCCAGCGCAGCATACCCATGTGCGCGGGTCAGTGCCGTTGAAACAGCGCAGCGAGGGGAATGTTCCCCCTCAGCCGTTATTAAAGCGTTCATTAATGTTTATCGTCCTTGTTATTCAGACGGCCACCTGGCGGCGGTGATGCACTGCCCAGCACCGAGCCGTTGACCTCTTTTCCATACATTGAACTGGCCGAGTGGTGATACTTCTCACGCGTTTCCGCGACAGAGCCGGTAAATCGCGGATCCTGGGGCCGATCCTGGCTATCCATAAACAGCGCTACATCCCAGGCCTGCTGAGTGGTAAGGGTGTTGCCCTGACTGTAGGGCATATTGGCACGGATAAAGGCCGCTGCGTTTTTGATGCTGCCCATACCGGCACCCCAGTTAAACGACTTCTCGCCCCACAGCGCCGGGAAGGTCATATTGCCGCGGTTATCCTGCTGGCCGGAACCGTCCTGCGCATGGCACAAGGCACAGCGCTGGGTATAAACCTGCTCACCACGCGCGTAATCTGCGGGCAGGGCGGGTTTAGCCAGTCTGGTAAAACCGCGCCCGGGAGCATTCGGATCCAGCGCCTGGCCTTTTGCCAGCCACCAGGCATAGCTTTCCAGCGCCACCAGTTCAGGACTGCCCAGCGGTGGCGCTTTGCCATTCATGCTGAAGCGGAAGCAGCCCTGCAGGCGCTCCTGGAAGCTGTTAACGTGGTGGTTCTTGGAACGGTAGGCGGGATAGGCCATCCAGGCCGCCCACAGGGGGGCCGAGCCGGCTTTGGTGCCGCTTTCAAGGTGGCAGTTGCTGCAGGTCAGAGAATTACCGACATAGTTCGCGGCATAACGGGCCGGATTGTCAAAAATCAGCTTGCCGGTCGCGGCCACCTTGCCAAACTCACTGTCCGGCAGCGGGGCCTGGTTGAAGCCCTGATCCGCTGTTACCGCTTTTCCCTCCGGTTGCTTAGCGGCAGCGGTTTTCGCCGCGGGTGCAGACTGCTGCTGCCAGGATGCCAGCATAATCGTCCCACCAGCGACGATCAGAACGCCGACAATCGCAACGGCTGAGCCGGTTCTGTTCATGGTGCGACTCCTTGCGATTCAGAGGAGAGGGGAGGAAGAGGCAGGCGGGAGTAATAGCCTGCAACCTGTTTGATTTGATCCTGCGTCAGCCTGCTGGTGATGCCGGGCATCAGGTTTAGTGGGCCCGGCGGCCGTTCGCCGTTTTGCCAGGCCGTAAGCTGATTTTCCAGATACACCTCCGACTGGCCCGCCAGCGCCGGAAACTGCGTACCCACCCCGGCCCCCTGCTGGCCGTGGCAGCGGTCACAGGCGGGCAGTTGCCTGGCCGGGTAGCCTGCCGTTGCCAGCAGGTGCCCGGTGGCGAACCGCTCCCCATCCTCGCGTTTTTTGGCAACGCCCGGCAGCGCAGCATAATAGTTCGCTAGCGCCTGCCGCTGACGGTCGCTCAGTAATTTCGCCACGGGTGACATCATTACATTACGTCTTGAGCCATCAGCCAGCGCGGTTAACTGCCCGGTAAGATAAGGCACGGGCAGCCCCGCCAGCCGTGGAAATCCCACGGCGGCATTGCCTTCACCCCGCATCCCGTGGCAGCTGGAGCAGGCGGGAATACCGCTTGCGCTACCGTTAATGGCGATATCCTCTCCGCGTGTTTCACCTGCGTTGGCCAGCGCCATCTGACCTGCCAGCAGTAAAAGCAGTCCCCACAGGGAACGGACAACATGCGTCATTTTTTCACCTTTTGGTCATCGGCATTTCAGCCTTTCCAGGGTTCGAAGCCATAACGCTCAAAGATCGTCAGCGCTTCAGGTGAACGGATAAACGTAAGCCAGGCCTGCGCTGCGTCAGCATGGCGGGCATTCTTCACCATGGCACCGGCATAGACCGCGCGGGTATTTTGCGCTTCAGGAATCACCACGTGGCTGATGGGGTGGCCAGCCTGTTCCTGGAACAGGGCTTCAGACAGCCAGGTGACGCCGGCATCCGCCTTGCCCTGCATAATCCATAATGGCGTCTGACGATGGTGAATATGGGTCAGCGTGGTGGTGCCCCTGGTCTGTTTCTCGTGGTAAACCGTTTCGACCAACGACTCGCCGCCAGCCTTATGCAGGGACGCTTTTATCTGGCGTGCCACTCCCTCGAATTCAGGATTTGGCATGGCGAGCATCAGGTTCTCTTTTGCCAGATCCTGCAGGCCGCTGATGTTTTCAGGGTTATCTTTGGCCACCATGATGGTGAGATTATTGGTGACATAGGGTACGGCCGGACCCTGAAGCTTCCCTGCCGTTATGCCTTCCTGCACTTTTTTCAGGCCGGCCAGATAAACATCCGGCGGCACGTTCCAGGTCATATTACCCACGGTGACGGTGCCCCCGTTGCTCAGTTGCTGCATCAGCAGGCCGGGCGGCAGGGTTTGCCAGTAGAGTTTTCCCTGATATTGAGGATTTTTCTCTTCAAATGCCTTAACCAGCGGTGCCATAGCAAAAAAGTAATTACCGCCGACATAGAGTGAAAGTGCGGGGTTTTGCGGGTTGCCGTGAAAATCTGCGAGGTTGTCAGCATCGGGAACGGTAAATTGTAATCCGCGTTCGATAGCATCATTGTTTTTCCCGTTCTGCCAGGGTGGCGTGAAGTTATTCTCTGCCTGGCAATTCACGCTGATTAAAAAAGAAATAAATGTAAGGAAAAAAATGCGACATAAGTTCATAGTCAGTCTCCTTTTTTACAGGATGCTGTTTACAGCATCATGAATGTATATCCCTGGTGCTCAAGAACGGTGATGGTTGTCAGCGCTGAGAGTGCCAGCGTTATGCGTTTATCCAGCCACCCGTAGTCAAAATGATGTTCAGCTATCGCCTGCCCGCATACGCTGAGATGTATTCCGGCCTTTTCCAGTTCCGTAATCAACGGCAAATTAGGATTCGCCACGCCATACTGTTTTTGGTACTCCGCATCCCGCAGTACCAGCGGCGTGGCATGAGAATAAACCACCGCTTCAATATGCAGATTTTTGAGCGGCACCCCCGCAGCGACGTACAGATTGACCGTACGTGCGACGTGGTCGAGAGAGGGGTTAACCTTATCGGGTTTGTCTGCCGCTGCCGTCAGGCCGAAAACAATATGATATTGCTGGGTGGGATCGGGCTTGAAAGCACTATTGGGTAAATAATGTATTTTCCCATAATTATGGATGGTCGGGGTTTGCCAAAAATTGTCCTTATTCTCCGCCGCAAAAACGGAAGAAAACGAGATGGCAGTGACAGTAATAGCCAGTAGTGTTGTTACAACTTTACGCATAAATTTACCTCTTTTGTTTATTATTAATTTCCTGTGGACGGTGACGGGTTTGTGCGGTGGCGAACTTTAGTAATGGTTTTAACACTATGTCTATCGTAGCCTGTTACGCCTGATGCTACGACTTCAATTAATCAATACAAGGTATTCATTTTTATGAACCTTCATCACCTCGATATTTTTCTGAACGTCTGTTTTAGCGGCAGCCTGTCAGCCACTGCAAAAAATATGCATATCTCTCAGTCTGCATTATCCAGCGAACTTAAAATGTTTGAGGGACGTTTAGGAATAGCATTATTTGAACGCCTGCCACGGGGAATGGAACTGACATCTGCAGGTCATGTTCTGAAAAAATATGCAGAGGATCTGTTTGCCATTGCTGATAGTGCAGAGATGGCGATGCGCGAAATTGTGGATGCCCGCTCCGGACATTTGTCCATCGGTGCCAGCAATACGCCGGGCCTTTACCTGCTGCCGCCGCTGATACTGGAGTTAAAAAATAGCTATCCTGATATTGATATCACCCTGTTTATTGGCAATACCGCTCAGGTTTGCCAGGGGATGCTAGAGCGGCGTTTTGATCTGGGATTGATCGAGGGATCCCCACCCTCTGCAGACCTGCACTGGGAGGCGTTCAGCCCAGACCAACTGATCCCGGTCACCGCTGCCACCAATCCGATTTGTCAGCAGGTCAGGTTAGATGCTACCGATCTGCAACGACAATGCCTGCTGCTGCGGGAAGAGGGCTCAGGATGCCGTGAGCAGACGCTTAACCTGACGGAGCGTTGCAATATTCGTATGCAACGTGTTATCGAATTCAATCAGACCGAAGCCATCAAGCAGGCATTGCTGGCCGGTAGCGGGATTGCCTGGCTACCAAGGCGGGGACTGGAGAATGAACTTGCATCCGGGAAGCTGACCTGGCTGGCGGGTCTTAACCTGGATATTTCCCGCACGTTAGGTGTAGTAAGAAGAAAGAACAGCCCTGACAATCGGCTGACCGACCGACTGCTCAGTCGTTTAAAGGGGGCGGTGAGTACTGTCTCTTAGCAACCCTGCAGGCAGATGAAAAGATTTCATCCTAATCCTTTTTTAATCGATTCCAGTATCAAAATTAATCAGTTAATGTCTGATATAAAAAACAATCGTAGTGACGCTTTTTTCCGTGCCCGACGCTATTTGACACGATACCGTCATCTAAATTGAGCATTTTTAACTGCGCAGCAGGGGCAAAAGACCTAATACCCTCTGAGGGTAAGCAGGATATTTGTGATTTCTCCGCTGGCTTTAGGTACAGACTGGCTATGCTTAACATCATCGAACCGGGCTACCCTTGCCGTAAGGTGTTATCAGGGCCGGCTGGGAGATGCTGATAATCAAGATGCTCCGGTTCCTCGTTCTGATTTATCAGTCGTGCGCAGGGCTTTTACTATGGATTGTTCCTTTCCCCTGCGCACCTTAGGTTCAATAGAGCAGCATAGGGTTGGCTTTGTTGCCTGTCGCCCGCCATATCGGCTGCCGAACATCATGGGAAGAAAGTATGTCAGAGCTAGTGGATCGACGCGTTATCAACGCCTTACTCTCAGGTCACTTTGCTGACCCTTTTTCTCTACTGGGGATGCATCAGACTGAAAACGGTCTGGAGGTCCGTGCGCTGCTGCCGGATGCCAGTGAAGTGTGGGTGATCGAAACCCGCACCGGGCGTAAATGTGCCCAGCTGGAGTGCATTGACGGCCGCGGCTATTTCAGTGCCGTGATACCGCGCCGTAAAAATCCCTTTCGCTATCAGCTGGCGGTTACCTGGCACGGCCAGCAGAATCTGATTGATGATGCCTACCGTTTCGGTCCGCTGCTGGCGGAAATGGACAGCTGGTTGCTGGCCGAAGGTACCCATCTGCGGCCGTATGAAACCCTCGGCGCACACGCCGACGTGATCGACGGGGTGATCGGCACCCGTTTTGCCGTCTGGGCACCGAACGCGCAGCGCGTGTCGGTGGTCGGCGAGTTCAACTACTGGGATGGCCGCCGCCATCCGATGCGACTGCGCCGCGAACAGGGGATCTGGGAGCTGTTTGTGCCCGCCGCCCGTCAGGGCCAGCTGTATAAGTTTGAAATCATCGATATTCACGGCCAGCTGAAGCTGAAAGCGGACCCTTATGCCTTTGAGGCGCAGATGCGCCCGCAGACCGCCTCGATGATCTGTGGCCTGCCGGAAAAAACCACCCTGTCGCCGGAGCGGCAGCGCGCCAACGGCTTTGACGCGCCGATCTCAATCTATGAGGTGCATCTCGGCTCCTGGCGGCGTCATACCGATGATAATTTCTGGCTCAGCTACAAAGAGCTGACCGAACAGCTGGTGCCTTACGCCCGTGACATGGGCTTTACCCACCTTGAACTGCTGCCAATTAACGAGCATCCGTTTGACGGCAGCTGGGGGTATCAGCCGCTGGGCCTCTACGCGCCGACCCGCCGCTTTGGTACCCGCGATGAATTCCGTGAATTTATCCGCTCAGCGCATAACGCCGGGCTGAACGTGCTGCTTGACTGGGTGCCGGGCCACTTCCCGTCGGACGACTTTGGTCTGGCGACGTTTGACGGCACCGCGCTGTATGAACACGGTAACCCGCAGGAGGGCTACCACCAGGACTGGAACACGCTGATCTATAACTACGGCCGCCGCGAGGTCAGCAACTTCCTCGCGGGCAACGCGCTGTACTGGATCGAGCGCTTCGGCATTGACGGTCTGCGCGTGGATGCGGTGGCGTCAATGATCTACCGCGACTACAGCCGCGCGGAGGGCGAGTGGGTGCCGAACTGGTACGGCGGGCGTGAGAATCTTGAAGCCATCTCCTTCCTGCGCTACACCAACCGCACGCTGGGGCAGGCCGCGCCGGGGTCAATCACCCTCGCCGAAGAGTCAACCGACTTCCCCGGCGTATCGCGACCGCAGGAGACCGGCGGGCTGGGGTTCTGGTTCAAATGGAACCTCGGCTGGATGCACGACACCCTCGACTACATGAAGCTCGACCCGATCTATCGCCGTCATCATCACCAGCTGATGACCTTTGGCATGCTCTACAACTACACCGAAAACTTCGTGCTGCCGCTGTCGCATGATGAGGTGGTGCACGGTAAGCGCTCGATCCTCGACCGCATGCCGGGGGACGCGTGGCAGAAGTTCGCTAACCTGCGCGCCTACTATGGCTGGATGTTTGGCTTCCCCGGCAAGAAGCTGCTGTTTATGGGCAATGAATTTGCTCAGGGGCGCGAGTGGAACCACGACAGCAGCCTCGACTGGCATCTGCTGGAGGGCGAGGATAACTGGCACAACGGCGTGCAGCGGCTGGTGCGCGACCTGAACCACACCTACCGGGCGCACCCGGCGCTGCACCAGCTCGACTTTGACCCGGCGGGCTTTGAGTGGCTGGTGGTGGATGACTTCGATAACTCGGTATTTGTCTTTGTACGCCGCGACCGCGACGGCAATGAGCTGATCGTGGCCAGCAACTTTACGCCGGTACCGCGCTACGACTATCGCTTCGGCGTTAACGGCGCGGGCAGCTGGCGCGAGGTGCTGAACACCGATTCCGGCCACTACCACGGCAGCAACAACGGCAATCTGGGCAGCATTCACACCGACGAGATCGGCAGCCATCAGCGCAGCCACTCGCTCAGCCTGACGCTGCCGCCGCTCTCCACGCTGTGGCTGGTGCGGGAGGCCTGACGCCATGATGCCGATTCGTCCGGGAGATCCGCAGCCGCTGGGTGCCAGCTATAACGGCAGAGGCATCAACTTTACCCTGTTTTCTCAGCATGCTGAGCGCGTCGAGCTGTGCCTGTTTGATGAGCAGGGGATTGAGACGCGCGTGGATTTACCGGCACGAAGCGGCGATATCTGGCACGGTTTTATCCCGGCGCTGCGCCCCGGTCAGCGCTACGGATACCGCGTACACGGGCGCTGGGCACCGCAGCAGGGGCTGCGTTTTAACCCCGCTAAGCTGTTGCTGGACCCGGCCGCCCGCGCGGTGGAGGGGGAAGTCAGCGACGACCGACGCTTTTACAGCGGTGACGCGGCACCCGACCCGGCAGATACCGGCAGCATTGCGCCGAAAGGCGTGGTGCTGGCGGATGATTTTGACTGGGAAGATGACCAGCCGCCGCGGGTGCCCTGGGGCAGTACGGTGATTTTTGAAGCCCACGTGCGCGGCCTGACCCGGCTGCATCCGGACATCCCGGAGCCGCTGCGCGGCAGCTATGCGGCGCTGGGCAACCCGGTGATGATCGACTACTTCACCCGGCTGGGGATCACCACGCTGGAGCTGTTGCCGGTGGCCTGTTTTGCCAGCGAGCCGCGCCTGCTGCGCATGGGGCTGGATAATTACTGGGGCTACAACCCGCTGGCCTGCTCGGCTCTGCATCCCGGCTATGCCTCAGGGCCTGACGCCCGGCAGGAGTTTCAGCAGGCGGTGAAGGCGCTGCACGCGGCGGGGATCGAAGTGATCCTCGACGTGGTGTTTAACCATACCGCCGAGCTGGAACAGAGCGGGCCAACGCTTTCGCAGCGTGGCGTGGATAACGCCAGCTACTACTGGCTGGAGCCGGGTGGCGACAACAGCAACTGGACCGGGTGCGGCAATACGCTGAACCTCAGCCATCCGCAGGTGATGGCCTGGGCACTGGACTGCCTGCGCAACTGGGTGGAAGAGTGCCATATTGACGGCTTCCGCTTTGACCTGGGCACGGTGATGGGGCGCACGCCGGAGTATCGGCAGGATGCGCCGCTGTTTCAGGCGATCGCCGCCGATCCGCTGCTGTCACAGTGCAAGCTGATCGCCGAGCCCTGGGATATTGGCCCGGGGGGCTATCAGGTTGGTAACTTCCCGCCGCCGTTTGCCGAGTGGAACGACCATTTCCGTGATGCCGCGCGCCGTTACTGGCTGCACGGATCGCTGTCCAACGGCGAGTTCGCCCGCCGCTTTGCTGCCTCCAGCGATCTGTTCCAGCGTGACGGCCGTTTACCTTCCGCCAGCATCAATCTGGTCACTGCCCATGACGGTTTTACCCTGCGTGACCTGGTGAGCTTCAGTCGTAAGCATAATGAAGCAAACGGTGAGGACAACCGGGACGGCAGTGACAATAATTTCAGCCACAATCACGGTTTTGAAGGGCTGAATGCGCCATTACTGGTGGCAGAGCATCGCCGCCGCAGCGTGCATGCGCTGCTGACCACGCTGCTGCTGTCACAGGGAACGCCGATGCTGCTGGCCGGCGACGAGCGCGGCCACAGCCAGCACGGTAATAACAACGCCTACTGCCAGGATAACCCGCTGACCTGGTTTGACTGGCGCAGGCACGATAACGGTCTGTTTGCTTTTACCGCTGCGCTAATCCATCTGCGCCGCAGAATTCCGGCGCTGCAGCAGGACCGCTGGTGGCAACCCGGCGATGGCAATGTGGAGTGGCTGAACGACCAGGGGCAGCCGCTTGCGGATGAACAGTGGCAGCAGGGTGAACACCGCCTGCAGATCCGCCTTTCGCAACGCTGGCTGATAACGATCAATGCAACAGAATCGGTGTGTGACCAGGTACTGCCAGAAGGACGTTGGTATGCCATTCCTCCTTTTGCCGGGGAAGATAATCCCATCGTGTCAACGGTCTGGCATGGGGGCGCGCACGGCGTGTGTGTGTTCCATCATCAATCATAAAGGGAGTCAGACATGGTCAAATTAGAACGAAACGATCCGCTGATGCTGGCACGTCAACTGCCCACCCAGACGGTCGCGCTGATCCTTGCCGGGGGCCGCGGTACGCGGCTAAGAGATTTGACCGCCAAGCGCGCCAAGCCTGCCGTTCACTTTGGCGGCAAGTTCCGCATTATCGATTTCGCCCTCTCCAACTGCCTTAACTCCGGCATCCGGCGTATCGCGGTGATCACCCAGTACCAGTCGCATACCCTGGTGCAGCACATCCAACGCGGCTGGTCGTTCCTCAACGAAGAGATGAACGAGTTTGTCGATCTGCTGCCCGCGCAGCAGCGGCTCTCCACCGATCACTGGTATCGCGGCACCGCCGATGCGGTGACGCAGAACCTCGACATCATCCGCCGCTACCGCGCGAAGTACATTGTGATACTGGCCGGCGACCACATTTACAAGATGGACTATTCGCGGATGCTGATCGACCACGTCGAGAGCAACGCCCGCTGCACCATTGCCTGCCTGCCGGTGCCGCTGGCCGAGGCCAGCGCCTTCGGCATTATGAAGGTGGACGAAAATAGTCGGGTGGTGGAATTCCTTGAAAAACCAGCCGATCCGCCGGCGATGCCGGACGACAGCAGCAAAGCGCTGGCCAGTATGGGTATCTATATTTTCGATGCCGACTATCTTTACAGCATGCTGGAAGAGGATCAGGGGCTGCCGGAGTCCGACCACGATTTCGGTAAGGACCTGCTGCCTAAAATTGTGGCCAGCGGTGATGCCGTCGCCCATTCGTTCGGCGTTTCCTGCGTACAAAACGGCGAGGCGAGCGAACCCTACTGGCGCGATGTGGGCACGCTGGAGGCGTACTGGAAAGCCAATCTTGACCTGGCGTCCGTCACGCCGGAACTGGATATGTATGACCAGGCCTGGCCGATCCGCACCTATGTAGAGCCGCTGCCGCCGGCGAAGTTTGTTCAGGACCGCTCCGGCAGCCACGGTATGACCATGAATTCGCTGGTGTCCGGGGGCTGTATTATCTCCGGATCGGTGGTAGTGAACTCGGTGCTGTTCTCCCGCGTTCGCATTAACTCCTTCTGCAATATCGAGTCGTCGGTATTACTGCCGGACGTGGTGGTAGGACGTTCCTGCCGCCTGCGCCGCTGTGTGATTGACCGCGCCTGCGTACTGCCTGAAGGGACGGTGATCGGTGAGAATCCGGATGATGATGCCCGGCGCTTCCACCGATCGGATGAGGGGATTGTTCTGGTCACAAGGACCATGCTGGCGAAGCTTGGCTGGGTCTAGCTGAGTGGGAGATGCGGCACTTCCGGGGAGGGATGCCGCTTCAGCACGTTAAAGGAGCCGCGAATGCAGGTGTTACATGTCTGTTCAGAAATTTTCCCGCTGCTGAAAACCGGTGGGCTTGCTGATGTTGTTGGGGCATTACCGGCGGCGCAAATTGCAGAAGGTGTGGACACCCGGGTGCTGTTGCCGGCGTTTCCTGATTTGAAAAAAGGCATTCCGGGTGCGGAAGTGGTGGCAAAACTGCAAACCTTCGCCGGCCCGGTTGAGCTGCTGTTCGGTCACTTTGACGGCGTGGGCATCTATCTGATTGATGCGCCGGGCCTGTACGATCGCCCCGGCAGTCCGTATCACGATGAGTCGCAGTTTGCTTACACCGATAACTATTTACGCTTTGCGCTGCTCGGCTGGATGGGCTGTGAGATGGCCTGCGGGCTGGATACCTGGTGGCGTCCTGACGTGGTGCATGCGCACGACTGGCACGCCGGCCTGACCTGTGCTTACCTGGCGGCGCGCGGCCGTCCGGCGAAGTCGGTGTTTACGGTGCATAACCTGGCCTATCAGGGGCTGTTCCACGCGCATCATCTGGAACAGATCCAGCTGCCGCAGTCGTTTTTCAATATGCACGGGCTGGAGTTCTTCGGTCAGATATCTTACCTCAAGGCCGGGCTGTTTTATGCCGATCATATTACGGCGGTCAGCCCGACTTACGCGCGGGAAATCACCCTGCCGGAGTTCGGTTATGGCATGGAAACGCTGCTGAAACAGCGCATGCTGGAAGGGCGGCTGAGCGGCATTCTCAACGGCGTTGATCCGGCGATCTGGGATCCTGAGCATGATTTGCTGCTGACGGCGCGCTACAACCGTGATGTTCTGGACGCCAAAACGGAAAACAAACGCCAGCTGCAGATTACCATGGGGTTGACCGTCGATGAGAAAGCGCCGATCTTTGCCGTAGTCAGTCGCTTAACCACCCAGAAGGGCCTGGATCTGGTGCTTGAGGCGTTGCCGGGGTTGCTGGAGCAGGGCGGCCAGCTGGTGCTGCTGGGGGCCGGCGATGCGGTATTGCAGCAGGGCTTCCTTGCCGCCGCGGCCGAATATCCGGGCCAGGTGGGCGTGCAGATCGGCTATCACGAAGCCTTCTCGCACCGCATTATGGGCGGGGCCGACGTGATTATGGTGCCTAGCCGCTTTGAGCCCTGCGGGCTGACCCAGCTTTACGGCCTGAAATACGGCACGCTGCCGCTGGTGCGGCGCACCGGCGGGCTGGCGGATACGGTGAACGACAGTTCTCTGGAGAATCTGGCAGACGGCATCGCCAGCGGCTTTGTTTTTGAAGACAGTAATGCCTGGTCATTACTGCGTGCAATTCGACGTGCTTTTGTCCTCTGGTCTCGTCCTTCGCTTTGGCGCTACGTGCAGCGCCAGGCAATGGGGATGGATTTTAGCTGGCAGGTAGCGGCTGTTGCCTACCGCGATCTCTATCAACGTTTGCTGTAACCAGACACTAGGAAACTGATATGAATGCACCTTTCTCCTACGCTTCCCCGACGGTCAGCGTTGATGCGCTGAAGCACTCCATCGCCTACAAGCTGATGTTTACCATCGGCAAAGACCCGTCGATCGCCAATAAACACGACTGGCTCAACGCGACGCTGCTGGCGGTACGTGACCGCATGGTGGAACGCTGGCTGCGCTCCAACCGTGCCCAGCTGTCGCAGGACGTGCGCCAGGTCTACTACCTGTCGATGGAGTTTCTGGTCGGGCGTACCCTGTCGAACGCGCTGCTGGCGATGGGCATTTATGACGATGCGCGTACGGCGCTGGAGGATATGGGCTTCGATCTGGAAGAGCTGATCGAGGAGGAGAGCGATCCGGGGCTGGGCAACGGCGGTTTAGGCCGTCTGGCGGCCTGTTTCCTCGACTCGCTGGCAACCTTAGGGCTGCCTGGCCGCGGCTACGGCATCCGCTACGACTACGGGATGTTTAAGCAGAACATTGTCGAAGGGCGGCAGGCGGAGTCACCCGATTACTGGCTGGAGTACGGTAATCCGTGGGAGTTTCAGCGTTTCAGCACCCGCTATAAAGTGCGTTTTGGCGGGCGGATCCAGCATGAAGGCAGCCGCGCACGCTGGGTTGAGACCGAAGAGATCCTGGCGATGGCTTACGATCAGATCATTCCTGGCTTTGACACCGATGCGACCAACACGCTGCGGCTGTGGGGCGCGCAGGCCAGTAACGAGATCAACCTGGGTAAATTCAACCAGGGGGATTATTTCGCGGCGGTAGAAGACAAGAACCATTCGGAAAACGTCTCGCGCGTGCTCTACCCGGATGATTCCACCTACTCCGGCCGCGAGCTGCGCCTGCGTCAGGAGTATTTCCTCGTGTCGGCCACCGTGCAGGACATTCTGCACCGCCACTGGGTGATGCATGAGACCTTTGACAACCTGGCAGACAGGATTGCCATTCACCTGAACGATACTCACCCGGTGCTGGCGATCCCTGAGCTGATGCGCGTGCTGATCGATGACGCGAAGTTCGACTGGGAAGATGCTTTCGACGTGGCGTGCCAGGTGTTCTCGTACACCAACCATACGCTGATGCAGGAAGCGCTGGAGACCTGGCCGGTGGATATGATCGGCAAGATCCTGCCGCGCCATCTGCAGATCATTTTCGATATTAACGACCATTTCCTGAAGACCATTCAGGATCAGTACCCTAATGACTGGGAGCTGCTGTCGCGCATTTCAATCATCGACGAGAACAACGGTCGCCGGATCCGTATGGCCTGGCTGGCTGTGGTGGTCAGCCACAAGGTGAACGGCGTGTCTGAGCTGCACTCCAACCTGATGGTGCAGTCGCTGTTTGCGGATTTCGCGAAGCTGTTCCCTAACCGTTTCTGTAATAAAACCAACGGCGTAACGCCACGTCGCTGGCTGGCGCTGGCTAACCCGGCACTATCCGGCGTGCTGGATGAAGCGATTGGTCGCAACTGGCGTACCGACCTGAGTCAGCTGGACGATCTGAAGCAGCATATCGACTTCCCTAATTTTATTGAACAGGTGAGCGAGGCGAAGCTGGTTAATAAGAAACGGCTGGCGCAGTTTATCGCGCAGAAGATGGATATCGTGGTCGATCCGCACGCGATGTTTGACGTGCAGATTAAACGTATTCACGAGTACAAGCGCCAGCTGTTAAACGTGCTGCACGTGATTACCCGCTATAACCGCATTAAGGCCGATCCGCAGGCTGACTGGGTGCCGCGCGTCAATATTTTCGCTGGTAAGGCCGCCTCGGCGTATTACATGGCTAAGCACATCATCCATTTGATTAACGACGTGGCGGCGGTGATTAACAGCGATCCGCAGGTGAAGAATAAGCTCAAGGTAGTGTTTATTCCCAACTACGGCGTGAGTCTGGCGCAGATCATTATTCCGGCCGCCGATTTGTCCGAGCAGATCTCACTGGCGGGGACGGAGGCGTCGGGCACCAGTAATATGAAGTTTGCGCTGAACGGTGCGCTGACCATTGGTACGCTGGACGGGGCCAACGTGGAGATGCTGGAACACGTGGGCGAGGAGAATATCTTTATCTTCGGTAATACCACGCCGCAGGTGGAGGCGTTGCGTGCTGAGGGCTATAACTCGCACCCGTATTACGAGCAGGATGCGGAGCTGCATCTGGCGCTGACGCAGATCGCCACCGGGGCGTTCAGCCCGCAGGAGCCGGGGCGTTACCGTAATATTTTCGATTCTCTGGTCAATCTGGGCGACCATTATCAGCTGCTGGCGGATTACCGCAGTTATGTGGACGAGCAGGATAAGGTGGATAAACTGTACCGCAATCAGGAGGAGTGGACGCGCCGGGCGGTGCATAACATCGCCAATATGGGGTACTTCTCCTCTGACCGTACGATCCAGGAGTATGCGGACGAAATTTGGGGGATTAAGCCGGTTAAGCTTTGAGTCTGGCGCCGGGGCGCTGCAGGTTCAGTTGCCTGGCTTATCCGGATAGCCCCGGTTGCCTTTAAGCTGCTGAGTTGCTGTGGGCTGGTTGCTTGCATACTGGCAGCTGGTTCCTGCTTATTGCGTTGCTGTCGGGCCGGGTCGCTGCAGGTTCAGTTGCCTGGCTTATCGGGGCTATCCGGAACGCGGACACGCTGTGAACACGTCCGTGTGCGCTCGGCGTCGCGCATCCCTGCGCGCCGACGGTCCGCTTATCCGGATAGCCCCGATTGCCTGTAAGCAACTAAGTTGCTGTCAGTCATGTAATTTCGATGGCTACCTGACCTTGTTAGTGTATTGTTGCTGAAAGGCTTTTGGTATCCAGCAGGCTACTTTCATCCTCGAATCGTAGGCTGAGCATTTCAATCTTTTCAACCAGCACCCATAGCAGTACATCACGCATGATGGGCTGGGTGAGCTCAGTCATAGCGTAAGCCAATGCGCGGCACTGGTCGCAAAGTTCGGTGTTATCAAGGTTTGCTGTGTCTGATATGCCGTAATTCATTGGGCACCTCCCTGCGCAGGAAGGGAAAGAGAACTGGACTGATAGTGGGAGCGGAATAGCGGTTTCATTGCCATGATGGGAACCTCGTTAACTTAGCAATTATTCCACCACCGGAAACGCCACGTTCGCGGGTGGTGAGTTGAACAGAGTTGGCGTACCAGCAGTTAACATTACCGGCGCTTCCTAAGAAGCCTCCATTCAACCCACCATTGTCTGTATTACCGCAGTGCAATAATACATACGTAATGAGCCTGCGACAAAAAAGACGGCATTTTGCCTGTCGCTATTAACTGTTCAGGACGCCAATCCTGGTGCTGTTTTAAGCACCCCCTGACGCTACCCCTCGCTAACACAGAAGACAATCGCCTTTTTCACCTATGTTCAAACACTGGAAGCACGGTCGCAGGCAAATGAAAGAGGCAGTGCAAACAGGCCAAATAGCGGGGCGCATCATAGAGTTTTCAGCGACACGGCGGCCCGAGTTGGGCACCGATCTCGCAGCCACAAACACGCAGCGACGCGCTAGCCTGAGAGGGGCACGGTATGGGGACAGGTTAGCCGGGCGTATGCTGCATGGATGCAGCATCCGAGCCCCCAGGGAAGGGTTTACGGCGACCCGGCGATCTGCGCCATACCGGGCACCGCTGGCACCGATCTGGTCGCTACATCCACGCAGCAACGCGATAAGCCTAAGAGGGGCACCGCTGGCACCAATCTGGCCGCTACATCCACGCAGCGACGCGATAAGCCTGAGATGGAACATCAATCTGACAGCGACATCACGCCAGTGCCAAAAAAGCAAAAGGGGCCACTAAGGCCCCTTACATACAACTCAACCGATTATCACGATGCCAGCGACAGCGCCGGAGTGACGTGCTGCGCCAGCCATTCGGTGACGCGGGCTTTCTGCTCGTCGTTCAGCCACATACCCTCTTTGGTACGGCGCCAGATCGCATCGTCGGTGGCGCGAACCCACTCGTTAGCGACCAGATAACGCAGCTCCGCTTCGTAGAAGTGGTGGCCAAACAGCTCGCCGAGATCGTCCAGGCTGTTCGCATCCTTCAGCAGCAGCTCGCTGTTGCTGCCGTAGGTGCGGGAATAGTGACGCGCCATCGCTTCGGTAATGAACGGATAACGGCGACGCAGGCTGGCGGCGTAATCCTCGCGGGTGCCGGCAATATTACCGCCCGGCAGCACGCAGGTTTTGGTCCAGGCCGCACCGATGTTTGGATAGTACTTGCTCAGCTTCTCCATCGCGTGCTCGGCCAGCTTGCGGTAGGTGGTCAGCTTGCCGCCAAATACCGACAGCAGCGGGGCCTGGCCGGCGTCGTCGTGCACGTCCAGCGTGTAGTCGCGGGTGATCGCCTGCGGTGAATCGGACTCATCATCACACAGCGGACGCACGCCGGAGTAGGTCCAGACGATATCGTCCTTCGCCAGCGTTTTCTTAAAGTGGCTGTTGTAAACCTTCAGCAGATAGTCGATCTCGTTGTCGTCGATCTTCACGCTCTTCGGATCGCCCTTGTACTCGACGTCGGTGGTGCCGATGATCGAGAACTCATCCATCCACGGAATAACAAACACGATGCGGTTATCTTCGTTCTGCAGGATATAGGCCTGTTTCTCGTTGTGCGCGCGCGGCACCACGATATGGCTGCCCTTGATCAGGCGAATACCGTACGGCGACTTCAGCTTCAGGTTCTCGTCGAACAGCTGCTTAACCCACGGGCCGGCGGCGTTGACCAGGCCGCGAGCCTGCCAGGTGTGGATCTTACCGGTATCAACTTCTTCCGCTTCCACCGTCCACAGGCCGTTTTCACGCCAGGCGCGGGTCACGCGGGTGCGGGTACGCACCTCGCCGCCGCGCTTTTCGATCTCCTGGGCGTTCAGCACCACCAGGCGCGCATCGTCCACCCAGCAGTCGGAATATTCGAAACCGCGCATGATTTCAGGTTTAAGCACTGATTCTGCGCCAAAACGCAGGCTCTTACTGCCCGGCAGACTGGTGCGTTTGCCCAGATGATCGTACATAAACAGGCCAACCCGGATCATCCACGCCGGGCGCAGGTGCGGGCGGTGCGGCAGGCGGAAGCGCATCGGGAAAGCAATGTGCGGCGCCATCTTCAGCAGTACTTCACGCTCGGCCAGCGCTTCGCTGACCAGGCGGAATTCGTAGTGTTCCAGATAGCGCAGGCCACCGTGGATCAGTTTGGAGCTGGCAGACGAGGTGGCGCAGGCCAGATCCTGGGCCTCCAGCATCAGCACCGACAGCCCACGTCCTGCCGCGTCGGCTGCAATGCCTGCACCATTAATACCGCCGCCGATGACGATCAGGTCTTTGATTTCCACGTTGTCTCCTCCGGTGTTCGGAATTGCTCAGTAATGTTCGTTTTCGAGCATTATACTCAGCGAAAACCAACATTGCCACCGCGTTAACCAGATAAAAACATTTATGCGTGATGCAGGTAACATATTTGCTAAGAGAAAAACCCGATAACCACTCCATTTATCGGGTTATTGTTCCCCGCAGCCAGGATACAATAAGCGCTATTTGACGTTATTTTTTGGCTTTTATGAGACCCCACCATGGAACAATTTGAGTGCATCGACGTGCAGCAGGCGCAACAGCAGCTGGCCGCTGGCAACGTACACCTGGTCGATATCCGCGATCCGCAAAGCTTTGCCGCCGGCCACGCCAGCGGGGCGTTTCATCTCACCAACGACTCGCTGCCGCAGTTTATTGCCCAGGCCGATCTCAGCCAGCCGGTGCTGGTGATGTGCTATCACGGCAACAGCAGCAAAGGTGCGGCGCAGTACCTGCTGAACCAGGGGTTTGCCGAGGCTTACAGCATTGACGGCGGCTTTGATGCCTGGCGCGCGGTGTTCCCGCAACAGGTTGAATCGGCTTAGGGCCACAGCTATGACAGCGTGCAGCCACACCGGCTGCTCTGGTTTGACCTGACAGGGAGCCCGCCCATCATGCGTATCACCCATTTTACCCACCTGCGCCTGGCGCAGGCCTTCGTTGACTACATGGCCACGCGGGGCATCACCCTGCGCATAGAGCACGACGGCGACTATCAGCTGTGGCTTGACGATGAGTCGCAGGTTGGCGTCGTCGAAAACGAACTTAACCAGTTCATCCGCGATCCCAACCACCCGCGCTATCAGGCGGCCAGCTGGCAAAGCGGCACCACCGACAGCGGTATCCGCTATCAGCACACGCCGTTACTGGCCGGGATGCGCGAACGCGCCGGGCCGCTGACGCTGGGGGTGGCCGCGGCCTGCGTGCTGGTGTTTATCCTGATGCAGCTGTTCGGCGATGGCACGGTGATGGATCTGCTGTCGTGGCCGCAGCCGGACCAGCGGCTGGAGCTGTGGCGCTGGTTCAGCCACGCGCTGCTGCACTTCTCGCTGCTGCATATTTTGTTCAACCTGCTGTGGTGGTGGTATCTTGGCGGCATGGTTGAGAAGCGCCTCGGCAGCGGCAAGCTGTTCGTCATTATGCTGATTTCGGCGCTGCTCAGCGGCTGGATGCAGGCGAAATTCAGCGGCGTGCTGTTTGGCGGCCTCTCCGGCGTGGTCTATGCGCTGATGGGCTACACCTGGCTCAGAGGCGAGCGCGATCCGCAGAGCGGCGTGTTCCTGCAGCGTGGCATGATGGCGTTTGCAGTGCTGTGGCTGCTGGTGGGCTGGTTCGGCTGGTTTGGACTTTCGATTGCCAACGCGGCACACGTCACCGGGCTGCTGGTCGGCGTGGCGATGGCCTTTGTGGATACCCGTCACGGTTCAGCGCAGAAACAAAGATAACAGGGCGGCCTGGGCCGCAAGGAGTGAGTGTGAAGCAGACGCAACGCCATGATGCGATTATCGATCTGGTCCGCCATCAGGGATATGTCAGTACCGAGGAGCTGGTAGAGCATTTTGCCGTCAGCCCGCAGACCATTCGCCGCGACTTAAACGACCTGGCGGAGCAGAACAAGATCCAGCGCCACCACGGTGGCGCGGCGCTGCCCTCCAGCTCGGAGAATACCGCCTGGCAGGATCGTAAAATGATGTGGTCGGCGGAGAAAGCGCGTATCGCCGAGCGGGTGGCCAGCCAGATCCCGGACGGCGCCTCGCTGTTTATCGACATCGGCACCACGCCGGAAGCGGTGGCGCACGCGCTGATGAACCACAGCAACCTGCGCATCGTCACCAATAACCTTAACGTGGCGGTGCTGCTGATGGCGAAACCGGACTTCCGCCTGATCCTGGCGGGCGGCGAGGTGCGCACCCGCGACGGCGGCATTATGGGCGAAGCCACGCTCGACTATATCTCCCAGTTCCGCCTCGATTACGGCATTCTTGGCATCAGCGGCATCGACTACGACGGTTCGCTGCTCGACTTCGACTACCACGAAGTGCGCACCAAAAAGGCGATCATCGAGAACTCGCGCTGCGTAATGCTGGTAGCCGACCACTCCAAGTTTGGCCGTAACGCGATGGTGAACCTCGGCAATATGAGCCTGATCGACTATCTGTTTACCGACCAGACGCCGCCGGAAGGGGTAATGAAAACCATCGAGAAGTACGAGGTGCATCTCGAACTCTGCTGAGCCGCCACCGTCTGTTTGCCTGGCAGACTTAATCTGCCAGACAAATATTGCTTTATCCGTCCCGCGGCGCATCCTGCCTGACCTGCCTGACCTGCCTGACCTGCCTGACCTGCCTCACCCGTTCCCGCCCTGCATAAAAATCCTGAGCGTCTGACATCGTCCTGCACCCCACGCATGCTATGTTGGTTAACGACCTGTTTTGGTTTTTTTCTGCTCAAGGCATCACACGGTGAGCTTTTTCAGCTGTTGCCGTCTTAACTGTAAGTGTTCCGTTTTGTCCGCTTTGGCCTGCAACCATTTTGAGAGGGAAACGATGTCGCAACAGAAATTCAGCAAGACCCGCTTTGAAGCGGCGCTTACCCGCCAGTTTCAGCATCTGGGGTGCGCGTCCGCCGGGGAGATGACCCGCCATCAGTGGTGGCAGGCGGTCAGCGGCGCGCTGGCCGAACTGCTGGCCGCGCTGCCGGCGGTCAGCCCGGCGAAGGTGCAGCGGCACGTTAACTATATCTCAATGGAATTTCTGGTCGGCCGCCTGACCGGCAACAACCTGCTGAACCTCGGCTGGTATGACGGTGTACGCGAGGCGCTGGCGGCGCACCATCTGGATCTCAGCGAGCTGCTGGAAGAGGAGATTGACCCGGCGCTGGGCAACGGTGGTCTGGGCCGCCTGGCGGCCTGCTACCTGGATTCGATGGCCACCGTCGGCCAGCCCGCCACCGGCTACGGTCTCAACTACCAGTACGGCCTGTTTCGCCAGTCGTTTGCCGACGGTCAGCAGGTGGAAGCGCCGGATGACTGGCAGCGCGATCGCTACCCGTGGTTTCGCCACAACGCCGCGCTGGACGTAGAGGTCGCGCTGGGCGGTAAGGTGGTGAAAACCGACGGCGGCTGGCGCTGGCAGCCGGCCTTTACCCTGCGTGGCGAAGCCTGGGACCTGCCGGTTACCGGTTACCGCAACGGCGTGGTGCAGCCGCTGCGACTGTGGCAGGCCAGCCACGCGCATCCCTTTGACCTCACTCGCTTTAACGACGGTAAATTCCTCAAGGCCGAACGGCAGGGGATTGATGCCGCAAAGCTGACTAAGGTGCTCTACCCGAACGATAACCACCAGGAGGGCAAGCGCCTGCGGCTGATGCAGCAGTATTTCCAGTGCGCCTGCTCGGTGGCCGATATCCTGCGCCGCCACCATCTGGCCGGGCGCAGCATTCACCAGCTGGCAGAGTACGAGGTGATCCAGCTTAACGATACCCACCCGACCATCGCCATTCCGGAGCTGCTGCGGCTGCTGATCGATCGGCACCAGCTGGAATGGGATGACGCCTGGGCGATCGTCAGCAACACCTTCGCTTACACCAACCACACGCTGATGCCGGAAGCGCTGGAACGCTGGGACGAGCGGCTGGTGCGCAGCCTGCTGCCGCGCCACTTCCAGCTGATTAAAGAGATTAACCGCCGCTTTAAGAAACAGGTGCAGCAGCAGTGGCCGGGCGACGAAAAGGTGTGGGCGAAGCTGGCGGTGCTGCACGATAAGCAGGTGCGGATGGCCAACCTGTGCGTGGTCAGCGGTTTTGCGGTCAACGGCGTGGCGGCGCTGCACTCGCGGCTGGTGGTCAGCGATCTGTTCCCGGAGTATCACCAGCTGTGGCCGGAGAAGTTCCATAACGTCACCAACGGCATTACCCCGCGCCGCTGGCTGAAGCAGTGCAACCCGGCGCTGTCGCGCCTGATCGACGAGACGCTGCAGGTGGAGTGGGTCAATAATCTCGATGCGCTGAAGGGGCTGGAGGCGCACGCGGATGACCCGGTGTTCCGTGAACGCTACCGGCAGATCAAGCAGGACAACAAGCGGCGGCTGGCGGAGTACATCCTGCAGCGTACCGGCATCGTGGTGAACCCGCAGGCGCTGTTTGACGTGCAGATCAAGCGGCTGCACGAGTACAAGCGTCAGCACCTTGGCCTGCTGCATATCCTGTCGCTGTATAAGCGGCTGCGCGATAATCCGGATCTCGACGTGGTGCCGCGCGTCTGCGTGTTCGGTGCCAAGGCCGCGCCGGGTTACTACCTGGCGAAAAATATTATCTTTGCCATCAACAAGGTGGCGGAGAAGATTAACAACGATCCGCTGGTGGGCGACAAGCTGAAGGTGGTGTTTATCCCCGACTACCGCATCAGCGCCGCCGAGCTGATTATTCCGGCCGCCGACCTGTCGGAGCAGATCTCCACCGCCGGCTATGAGGCCTCCGGCACCGGCAATATGAAGCTGGCGCTGAACGGTGCGCTGACCATCGGCACGCTGGACGGGGCCAACGTTGAGATCGCCGAACAGGTGGGCGATGACAATATCTTTATCTTTGGCAACCGGGTGGAGGAGGTAAAGGCGCTGAAGGCCGGCGGTTATACCCCGCAGAAGCTGCGCAAAAAAGATAAGCATCTGGACGGGTTGCTGAAGGAGCTGGAGAAAGGCTTCTTCAGCAACGGTGATAAGCACGCCTTTGATCTGATGCTGCACAGCCTGGGCAAGGGTGGCGATCCGTGGCTGGTGCTGGCGGACTTTGCCAGCTACTGCGCGGCGCAGCAGCAGGTCGAGGCGCTGTATCGCGATGCGGAGGCGTGGACGCGGGCGGCAATCCTTAATACCGCGCGCACCGGGCTATTCAGCTCTGACCGATCGGTGCGCGATTACCAGCAGCGCATCTGGCAGGCAAAACGCTAAGGAGCAGCAATGGACGCGAAAAAATTGCAGAAAGCGGCGCTGGCGGCGGGTATCGCGCCAACGTTTACCAACGCCCGCGGTAAGCCGCAGGAGGTCAGCGTGGAAACGCTTCACACGCTGCTGGCGGCGATGGCCGTGCCGGTGCGCAGCCGTGCGCCGCTGCCGCCCTGTAAGGTGTTACTCAGGCGGCGCAGCCAGCAGCTGCAGATCGGCGGCAAGGGTGACTGGCTGTGGCAGCTGCAGACCGAAAAGGGTAAAACCTTTCGCGGCAAGGTCAGCGGCGGTGAGGTGCTGGACCTGCCGCAAAACCTGCCCACCGGCTATCACCAGCTGCTGCTCAGCCAGGACAAAAAACAGCATTCGTGCCGGCTGATTATTGCACCGAAGCGCTGTTACGAACCGGCGGCGCTTAAGCAGGGCCAGAAGTTGTGGGGAGCCTGCGTGCAGCTCTATACGCTGCGCTCCGAACAGAACTGGGGCATTGGCGATTTCAGCGATCTGCAGCTGCTGCTGGCCGGGATGGCGCAGCACGGCGGTGCCTTTGTCGGCCTTAACCCGATTCACTCGCTCTATCCGGCCCAGCCGGAGAACGCCAGCCCGTACAGCCCGTCGTCCCGCCGCTGGCTGAACGTGCTGTATATTGATGTGGCGGCAGTAGAGGATTTTAAGAGCAGTCCGCGCGCGCAGCGCTGGTGGCAGCAGAAAAACACGCAGCAGGCGCTGAGCAAAGCCCGTGAAAGCGACCAGGTGGATTATGCGCGCGTCACCGCGCTGAAAATTCAGGGGTTGCGCCACGCCTGGCCGCAGTTTGGGCTGCGCGGCGCGGAAGATGCTCAGCGTGCGGATTTTGAGCGGTTTATTGCCGACGGCGGCGACAGCCTGCAGGCTCAGGCCGCCTACGATGCGCTGCAGGCGGAGATGGCAAAGCAGAACGCGGCTGGCTGGGGCTGGCAGGGCTGGCCTGCGGAGTATCAGCAGGCAGACAGCGAGGCGGTGCAGCAGTTTTGCCGCGGGCAGCAGGATGAAGTGCGCTTCTGGCTGTGGCTGCAGTGGCTGGCGCAGCGTCAGTTAGACGCCTGCTGGCAGCGTTGTACGGAGCTGCAGTTGCCGATCGGGTTGTACCGCGACCTGGCAGTGGGCGTGGCGGAAGGGGGATCGGAAACCTGGTGCGATCGTGAACTCTACCGGCTGCAGGCGTCGATCGGCGCACCGCCCGATCCGCTCGGGCCGCAGGGGCAGAACTGGGGCCTGCCGCCGATGGATCCGCAGGTGCTGGCGGCGCGGGCGTATCAGCCGTTTATCGATCTGCTGCGCGCCAGTATGGCCAGCTGCGGCGCGCTGCGCATCGATCACGTGATGTCGCTGCTGCGGCTGTGGTGGATCCCCCACGGGGAAACGGCAGCATCCGGGGCTTACGTGCACTACCCGGTGGACGATCTGATGGCGATCCTCGCACTGGAGAGCGAGCGCCATCAGTGCATGGTGATCGGCGAAGATCTTGGCACCGTGCCGCCGGAGATCGTCGGCAAGCTGAAGCGCTTTGGCATTTACTCGTGGAAGGTGCTGTGGTTTGAACAGCAGGACGGCCAGCATTATCGTGCCCCGGGCGACTGGGCAGAGCAGGCAATGGCCACCCTGACCACCCACGATCTGCCGACCCTGAGGGGCTTCTGGAGCGCAGGTGACCTGGCGCTGGGCGAAAAGCTCGGTATCTACCCGGATAAAGCGGTGCTCAGCGAGCTGTACGCCGATCGCGCGGTGAAGAAGCAGGCGCTGCTTGATGCACTGCACCAGTACGGCTGTGTGCCGCAGCGCTTCGTTAATCGGGCCGATAAGCTTGAGGTCAGCGCCGCCCTCAGTCAGGGGCTGCACGCGTTTGTCGCCAACACCCGCAGCCTGCTGCTGGGCCTGCAGCCGGAGGACTGGCTGCTGATGGCCGAACCGGTCAACGTGCCCGGCACCAGCAACGAATATCCTAACTGGCGTCGTAAGATGAGCCACACGCTTGAGGAGACTTTCGCCGATGCGGAAGTCAGGCGGCTGTTGAAAAAGGTGGATAAGCAGCGGCGACAATCTGAATCCTGAACGCCCGGTGCAGACATCGACATTCCCGTCACGGGGAGACGTGAACCTGGCAACCGACAGGATCCTGTCGCCTTGAACTGAGGGGAGGCGGGTGGCAGACCAGCGGGCTGAGCGATCGGCCCGCGTATCGGGTGAGTGCCTGCGCCAGTCGGCGTGGGAGAACGGGCGTTCACCGGGCTGATTTCCGCAGCCCCAGGGCGTGAGCTGTCCCGTTATCCCTTTCAGCCGGGCACTTAGCCGTTAAACGCCTTCAGCACCAGCGAACCGTTCACCCCGCCAAAGCCAAAGCCGTTGACCAGCGCGCTGCGGATCGGCATCTGTCGTGCTTCGTTCTGCACAATATTCAGCCCCTGCGCCCGCTCGTCCAGCCGGTCAATATTCAGCGACGGTGGCGCAATGCCTTCGCGTATCGCCATCACCGAGAAGATCGCCCCCAGCGCCCCGGCGGCACCGAGCAGATGGCCGGTGGCCGACTTGGTGGAGGAGATCGCGGCGCGTGCACCGTCACCCAGTACCTGACGCAGCGCGTTCAGTTCGGCCACGTCGCCCACCGGGGTGGAGGTGGAGTGCGCGTTGACGTAGTCCAGTTCGGCGGCGGCGAGGCCCGCCTGCTGCAGCGCAAGGGTCATCGACCGCGCCGCGCCTTCACCATCCTCAGGTCCGGCGGTGATGTGGTAAGCGTCAGAGGTGGTGCCGTAGCCGGCCACTTCCGCGAGGATGGTCGCGCCGCGCTGCTGCGCATGTTCCAGCGACTCCAGCACCAGCACGCCCGCGCCTTCGCTCATCACAAAGCCGTCGCGCCCGCCGTCAAACGGTCGTGAGGCCTGCTCCGGCCGGTCGTTAAAGTCGGTGGAGAGCGCCCGCGCCGCCTGGAAGCCGCCGAGCGATACCGGGTTGACGCAGGATTCCGTACCGCCGGCCAGCGCCACGTCAGCTTCGCCGTAACGGATGACACGCATCGCGTCGCCGATGCTCTGAATGCTGGCGGCACAGGCGGAGACCGGCGTGCCGAGCATTCCCTTCAGGCCGTATTTGATCGCCACCTGCGAAGCCGCCAGGTTGCCGATAAACGAGGGAATGGTAAACGGCGACAGCTTACGGCTGCCTTTCTCCGTTACTGTCTTCACCGCCTGGGTGATGGCGTGAAAGCCGCCGATGCCGGTGGCAATAATGGTGGCGGTACGCTGGCGCGCGGCTTCGGTCAGGTTGTGCAGCCCGGCCTGCTCCACCGCCTCGGCGGCGGCGGCCAGCGCCAGATGAATAAAGCGGTCGGACTTACGCTGCTCTTTCGGCGCAATTAACGCATCGAGATCCAGCCCGTGAACGTCTTCTGTGACCGACGGTACCAGGCCGCCCACGCGAATGGCGGTATCGCCGTGCACCGCTTCCGGCAACAGACGGATGCCGGATTTGCCGGCGATCAACCGCTGCCAGCTGGGGATAACGCCGTGAGCCAGCGGGCTGGTCAGCCCCATTCCGGTAATCACTACTCTTCTGCCAATAATCGTTGTCATAAGGACCTGTAAAGTAACGAAAGGAGTTTCAGTGTACACGTGTAAGCTGAAAGATCCAGTGACAATTCCAGGTCAGATCGCAGGCAAATAAAAAGGGCCAGACAGTGCTGGCCCTCTCGGCGGTGGCGTTCAGGTGGGCAAAACTGCCCTTCAGGATTAGTAGAACGAGTGCTCGCCGCGCTGGTGCTCGGTCAGATCGCGCACGCCCTTCAGCTCCGGGAAGGCCTGCAGCATCTCTTTTTCGATGCCTTCTTTCAGGGTCACGTCGACCATTGAACAGCCGTTGCAGCCGCCGCCAAACTGCAGAATGGCCAGGCCTTCATCGGTGATCTCCATCAGCGAGACTTTACCGCCGTGGCTGGCCAGCTGCGGGTTGATCTGCGACTGCAGCAGGTATTCAACGCGCTCAACCAGCGGCGCATCTTCATTCACCTTGCGCATTTTGGCGTTCGGCGCCTTCAGCGTCAGCTGTGAACCGAGGTTATCGGTAACGAAGTCGATTTCCGCATCTTCCAGATAGGGTTTGCTCAGCTCGTCGATAAAGGCGGACAGGCGCTCGAACTTCAGCTCGGTGTCGGTGGCTTCTACCGCATCGGGTGGGCAGTAGGAGACGCCGCACTCGGCGGTTGGCGTACCCGGGTTAATCACGAATACGCGGATCTGGGTGCCATCTTCCTGCTTTGACAGCAATTTGGAGAAGTGCTCTTGTGCAGCATCGGTAATTACGATCATGGCGATTGCTCAATTGTTAAATAAATTCACTGGTTATAATACGCCCATCCCCACCCTGCTACAAGGTGCGGCACAGGCAGCCAGCCTGGATGCTGGCCGCGCCGTGCGCCAGCAGAATACGACTGATTTCGGCCACGGTGCTGCCGGTGGTGATTACGTCATCGATTAACAGGATATGACGCCCCTGTACCGCACTTTCAACCCTGAACGCGCCGCGCAGGTTACGCCTGCGTGCCAGCCGCCCCAGACGGTGCTGAATGTTGCCGCCACGAACGCGGGTTACCCCGCGCGGATCGAAGCGGCACTGCAGCCAGTGGGCCAGCCTGGCCGAAATGTCATCTAACTGATTATAGCCGCGCTGCCAGGCGCGGTGATGATAGAGCGGCACGCGGAGCAGCAGGTCCGGGCGCGGCAGGCCGTTTTCCCGCCGCCGCATCAGCCACTTTAGCAAAATTAACCGCGCCAGCATGTCCGCCTGTGCGGTGCCGCCGCTGAACTTTAGCCGGTTGACCAGCTGGCTGAGCGGCGGCTGCCAGGCCGTGACCGCGATCAGCTGCTGCCACGGCGGCGGTTTTTGCAGGCAGCGGCCGCACGGCTGTCGCGGGCGATGGCTGGCTAACCCGCACTGCGGGCAGCAGGGCGGCTGGCGCTGCAGCTGGCGCAGACAGACCGAGCAGATGCCGTGTCGGGCAAAGGCGAGGGGCATCTGGCATAGCCAGCAGCCTGCCGGCATTGGTAGCATAGCGATCTCCAAAGCAAAGACAGGACCTTAACCGATGATGCCGCTTTACTGGAAGACCATAGGCCATGGCGATCGCCATCTTGTGCTGCTGCACGGCTGGGGGCTGAACGCCGGCGTGTGGCATGACATCAGCGTGCGGCTCAGCGCACAGTTTACGCTGCACCTGGTGGACCTGCCCGGCTACGGCCGCAGCCAGGGTTTTGGCCCGTTAACGCTGCCGCAGATGGCGGACGCGCTGCTGGCACAGGCGCCGGCGCGGGCGGTGTGGCTCGGCTGGTCGCTGGGCGGGCTGGTGGCCAGCCAGCTGGCGCTGAGCCACCCGCATCGCGTGGCGGGGCTGATTACCGTGGCCTCATCGCCGTGCTTCAG
>NZ_JRZZ01000012.1:35973-67226 GCF_002865965.1 Erwinia sp. B116
CTGGAACAGCCGGTGCCGTCGGTTGCCGTGCTCAACGGCGGGCTGGAGATCCTGCGCAGCATCGATCTGCGCGCGGCGATGAGCGGGCTGACGCTGCCGCAGCTGCGGCTGTACGGCGCGCTGGACGGGCTGGTGCCGCGGGCGATAGCGCCGCTGCTCGACGCGCTGTGGCCCGCCAGCCGCAGCCATCTCTTCAGCAAGGCGGCCCACGCGCCCTTTATTTCTCACCCCGACGCGTTCTGCGAGCAGGTTAGTGGATTCTGTAATCAGATTGATGTAATGGGCGTCAACTGAGAAAAAGCCATCCCATAAATTACGATAATAACGGTGCTGGCTGGCGCTTACGATATGACGGCCGATAATAGACAGCGTTGATGCGTTGATGCGTTGATGCGTTGATGCGTTGATGCGTAAACCTGATTCCGTTTGATTTCAGACCTAAGGAGAGGAAATGATGAAACGTCTTATCGTTACCGCAGCACTGTTACTGAGCGGCGCAGCGGCGTTTAACGCCGTGGCTGCCGAAGAGATCTCCCGCGAGCAGGCGAAAGAGATGAACCTGCAGACGCTGGGCACCATTGACACCACCAGCACCAGCTCGCCGATGGATGCCAAAGCCCGGCTGTCGAAAAAGGCCGACGAGAAGGGCGGGCGCTACTATGTGATTATCGCGGCCGACGAGCGTAACCGCACGCTGGCAATGGCGGAAGTGTACAGGTAACTCCCTGACAGAACGGGCGCTGGCCCGTTCACCTTGTCAGCATTATGGTTTTCATACTGGTTATCCCTGAACCCGTTTTTATATCGTTTGCCTGACCGCCTGACCGCCTGACCGCCTGACCGCCTGACCGCCTGACCGCCTGACCGCCTGACAGCCTGCGCACGTCACGCGCCCTGCCGGCATAGGTTGCTCATTACGCTTTACGCCTTCAGCCAGTAATATTCCCAGGGCGCCAGCAGCAGCGGTAGCGTGCCGTCAATGCGACTCCCGCCCGCCACGTCCTGCCAGTCATGCTCTTCCGGTAACGGGTAGCTCACCGTTTCCGCACTCAGATTAAACACGCACAGCAGCCGCCCGGCCGCAGCCGCGCCGCCGCGCCACAGCACCAGCAGCCGTTCATCGGCCTCACACACCTGCAGCGGGCTGTCCGGGTGGAAGGCGGGCTGGCGCATCCGTGCCTGAATCAGGGCGCGCAGCGCGTGAAAGGTGCGATGGCGCAGCGAGCCATCGTCGGCCAGCGCCTGCTCAATCTCTGCGAGATCATACTTCTGGCGGTTAATCGCCCGCGCGTAGCCGGCGGCGGTCACCCCTTCGCGGTCGTTGCGCGAGCCGAGCAGGCTCTGAATATAGACGGCCGGCACGCCGGGGAAGGCCAGCAGCAGCGCGTGCGACAGCATAAAGCGCCGCAGCCGCCGATCGTCATCGTCCGCCTGCTGATTCAGTGCGTCCATCCAGGTGACGTTGACCTCATACGGGCTGGTGCTGCCGTCCGGGTTATTTTTCCACGACACCAGCGCGCCCTCGGCGGCCAGATCGCGCACCAGCGTGACGATCTCCTCTTCGGGCAGGATGCCGCGCAGCGGGTTGAGGCCGATGCCGTCGTGGGAGGCAAGAAAGTTAAAGAAGGTGGTCGGGCTGCTGCCGGGCGTCAGAGTGGCGGCCCACTGGCCCAGCACGGTCGATGAGCCGGTGTGGATGGCGTGCAGTACCAGCGGCGGCAGCGAGAACTGATAGACCATCTGTGCTTCGTCGTCGCCGTTGCCGAAGTAGCGGATATTGTCCTGATGCGGCACGTTGGTTTCGGTGACGATCGCCGTGCCGGGGGCCACCTCATCGGCGATAGCGCGAAACAGCTTCACCAGCAGATGAGTTTTTTCCAGGTGGATGCAGGTGGTGCCGGGGGTTTTCCACATATAGCCGACGGCGTCCAGCCGCACGTAGTCGGCCCCTTTCTGCAGGTAGTCGAGCAGCACGCCGGCCATCTTCAGCAGCACTGCGCCGCTGGCAAAGTTCAGGTCGACCTGATCGCTGCTGAAGGTGGTCCACAGCAGGCGGATTTCGCCGCTCTGCAGGGTAAACTGAGTCAGCAGCGGCGAGGTGCGCGGACGGATCACCGCGCTGAGATCGGCGTTCGGCGGCATGCTGATAAAGAAGTCGTCCCAGCCCGGCTCCTGCGCCAGGTAGTGCTTAAACCACGCGCCGTGCGCCGACATATGGTTGCAGACAAAATCGAACATCAGCCGGGTATGGCGATGCAGTTCAGCAATATCCGCCCAGCCGCCGTAGGGCGGGTTAACCTGGTGGTAGTCGACAACTGAGAAGCCGTCGTCCGCCGACCAGGGATAGAACGGCAGCAGGTGCAGCAGCGTAAAGCTGCCCTGCAGGTGCTGCTGGCGGAAGCGGTTAAAGGCGCGCAGGGTTGGCACGCCCTCCTCGCGGAACTGATCGGCGTAGCTGATTAACACCACGTCCTGCTCGTCCCAGTGCGGCTTGCGCTGATGTTCGATGCCTTCGCGGGCATCATTAATGGCTTTCAGCAGCTGCTGCCGATGGCTGACGGAGAGGGTGGTGCCGTAGATCTGGTCGAGCAGGGCGGTGATGCGTTGCATAGTCAGTGAACCGACCTGAAGAGTGCGTAGGTTGATTTCACTGTAGTCTCTGGGGGAAAAATCGCCAATCTGGCAGAACAGAACAGCGGTGCTAACGAAGGCTTTTACCTGAAGTAGTGAATCACAGCGGCAAACGCATATCATGGATATGACAGGTATCACTGTTCAGAGCAGCCTTCGCGGCAAAGCAGCGGGGTATGTCAGCGGAATGGCTGAGCAACGTCAGCGGCAGCAGAGTGATAAGTGATAAGTGACAAGCGATAAGTGACAAGGGCGGATCCTGCGATCCGCCCTTTCTGGCAGCGATCAGATAAGCGGTGTTCTTACCTGAACGGGCTTAGCGTTTTTTCCCGAACGCCGCCGCCAGCGCGTCGCCCATCATGCTGTTACCGGCAGGCTGTGCCGCCGGGCGCGGCTTCGCGCCTCTGGCCGGACGGGCGTTATCACGGTTAGCCGGCGCGTTACCGCCGCCGCGCCGCGCGTTGCCTTCGCCCGGCTGCTCGTCCAGACGCATGGTCAGCGCGATGCGCTTGCGCTGCAGATCGACCTCCATCACCTTGACCTTAACGATATCCCCGGCCTTCACGACTTTGTGCGGATCGTCGATAAATTTGTCAGAGAGCGACGAGATATGCACCAGGCCATCCTGATGCACGCCGATATCGACAAAGGCGCCGAAGTTGGTGACGTTGGTCACTGCGCCCTCCAGCACCATACCCGCCAGCAGGTCGCTCATCTGTTCAATACCCTCGGCGAACTGTGCGGTTTTGAACTCCGGACGCGGGTCGCGGCCCGGTTTTTCCAGCTCTTTGATAATGTCGCTGACCGTCGGCACGCCGAAACGCTCGTCGGTAAAATCGACGGCTTTCAGGCCGCCCAGCGCCGCCGGGTTGCCCATCAGCGCGCTCAGCGCCTGCTCGGTGGCGGCCAGAATGCGCTCCACCACCGGATAGGCTTCCGGGTGGACGGTTGAGGCATCCAGCGGGTTATCACCCTGGTTGATGCGCAGGAAGCCGGCGCACTGCTCAAAGGCTTTCGGCCCGAGGCGGCCGACCTTCAGCAGCTGCTGACGGTTCTGAAAACGGCCGTTCTCGTCGCGCCAGCTGACGATATTCTGGGCGATCATTTTGCTCAGCCCCGCCACGCGGGTCAGCAGCGGCACCGAAGCGGTATTCAGATCGACGCCAACGCCGTTTACGCAGTCTTCCACCACCGCGTCCAGCTTCTTCGCCAGCTGGCTCTGGCTGACGTCGTGCTGGTACTGGCCGACGCCGATCGATTTCGGGTCGATCTTCACCAGCTCGGAGAGCGGATCCTGCAGGCGGCGGGCGATGGAGACCGCACCGCGCAGCGAGACGTCGAGGTCCGGGAACTCCAGCGCCGCCAGTTCGGAGGCGGAGTAGACCGAGGCGCCGGCTTCGCTGACGATCACCTTCTGCCCCTTCACCGCCGGGAACTGTTTCTGCACGTCGAGGTAGAAGCGCTCAGTCTCGCGGGAGGCGGTGCCGTTACCGATCGCCACCAGCTCGACGTTGTGCTTCTGGCACAGCGCGGCGACGCTGGCGGCCGCTTTGGCGGTCTGGCCGGTGTGCGGGTAGATGGTATCGGTAGCCACCAGCTTGCCGGTGGCGTCGACCACGGCCACTTTTACTCCGGTGCGCAGGCCCGGATCGAGGCCCATGGTGGCGCGCATCCCGGCCGGGGCGGCCATCAGCAGATCGTGCAGGTTGCGGGCGAAGACGTTGATCGCCTCATCTTCCGCGCGCTCGCGCACCGTACCCATCAGCTCGGTTTCGAGGTGCAGCAGCACCTTGATGCGCCACGTCCAGCTGACCACCGCTTTACGCCAGGCGTCTGCCGGGGCATTGTTCAGGCGCAGGTCAAGATGGCTGGTGATAATCTGCTCGCCGTGGCTTTCGCGCGGCGGTTCGTCAGAGTGCGGATCCGGGTTCAGCGCCAGCTGCAGCACCCCTTCATTGCGGCCGCGCAGCATCGCCAGCGCACGGTGGGACGGCACGCTGGCCAGCGCTTCGTGATGGTCGAAGTAGTCGCGGAACTTGGCGCCTTCTTCCTCTTTACCGGCTACCACTTTCGCCACCAGGTGGGCGTTCTTCCACAGATAGTCTCGTACTTTCGCCAGCAGCGACGCGTCTTCGGCAAAGCGCTCCATCAGAATATAGCGCGCGCCGTCGAGGGCGGCCTTCACGTCGGCTACGCCTTTATCGGCGTCAACGTAGCCCGCCGCCAGCTGCTCGGGGTCATGCTTTGGCTCGTGCCACAGCGTTTCCGCCAGCGGCTCCAGCCCGGCCTCAATGGCAATCTGCCCGCGGGTGCGGCGCTTCTGCTTATAGGGCAGGTAGAGGTCTTCCAGCTCGGTTTTGCTCAGCGTGCCGTTGATGGCGGCGGCCAGCTCGTCGGTCAGCTTGCCCTGATCGGCAATGGATTTCAGAATCGACTGGCGGCGATCGTTCAGCTCGCGCAGGTAGCTCAGGCGCGTTTCCAGCTGGCGCAGCTGGGTATCATCCAGCCCACCGGTCACTTCCTTACGATAGCGTGCGATAAACGGCACGGTATTCCCTTCATCCAGCAGGCGAACAGCGGCGTCGACCTGTTCTGCTCTGGCCTGCAGCTCGGTTGCAATAATGCGGCTCAGCGATTCATTCATCATGATGTTCTTTTATGGCTTAACAAACAGGGCATCAGTTATACGGACTGCCGCCGCAGATTTCCAGCGGCCGGGCCGCCGGATGCGTTGTAACGCGTGCTTTCAGACTATTTTACGTAGCTGATTTCATTCACGTACCACAGCGCCTCGCCCAGCGGCGTATGCACCGTCGCGGCATCGCCGACCTCTTTCTTCAGCAGCGCGCGCGCCATCGGCGAGTCGATGGAGATATAGTCGTTGCGGCCAAAGATTTCGTCGTAGCCGACGATGCGGAAGCGCTTAATCTCGCCGTCGTCGTTTTCCACCTCCACCCAGGCACCGAAGAACACCTTACCGTCCTGCTGCGGCGAGTAGTCAACGATGCGCAGCTGCTCCAGGCATTTAGTCAGGTAGCGCACCCGGCGATCGATTTCGCGCAGGCGCTTTTTATTGTACTGGTAGTCGGCATTTTCGCTGCGATCGCCAAGGCTGGCGGCCCAGGTGACCTTTTTGGTCACGTCCGGGCGCTCCTCGCGCCACAGAAAATCCAGCTCCTGCTTCAGCAGGTCGTAGCCTTCACGGGTGATCAGTTTGGTTTTCATGGTTAAGCCGTGGTTGCTTCGGGTAAAGCGCTATTCTGTGATCGCAGCGGGCGGGATGCAAATGGCGCATTAACCAGGCAGGGCGGCATTAGCCAGTAAGCCGGTTCGGTAGCGGTTTACAGAGGAAAAAAAACCGGGTCAGCAAAGAGCAGAACACCGCCCGGGGAACAACAGGATAAAACAGGGAACCGTGTGGACGGCAATGCGTTACTGATAAGTGAAATCAACCACCATAACGGCAGAAACTTTCCCACCTTGTGCATTACCGGTCGGTGTTTTCATTCGTGCGGCCAGCGGGAATGATGCTGTACCCGTGGGGGTATCCACATTCACCGTCAGGGTGCTGCCGTTAGAAATAATGACGCCGTTATCATTTTGTTTTGAGACTTCAACGGCCATGTTGGTGGCGGCGTCCACCGTTGCCGAATTGGCAAATAACGCAGCATCGTTGCTGTCCGGCGTGCCGGAGAACGTCGCAGTCACTTTTTGCGTTGCAACAGGGCAGTTAGTGAGATCCAGGGAGAACCCATGCCATGTCGGGTCGGCATCGCCACTGTTCTGAAAGCCGCCTCTGTCCAGTGAGCCAAGTGAAACCGGCTGGCCGGCCACCAGTACGGGGTTGACGGTGCAAGCCGCTGCCTGAATTCTGGCGCTGAGGTTGAGTGTGACGGAATCTGCCTGAGCGGACGAAGCAAATAGCAATCCGATGAAAGACAGGCCAATCAATGCGTTAGCAGGCATGATTTTCATGTTATTACCCTTATTTAACGTCGTAAAACGTCATTTTTTGCTGAAAAAATAGTGTGTTTTCTACAGATTAATTTTTTAGTTGTAGGTGAGGTTCATAATGACCGAAACCTCAACGGCACCTGTCTTTGCCCCCCCATTTTTACTGTATAAGCGGGCTCTGAGCGGAAAGATGGCCTGGTTACTGACATTCTTGTTGACGGACATGGTGGCAAGATTGCCGACATCAGTACTGGCTATGGCATTCTGTAACTGCACGGCGACGCCTGTCGCGTAACCGGTTCCGTTCTTGTTGGCATACATGGTCGGATTCAGGCTATCTGCGGTCCCTGAGAAGGCCGCCTTAATGGTGTTGGTGCCGCCCGGACAGTTGCTCAGGACAACATCCTGAGCCACATAGCCAGTAGCTGAGCCTGCACTGGCTAGGTCTGACTCTTTATGGTTCTGTCCAAGATCAATGTTATAGACAGCACCTACACCGGTTTGACAGGCCGAGGCGATGACTTTGCCATTCACCGTAATGCTGGTGTCGACCGCATAGGCAGCCAGCGTGCAGCAGCCGGACATCAGAACAGCAAGCATTCTTTTGATAACTGTATTCATTTAATTACTCCCTCAGCCCGACATTAACAGGCTATTCTGATAATCTATTTTCAGTTCATCAGTTTAGTTATAAGTAATGGTAGCGTACGAGATTGACTGGATATCACCAGTAGGAACGTTATTTGCCAGTGCATAATATCTGGCAGTCATCGGCACTGAATAGTTCCCGGTGACGTTCCCAATGTTATATTTCGTGCCTGTCTGAACAGGGGTGCCATTTCTTAATAACTGTATACCCAGACTTGATGCATTGCTGCTGCCGGATTTCAGATTCTTCAGTACGCCTTTGCTGTTATCTGCCATTGTTCCACTAAATTGCAGGGAAAGGTTTCGTGTACTTGGGCAGTTTATCGGAATACTAAAGGACTTATCCTTGGTTGTACTTCCGGCGGTTGCCAGTTTCGCCGTTTCAGCTGTATCTAAGTTGACCGTAATTGCGGACTGCGTAACCGTACATGCCTTAAGAGGAAGCGTAATGTTAATACTAGTTGGGCTGATAATGCGCCATCCTCCTACGACATAGCCATAGTTATTCGCAGAATATAAAAACATAGTGTAGTTAACGGGGTACAGCTGTCCGCCATTGGCTATTGTACCCGTTTTAACCAGCTCAACGGTTGCGGTTCCTGCGGGCGCAGTGCCTACTCCACCTGCATAATTATACGTAGAGCTCTTATAGTTTGGCGTGGCAGAAAACTTCCCCTGGTTTACTTTCATGCGATAAGAAAGTCCGCCTATGTTTGTAGGGAACAGCGTCGCTCCAATACCATAAGGTTGATACGTAATATACTCCTCATAGACACTCATACCTCGGGCAGGCTCACAGATATTGCTAAATGCCGGCCAGCTTAATGAATATTGACCTGCTACCTGTCCAACCGCGACGTCCGGATTTATTTGCAGGGATGTAACCGAACTGGTCACGGTCAGGTTCACCGGGGGTGTCGAACAGGCTGCCGACTGGGCAGAATAGCTGAGCACACCCAGTACCACAACGCCGATACCTGCTGATTTCCATCCGGACAATGCTGATGTTCCACTATTGCGAGTGCTGATTTTTTTCAGATTCAGAAACATATCTATTCCTTACTGCGGTATGCCTTAATGGCACTGCGCATCAATATTCGTAATTCCCTGCGGTTTATCCGGCAGGTTGTAATTTACCTGGCACTGTTCATCCGCACCATTGCCCCATTTCACCAGCAGGTTGCCATGTTGCGCCATACCAGTAAGGAACACCTGCCCCTGTTCGCCGACGATATAACCGTCACCGGTTTTACTGGCCTTATTCGTCACTACCGCACCAAATGGCACCGGAGAGCTTCCGGCACGTGTCAGATTCATCAGCACGCGATAGCCAACGCTGGTCTGATAGTTGGCCCGCACCACCGCACCCCGGGTGGGGATAACCGTCTGGTTGGTGATCGCCACTTCAACTTCATCACCGAAGGACTGCGTATCCAGGGTGATTTCGTTTTTGCGATAAGGGCTGGCATAAGGCACTATCGCATAGCCACGCGCGTCTGTTTTCACCCCCATCTGACCCTGAACCGCGATGCCTGCCGCATCCGGAGCGGCGACCAGTGCAATGGTTTCGCCCAGCGGCTGACCCAAAGTGACGCCATTCTGGTGAACAATCAGGCCGCCGCTCACGCCATAATTCAGGCGCTGGTTGTTCTGGTCATAGCTGTAGCCACCGTTGACGTCACCATAGGTGCCGCGCAGGTTCGCGTTGACACTGCCGCTGTTGCCCAGACCACCGGAGGTATAACCTTCCTGTACGCTCCAGCTCAGATTTTTCTGTTCAAGGGTCGTACCACTCATACTGACGCTCTGGCTGGTCTTTCCCTTCTTGCTGGTGTTCAGCATATAACCGGCATACGTTGATGAGTCTTTCGGGCCAAATACACTGAACGGAATGCTGACATTTACGGAAAGCAGTTGATCTTCGTCGTATGATTTGCCGTTGGTCGAGCTGTACGCATTGCGGTTATAGCTGTAGTTAATGCCATAACTGATGCTGTTCCAGGCGCTGTTATACCCCACGCCATAGGACTCCAGCGTCTTACCCGCGTTGTAGTAATCCTCACGTAATGCGCTCAGCGATACGCTGCCGGCTGTATCGCCCAGCTGCTGCGACATCGTTAACTCTGCACGGTTACGACGGCGCTCAGATAAGGGTGAATAACCGGTATCACGCCAGGTATCCAGTACCTCCTGCAGACCCCAGAACCCTTCCGTAGCGTAGCGGTAGCCGGCAATCGTAAAGTTAGTGCCTGTTTCCGCGAAGTTCTTGCTGTAACGCATACGCCATGACTGTCCGTTCTCTGGTGTCTGATCCTTCATGGTTGACCATGCGTGGGTCACGTCTGCTGACACGGCCCCAAAGTCGCCAAGGTTTTTACCCACACCCAGTGCCAGAGACTTGTAATGGCTGGAGAACTGACCGCCACCGTATAGCGTGAAACCTTTTGGCAGGCCGTAGATGGCGGTTGCCTGGGTCAACGGTGTCTGTTCAACGCCGTTGTCATAAGTGCGATACACACCGCTGGTGATGCCATATTTTAAACGTCCCTCTCGCTGTAGTACGGGCAGGGAGGCAAAGGGGATCACCTGATGCTGTTCGCTGCCATCGGACTCCGTAATGGTGACGTTCAGATCACCGGAACCGCCAGTAGGGTACATGTCGGTGATTTCAAACGCCCCAGGCGACACGTAGTTTTCGTAAATCACGAATCCATTCTGGCGAATGGTTACTTTGGCGTTGCTGCGGGCAATTCCGCGGACTACCGGGGCATAGCCTTTCAGGGAGTCCGGTAGCATATCGTCGTCAGAACCCAGCTCCAGACCACGATAGGAAATGCTGTCAAATACGTCCGACGGGGTCGAGCTGTCACCGGCTTTAAACTGACTTTTTAACGCAATAATGTCACGCTGGGCGTAGGTATAGACTGTCTCCCAGCTGCTTTCACTGGCGTTCTCCTGGCCGTTTTTGTTTGAGCGACTCCATGTGGTGTAGTTGCGTACACGCCATGGGCCAACGTTAATGCCCGGACGCAGGTTAATGAACTGGCTTTCACTGTTCTTCCCTTCTCCCTTTCTGGCAGAGTTATTTGAGCCAGTGGCGCTGTAATTAAGCAGGAAAGCAGGGATCCCCTGATCCCAGCTCGCCGGATCTACCCAGCCGCGCGCCGAGTTGTTCACTGCCGACTGCGGGAAACTGAGCAGCAGCTGCTGGCGACCAAAACGGAAGTCACTGAAGGCCTGCGGTATCGCTGAAATATTGGCGCACTCGCTGCCCGGAGCACCAAGATCCGGGAAAGCCGAGGTGATCACCCCCCAGCTTTGCAGGGTATCCACAGGCAGACACGGCAGCAGCATTTCCTTGCCACTGGCGTCTTTGCCCATGCGAAATTCGACGTCGCGGGACTCCATCTTCTGATCGTTGAGATAGATCTCCACGTTATAGGTGCCTGGCAGCTGTCCACCCTGGGTTTCAAAAGCCGAGAGATCAACGGGACGTTCGTTCGGCGCACCTAATTCCAGCAATGCCGGGTTAAAATAGTCCCGCTCCTGCGCCTGTGCCTGGGTCACTACCCCGGTGGAAAGTGCCAGCTGGGCGGCGACAAAACAGGCCACCTGGCTTACACGCAGCTGCAGATTGTTGTTTTGTTTATTGTTCTTCATTCTGAGGTTCCATAGAACAAGGTTGATGCTGACACTTCCTGACTGATGGCAGTGTTTATTGCTATCCAGGGTATTACTGGTCTTTGCCGTGTTCGGCACCGGTGCCGCCGTAGTCGCTGATCAGTTTCCAGGTGACGTCACCTGTTGCGCCTGCAGCATCGAAGGTCGCGGTGCTCATTGGTGCCACCCAGGTGACATCTTTCAGTTCACGTCCGCCGACCTTCACTTGCTGGAAATTCATGTAATATGCCGTCGGGTTGGTGACCGTGAGCGTGTTGCCGGTCTGGTTCCACGTCAGACTTTTAGTGACGTTTTCCGGTATATCTTTTAAGCCCTGCGGGCGGTAAATCAGCTTGATACGTGTTTTCACGGCGATTTGTAAGGTGTTGGCATCCTCGCCTTTGCTACCGGTTGGGATGGACTTCACATTCAGCCAGTACAGTGATTCACGATCTTCCGGCAGATTGCCGCCGGTGCGAACGACGCGCAGCATGTTCTGCTGATTACCGTCCAGACGAAACAGCGGTGGGGTCACGACAAAGGGCGCTTTTTCAGTTCCACCATTTTGGGTTTCCGCCCAGGACTGAATAAGGAAAGGCCCTTTATCCGAATTGATGATGTTGAGTGATTCTTCCTTTTTTCCCCCGTCGTAAATCAAACGAGTACCGCCAATGGTGACACCTCCCGCTTCCGTTGCCTGAGCGGCGGCGGTGGTCAGTAACATCGGGAGAATGAGAGTTTTAAGGGTTAGTTTCATGTCAGAAATGACTCCGCAGAAAAAAGCTGGCCGAAGCCAGCCTGAACGATGCCTCCCGACGGGGACCGTCGAGAAGCGCAACTAATTAGTTGTAAATAATAGAGAAGTTAGCAACGCTGTCAGCAGGACCTGCGGTTACGGTCGCTGCGGTAGACTTGTAAGCAGCGGCAAACGGCAGGGTGTTGTCACCGGATACCAGCGGATAAGACTTGGATGGGGTGTGCAGTGCGATTTCAGTGCCAACATCATCATAAAGCTGGATGCCTACGCCAGTAGCGATGCCAACACCGGCAGTCAGCGCCAGCAGATCGCCGTTGGTGGCGTCAGATTTACCGTCGAAGTTCACTGAGGCTGCAGTAGCAGAAGCCGGGCAATTGGTCAGAGCAATGTCGAAGCCCATTTTTGCTGTAGTATCACCAGCGGCCTGGAATTCGTTGCTGCCGTAAGTACCCAGTTGAACATCCAGTGGATTAGTAACGGTGTTAACGATGGTGCAAGCCTGATCGGTGATCGCACCTTCAAAGTTAACCTGGCCTGCGCCACCCGCGATAGCCTGAGCAGCAGAAAGGGAAGCAGCAGCAACCAGAGCAACAACAATAAGATTCTTTTTCATTAAAAAATTCCTTCGATTAATAGTGTTTGGTTTATTACGGCACTAATGTAAATCTCAGCACGGCCATTGTTATAAATGGGTATTCCGTTTAATCGAGGAAATATTTTATATTTCCAGTGGAAGCGTAGTCTGAGAGTTAAACAATCCGTTTTACTGACTGGCCTTGCCGTGTCAGTGAGCAAATAATAGTGATTTGGTGTCCGGCTAACAATAAGACAAAACGTGTGGAGGTGTAGTCCCTGTCCTACATCATCAGCCATTTAACAGGAAGGAACGGTTTTTCTTTTTGTGGAGTGGTGATTGTGATGGATTAATGTCCGTAGAGGGTCGTTATTTTTTTTGGAAGGTAATGGTTGTTCTCATCGTTGTAATGGTGATGTATGAAAACGATATTGCATTAATGGGGCCTGCAATGGCTGGAGGACCTGGCCTGTAGTGAGCTAATCTTAACAGATGAAGGTTGGACGGCAGAGAAGGACAATCAATGGTTACAGGTGAAAGATAACGGACAAAGGGCGGACAGTTGGTGGAAGACAGAGGTCAGTGAAACCTCTATTTTTGACAGATATCCGTGGCGAGGGATGACAGGGTGGGGTGTGGCCTCATCTTGTTCGCTCCAGGCAGGAATGGCCAGAGCACAAGGAGCAGGCCTCAGACTTTAATTTGCTCTGTGTTACACCACAAAGCAAAGTAAAGCGGATCATAATGTTCCTTTGCCTTAATACTGTGTTCTCTCTCAGTGAAGCCGTGGATGGAAGAGTTGTGGGCGTAAGGTCTCTTGCGGCGCATACATCATCCAGTGCATCAGGCTCAGTAACACGCTCAGCGGCAACGATTTCGTCACGGCAATATTAATACCGGCAATGCGGTAGACTTCTTGCAGACTGATGGTGTTTTCATCCATCAGCAGAATGATTCTTCCTTCAAGCTTCTCCGATAATCTGCGTAGCGTGCAGATATCAATAGATGCATAGCCGGCCTCAATAATCAGCATGTTGGCAGGATGCTTATTCATATATTTTTTTAACTCAGCTATCGATCGTGCTACACCACAAAGTCGCCATCCTGCGTAGCTGGCACATAATTCATCAATGCCCATGGCGGTATAAGTGCAGGAAGACATAATAAAAATATGCTTCTCTTCAATTACCTGCGGTGACAGGTCGGAATGATATCTGTTCTGCATAGCCCCTTCCTTCTGTTTATTGCCAGAAAGCCACCTTCCTGCTGCAGAGTTTACTCTGGCATTTGTCGTCTCTCATATTATCTATTATCTTTCTCGCTAACTGCTGATAATACAGCGCGTTCAGGAAATAAAAATAAGACAGCGCTTCGGCGTTTGTAAGTTGAGGACTACAAACACCGAAGCGGCTGGGATCACCCAGGGCAAGGGAGTATCAGGCCAGGGAAGTGTCAATCGGTGGTATCAGCCAACTGGTAGCGGATCGCCTGGTCCAGCTGTGCCAGCAGCTGCAGCAGGTCGTCAAGTGCCAGTGGTGTCAGCGTCAGCGGCTGTTGCAGACACTGCTGTTCCAGCGTGTCGCACAACACTTCGATCTGCTCAGCACCGAGGATAGACGCGGCACCGCTGAGGCGATGCAGGCAGGAAGCCAGCTGCGGCCAGGCCTGCTGTTGCAGGCAGCGACGAGCCTGGTCGCCATCTTTCTGATTCTCTTCGCGGGTTTTTTCCAGCATTTGCCGCAGCAGTGAGGGCTGTGAGGCGGTGAGCTGCTGCAGCCCTGTCAGGTCAATCAGCGTGTCCAGCGACACAGGGGGCGCTGCCGACATCACATCATTCGTGAGAGCAGGTGATTCGCTGAGAGAGTCCGATCCGATCTGCGCTGAACAGGAGGATGTCTGTTCTGGCCGCGGTGTTGATTCAGCATTGGGCTGCGGTACCACAGGTACCACTCCGGCCAGCAACTGCATCAGCCCTGCCAGCGTCAGTGGTTTAAACAGGCACTGATCCATTCCGGCGTCGAGGCAACGTGCCCGCACTTCCGGCTGGGCGTTAGCAGTAAGCCCCCAAACGGTGGCCTCAGCATCAAAACGCCGGATGGCGTCGGCCAGCTGGTATCCGTCCATATACGGCATATTGCAGTCGGTGATCAACAGATCAAAACGCTGCGGTTGCCACAGCTGTAGCGCCCGAATGCCGTCTTCAGCTTCGGTCACCCGGTGGCCCAGCGTTTCCAGCTGATGCCGCAGCAGCAGACGGTTGGTTGGGTGATCGTCAGTAATCAGCACGTTAAGTGGCCGGCCATTGCGGAGGCTGGCGGCCGTTGCGGCCGTATTGCTGAGCACGCGTGGCCGTGACGGGACGCTAAGCTGCAACGTGAACACGGTTCCCTGGCCCGGAGCACTATGCATCGTCAGCTCTCCGCCCATTTTTTCCACCAGCTCTTTGCTGATCACCAGCCCGAGGCCACTGCCGGTTTGTCGCCGCCCGGCCTCCAACTGGCTGAAAGGCTTGAACAGTTTTGCCTGGTCTGCGGCCGTCATACCCGGGCCGCTGTCGCTAATCTGCACGCTGAGTTGCAGGGCGGCGTCAGCCTGCAACTGGCTGATGAGTGTTACGCTGATCTCGCCAGCCTGCGTAAATTTCACCGCGTTGCCGATCAGGTTCGCCAGTACCTGGCGCAGACGTACCGCATCCAGCCAGACATCTTCGCTGCCGCTGGCCGGGTTGTCGCGATGGCTTACCTGTTCCGCTACGCTGACAACACGGGCAACTTCACCGTTGCCCGTGTTGTCAGCCCAGCCTGCGTGACCGGAATCGCTCATGTTGCCTGCGGTATGGAAGCTGAGTCTGAGCCCCTTCTGCTGAGCCTGCCCGGCAAAAATCTGCAGCGTTCCCGCTACCAGTGTTTCCACGTCCACCCACTCCGGTACCAGTTCCAGCTGGCCGGACTCAATTTTTGCCATATCGAGAATGTCGCCAATAATCCCCAGCAATGACTGAGCTGCACCGTGTGCGAGGCGGATCTCATCATCTTCTTCGACAGGCTGGCGGTGGCGGCTGTTAACCAGCTCCAGCAGCCCGATAATGGCGCTAACCGGCGTGCGCACTTCGTGGCTCATGGTCGCCAGGAAGGTGGTTTTGGCCCGGTTTGCGGCCTCTGCTTTCTCTTTTTCCTGTGAAACCTGCTGCAGTAACTGTTGCTGCTCGGTAATGTCCTGCCAGCCGCAGATCAACCCGGCCAACTGGCGGTCGGCGTCCAGCCACGGCGTCGCCCAGTGAATGATAATTTTGGGCTCGCTGCCGTGCGTCAGTGTCCAGGTTTTTACCTGCTGCAGGCTTTCTGTCTCTTCCGGAAGCGTGGTGGCAGACATCTGCGCGGAGAGATCGTCAATCAACGGTGAAAGTGGATGTCGGCGATCAAACAACGGCAGTGCGAGGGTCTTCGCGTCCTGGCTGGCAAAGAAACTGTCGAAAGCGCGGTTACGGCTGATGATCTCGCCCAGCGGATTGACGACGTAAACCGGGGTAGGTGAGCCGTTAAGTAAAATATCGCGGAAAGCCAGCTGGGCCAGTAAGTCGGCCTGTGCCTGCTGGCGCACCCGGATGGTGCGGCGTAACGAGATGCCCCATACCAGCGAGCTAAGGATCAGCAGCGTTGAGAGGGCGACCAGCCAGTAAAACGGCGTGTCATACAGTTCCCAGGTATCCTGTTCGATATCGGGCGTACCCTGCCACTTGTTAACAACACTGGTTATATAGCTGGGCGGGATATCATGCAGTGCCTTATTGAGTATGCTCTCCAGTTCTGGCGAGTCTTTACGCACGGCAAAACCGATTCTGGCCGGGGTTTGCTCGAGGCGGCTGGCAATTTTCAGCTGGCCCCTGAAGTAACGATCAATGGTATAGCCCGCTCCGGACAGGGAAGCGATGGCACCATCGGCTTTCCCGGCTACCACCTGTTGTAACGCCTGGCTGACGTTATTTGCGGTTAGCCAGCGAATGTCCGGATAGCGTTGCCTGACCTCATCACTGAGTGCGCTGCCGGATAGGGTGATAAGGGTTAACCCGTTGCGCAGTTCGGTCGGCGCGTTATCTCTGTTTTTGACCACCAGTACAAACGGGGTGGAGACGTAGCTGCTGGTAAAGTTCAGCACATTTTCCCATTGCGGGCTGGCACTTAAGGCTGCGACAAAGTCTGCTTCTCCGTGGTTAAGGGTATCGAACATGGCATCAAACGAGTTCACGACTACCGGAGTAAAGTTCAGCCCGGTACGCAGATGGATCAGCCGCAGAATATCGGCGCTGATGCCGTGGAACTCTCCACGATCATTCACGACCGTAAGTGGGGCAAAAAACGGATTGATCACCACCTTCAATTGCGAATGCTGCGCCAGCCAACGGGATTCCTGCGGCGTCAGCGCCAGCGGGGCGTGGAGGTAGAGCAATTCGGCCCCGCGGCTCCAGCGGCTGACCATCGCCTGGCTTACCGCGGGCGGAATTGCACCGATCGTCGTGTCGAGCGCACGGCGCAGAACCGGCTGATCGCGGCGGAAAATAAACCGTGCCCCGGCCGCTTCCTGCGGTAGCAGAGAGACGACGGCGAGGGTATTGGCGTAGTTGCGGTCTATCATAAAGTTCGCGCTGATCATATCCGCCACCATAAAATCAGCCTTGCCAGTGGCCACGGCGGCGATCGCGCTCTGATTGTTGTCATAGCGCCGTATGCGCGCCTGCGGGTACTGCTCCGTTAACCGGGCATCCGGCAGGTAGTCGCGTGCCACCGCCAGGGTGATGTTGCGCGTGGTGTGGGCAGGCCAGCTCATTTCCCCTTCGCGCCCCACCAGCACCGGCCGGTTTGGCTGGAAATCGCGTGATCCGGTGAGTTCCGGAGACGCAGGCGGTGTCATGCCTGCGTCATCGACCATCATGTCCACATCGCCATCAATCACCCCCTGCAGTGCCGCGCTGCGTGAGGGATACTGCAGCACACGGGTTTTCATTCCCAGGCTGTCAGCAATCATTGTCAGATAATCCGCATTAATACCCGAGTACCCCTGCTGGCTGGACATCACTTCGAATGGTGGGTTGGTCGGTCGCCAGATCGCCACGCTGAGCTGGCGTTTTTCACCCAGCCAGCGCCAGTCGCGGTCGGCCAGGTTGACACTGATCGTGGCAGGGGGGGCGTTGCTGTGTAGCGTCACAGGCTGTGGCGCAGGGCTGGCCGCGCCGCCAGGCGAGCTGAACAATAATGTCACGATCGCCAGCGCGGGCAGCAGCTTTTTCAGCATGGTTTATTCCATATTGTTGCGGATAGAAAAGTCGTAAACTTCTTTCTGGCTCTGGCAGCCGAGTTTTTCCCGCATTCTGATTTTATAGGTGCTGACGGTTTTATTGCTGATCCTCATCTGCTCTGCGATCTCCATATTGGTCAGTCCCTGCGCCACCAGACGAAATACAATCAGCTCCTGCGCGGAGAGTGAATTAAGTTTGTCGCTGTCGCTCATACCCGCGGAGACATCGCCATCTTCCAGCGATATCGGGAAGTAACCGTAACCGTTCTGCGCTGCCTGAATCGCATTCACCAGTGATGGCAGATCATTTTTTTTGCTGACAAAGCCGTTGGCTTTCACCTCAGCGCTGCGTTGGCCGTAGAAGGCAGAGTTCTTCCCTGAAATGACGATAATGATGCCGGTGAAACGGTAGTTGCGCAGACGTTTAACCACGTCGATGCCGTTAATACCGGGGAGGTCGACATCAATAATCACGATATCCGGTTGCTGCTGCTGCACCATCGCCTGCACGGCGGTGCCGTTGTCACAGGTACCCGCGACGATAAAGCCGGCATTCTCCAGAAGTATTTTAATCGCCATCACCGCGAGAGGATGATCATCAACAATAATTACCTTGTTTGTCATTAGTTATAACCTTGCAGATAATAAATTTCATTACTGGTTACGCTGGTACGCATCGTCCTGAGGTCAGACGTTTTGTGAGGGTGAGTCATAACGGATTCTTATCCGGGCTGCGCTGAATCAGCAGAACAATTTCAGAGTACACTGACTCAATCAGCGCGTAAAACGGACAGTGCGTGTTCGACAACAGCGGACATGATCCGGCAATCTGCGTACCTTAACCTGGTGTGCTGTCGGTCAGAATCAGAAGAAGTGACACGGAGTGTAGTCCATATCCTACCTTTCTTCGTCTGCTACAACGTCCATGCTGACAGGACGTTCTGTAAACCCTGTGCTTACTGTCTGTTTGTGATGGCAAAATCAGCCTTTTTGACGGTTGATTGCGGCGTGCTGGGGATGCGAAATGCAATATAAACCCCTGTTTAATATGCTTTGTAACAATTTCGGCTACAATATAAACCATTATTGACTGTTACATTCAGGCATCTTTTTTAAAAATACCAGCTCAGGCAATAGCGCCTTTGGGAGTAACGAAATGCAAGAAAACTACAAAATTCTGGTCGTGGATGACGATATGCGCCTGCGTGCGTTACTGGAGCGTTATCTGACCGAACAGGGCTTCCAGGTGCGTAGCGTGGCCAATGCCGAACAGATGGACCGCCTGCTGACCCGCGAGTCCTTCCACCTGATGGTGCTGGACCTGATGTTACCGGGCGAAGACGGCCTGTCGATCTGTCGCCGTCTGCGCAGCCAGAGCAACCCGATGCCGATCATTATGGTCACGGCGAAAGGGGAAGAGGTTGACCGTATCGTCGGCCTGGAAATCGGTGCCGATGACTACATCCCTAAACCGTTTAACCCGCGTGAACTGCTGGCACGTATCCGCGCCGTGCTGCGTCGCCAGGCCAACGAGCTGCCGGGTGCCCCGTCGCAGGAAGAGGCGGTGATCGCCTTCGGTAAGTTTAAGCTGAACCTCGGCACCCGCGAGATGTTCCGCGAAGATGAGCCAATGCCGCTGACCAGCGGGGAGTTCGCGGTGCTGAAAGCGCTGGTGAGCCACCCGCGTGAACCGTTGTCGCGCGATAAGCTGATGAACCTGGCCCGTGGCCGCGAATACAGCGCCATGGAGCGCTCGATCGACGTGCAGATCTCCCGCCTGCGCCGCATGGTGGAAGAAGACCCGGCGCACCCGCGCTATATCCAGACCGTCTGGGGCCTCGGTTACGTGTTTGTACCGGACGGCAGTAAAGCATGAGGCGATTCCGCTTCTCTCCCCGCAGTTCGTTTGCCCGCACGCTGCTGTTGATCGTGACCCTGCTGTTTGTCAGCCTGGTCACGACCTACCTGGTGGTGCTGAACTTTGCCATTCTGCCGAGCCTGCAGCAGTTTAACAAAGTGCTGGCCTATGAAGTGCGGATGCTGATGACCGACCGGCTGCAGCTGGAAGATGGCACGCAGCTGGAGGTGCCACCGGCCTTCCGCCGTGAAATCTACCGCGAGCTGGGCATCTCGCTGTATACCAATGCGGCGGCGGAAGAGAGCGGATTGCGCTGGGCGCAGCACTACGAGTTTTTAAGCCAGCAGATGGCGCAGCAGCTGGGCGGGCCGACCGATGTGCGGGTTGAAGTTAATAAAAACTCGCCGGTGGTGTGGCTGAAAACCTGGCTGTCGCCGGATATCTGGGTGCGCGTGCCGCTGACGGAGATCCACCAGGGCGACTTCTCGCCGCTGTTCCGCTATACGCTGGCGATTATGCTGCTGGCGATCGGCGGTGCCTGGCTGTTTATCCGCATCCAGAACCGACCCTTAGTCGAACTGGAGCACGCTGCGGTGCAGGTGGGAAAAGGCATTATTCCGCCGCCGCTGCGCGAGTACGGCGCGTCGGAGGTGCGATCGGTGACCCGGGCCTTTAATCAAATGGCCTCCGGCGTTAAGCAGCTGGCTGACGATCGCACGCTGTTAATGGCCGGGGTCAGCCACGATTTGCGCACGCCGCTGACGCGTATTCGCCTGGCGACGGAGATGATGTCCGAACAGGACGGCTATCTGGCCGAGTCGATCAATAAAGATATCGAAGAGTGCAACGCGATTATCGAACAGTTTATCGACTACCTGCGCACCGGCCAGGAGATGCAGTTTGAGGTCGCCGATCTGAATGGCGTACTGGGTGAGGTTGTGGCGGCCGAAAGCGGCTACGAACGCGAGATCGAAAGCGCGGTGATGCCGTCGGAACTGATGCTGGATATTAATCCGCTGGCGATCAAGCGTGCTGCGGCCAATATGGTAGTTAATGCCGCGCGTTACGGCAACGGCTGGATCAAGGTCAGTTCGGGACGTGAGCTGCAACGGGCGTGGTTCCAGGTGGAAGATGATGGCCCGGGCATTGAGCCGGACCAGCTTAAACATCTGTTCCAGCCGTTTGTACGCGGTGACAGCGCGCGCAGCACCAGCGGAACCGGCCTGGGCCTCGCCATCGTGCAGCGTATTATCGACGCCCACCAGGGCACGCTGGAGATTGGACGTAGCGACAGGGGCGGCCTGAAAATCCGTGCCTGGCTGCCGCTGCCGCCGGTGAACACCCTGCCGGGAACCCCGGCACCCTGACCGCCTGACTGCCTGACTGCCTGACTGCCTGACTGCCTGACTGCCTGACTGCCTGACTGCCTGACTGCCTGACCGCCTGACCGCGGTCACAAACGTCCTCAGAGTTTCGGGCCCGCCTTCACCAGCGCGGCACCCGCTGCGGTATCGGTAAATTTTTCAAAGTTGGTGATAAAGCGCTGCGCCAGATCCTGCGCCTTCGTTTGCCACTCCGACCCGTTAGCGTAGCTGTTACGCGGATCCAGTAGCTGACCGTCTACGCCGCTGACCTGCAGCGGCATCGCCAGGTTAAACACCGGCAGCGTTACCGTCTCCCCCTCGTTAAGTTCGCCGCTGAGAATGGCGTTGATGATGTTGCGGGTGTCCTGCAGCGAAAACCGTTTACCGCTGCCGTTCCAGCCGGTATTCACCAGCCACGCCTGCGCGCCGGCGGCCTGCATACGTTTTACCAGCACCTCGGCGTACTGCGTCGGGTGCAGGGTGAGGAACGCCGCGCCAAAGCAGGCGGAGAAGGTTGGCGTCGGTTCGGTGACGCCGCGCTCGGTGCCGGCCAGCTTGGCGGTAAAGCCGGACAGAAAGTGGTACTGCGTTTGTGCCGGGGTCAGCCGTGACACCGGCGGCAGCACGCCAAAGGCGTCGGCGGTGAGGAAGATCACGGTTTTCGCGTGACCCGCTTTCGAGACCGGCTTAACGATATTTTCAATATGATTAATCGGGTAAGAAACCCGGGTATTTTCGGTCCTGCTGCCGTCGGCGTAATCCACCGAGCCGTCCGCGCGTACCACCACGTTCTCCAGCAGCGCGTCGCGGCGGATGGCGTGATAAATCTCCGGCTCGGCCTGCGCGGAGAGGTTGATGGTTTTAGCGTAGCAGCCGCCTTCGAAGTTAAACACGCCGTCGTTATCCCAGCCGTGCTCGTCATCGCCAATCAGCTGGCGCTGCGGATCGGTCGAGAGGGTGGTCTTGCCGGTCCCGGAAAGCCCGAAGAATATCGCCACGTCGCCCTGTTTCCCCACGTTGGCCGAGCAGTGCATGGATGCGATCCCCTTCAACGGCAGCAGGGTGTTCATGATCGAGAACAGGCCCTTCTTCATTTCGCCACCGTACCAGCTGCCGCCGATCAGCTGCATACGCTCGGTCAGGTTAAACGCGACAAAATTTTCTGAGTTCAGCCCCTGCTCCTGCCAGTGCGGATTGGTACATTTTGCGCCGTTCATCACCACGAAGTCCGGGGTAAAACAGGAGAGCGACGCGTCGTCCGGCCGGATAAACATGTTTTTGACGAAGTGCGCCTGCCAGGCAACCTCGGTAATAAAACGCACGCACAGGCGGGTATCCGGGTTAGCGCCGCACCAGGCGTCGACCACAAACAGCCGCTTGCCGGAGAGCTGGCGGCTAACCAGCTCCTTCAGCGCATGCCAGGTCTCCGGCGTCAGCGGCTGGTTATCATTTTTACCGGTGCCCTGGTCGCTCCACCACAGCATGTCGCGGGTGGTCTCGTCACGCACCAGATACTTATCTTTTGGCGAACGGCCGGTAAAGACGCCGGTATCGACGGCAACGGCCCCGGAGTCGGTCACCGTACCGCGCTCGTAACCGGTCAGCCCGGGGCGGGTCTCTTCCTTAAACAGCAGGTCGTAATCGGGGTTATGGATTACCTCAGTCGTGGCGGTAATACCATAGGTAGCAAGCTCCCCGGAAGTCAGGCTGTATACGCTCATAACGGCTCCTTTGGTGGTGTGCTGCAACAACATAAATGGCGTGTTTCTGGATGAATAGCGATTAAATCCGCAGGTTTCGGTCAGGGCAGGATAAAAATCGGCTGGAGAGATCGCGCGCAGTGTACACCTGCTACGAGTAAGGGAAAGGGGTAAAAGGTAAAAGTGAGAGGCCGTACGTTATTCGTCCGTTCGGATTGCAGGATGCCGCAGGAGTCGTGTCAGAAGATGCGGTATTGCGGCGACTCAGGGGAATATGAGCCACTTCCCGGCGCGAGCGGGGCACCTGAACGGCACGACTGCGCAGGAGAAAACAGGGAAAGCCCGGTGGGTAAAATGATTCAGGCCATCGGGGAGTCTGGCAGGATAGAAATAGACCGCCGCTGAAGTCGCCACTAGCGGGCCCTCAGTTGAGGGCCCGCTAGTGGCGCGGGCGCAATGCCGCTATAAATCAGTGAACCTGTTGGTCCGCTGCCGCCGACCCGCTGCGGATGGCCGCAATATCCACCGCGTCGAAAACGTAGTGGCTGCCGCAGTAGTCACAGTGCATATCAATATTGCCATCTTCCGCCAGGATCTCGTCGACTTCGTGCTGCGGCAGGGTGCTCAGTACATCGGCGCAGCGCTCGCGCGAGCAGGTGCACTTAAAGCAAACCGGCTGCGGATCGTACACCGTCACCTCTTCCTGATGGTAGAGACGCCACAGGACTTCGTTCGCTGGCAGGGTCAGCAGCTCTTCGGTTTTCAGGGTTTCGGTCAGGGTGGCGAGGTGGCTGAAATCGTCCATCTGGCTGTCCTGGGCCGGCAGCACCTGCAGCAGTACGCCGCCTGCGCCCGGCTGGCCTTCGGCCTCACCGGTGTGGATAAACAGCCGGGTTGGCAGCTGCTCGGAACGCATAAAGTAATCTTCCAGACAGGCGGCCAGCGTGTCGCCTTCCAGACCGACTACGCCCTGATAGCGTTCACCCTCTTTCGGCGAAATGGTGATGATCAGGTAGCCGTTGCCGACCAGCTGTTTCAGGCTGCTGCCGTCGGCGATCTCGCCCTGCACGCGCGCCACGCCGCGCATCTCCTGCTGATTGTTACCGTTAATTACCGCCAGATTCAGCGGGCCGTCACCCTGCAGCTGTACGGTGATGTCACCGTCAAACTTCAGCGTGGCGGTCAGCAGGCTGGTGGCCACCAGCAGCTCGCCGAGGATCTGCTGCACCGGTTGCGGGTAGTCGTGCCCGGCGATGATTTCGCGCCAGGTCTGGGAAACGTTGACCAGTTCGCCGCGCACGGCGTGGTTTTCAAACAGGTAACGGTGCATCTGATCTTGCTGGGACATAACTTATTCTCTCATTGTGGCGGGCCGGGGTTACTCAGCACCCTCGCCGGAATTTTTAAATTTCATCAGGTCGCGACGCTCTTTTTTATCCGGGCGGCGGTCGGGGTGCGGCATGCTCAGCGCATTCAGCTTACGCGCCAGCGCCACCTTTTCGCGTTTCTCAATGCTCTGCGCGGTTTCAAGATAGAGCAGCCGGGCGTCGCCAGCCGGGCCGCGTTTGTCGCTGACGGCCTGGATCACTACCGTGCGCTCGTCGTTTCCCTGACGCAGCGTCAGTTCGGCACCGCTCTCTACCAGTTTGCTCGGCTTACCGCGCTGGCCGTTATAGTGAACCTTGCCGCCCTCGATCATCTCGCGGGCGATGGCGCGGGTTTTATAGAAGCGCGCCGCCCACAGCCATTTATCAAGACGGACCCCGTCAGTGGGTTTTTCTTTCATCGTGGCTCCTTGGGAATACCCCTATATGTGGGCACCTTGGGTGCTTTCAAGTCAGCGAAGGGATCGCCGCAGGAGGTACCGGGTCGGTGAAGTCAGATTAGACTTAAAAATAGCACAAACTGTACAGGGCCTGTCACGGGCGGATGGCCTTGATATCGCCCAGCGAGTGGCTGAAGCACTTATCGTAGTACTGCTGGATAGCCAGCAGGCGTTGACGATTGCGCTGAATACGCAGCAGGGCCAGCAGCGTGTTGAGGATAAAACCTGTCAGCAGCACCAGCAGCAGCAGGCTGGTGCCCAGATAACGCCACAGAGTCGTGACGTCGGGTTCGCTGTGCAGCACCACGTGTCGGGTGCCGTTGGCATCGGTGGTGATACCGGTGACGATGCCGGAAACGTTGAAAGGCGTATGCAGCATCATGCCGGCCAGCCGCTGCAGCGCCGGCCACTGGTCCGGCGCGTTGTAGTCAAACAGTGATACCGGCGGGGCTGGCTGGCTGACCAGCTGACGGCCTTCGTCGCTGATCAGCAAAAAACCGCCCGGCGGCGGGCTGTTCAGCGCTTCGGCAGCCCGGCGCGTTTCGCGATAGAAGAAGGTGGCGGTGGCGGTGTTGACCAGATTTTCCAGCGCGTCGGCGCTGACCGGACGCAGAATCACGTTAGTGCCGTTCAGCGCCCCGGAGTCCGCGCGGCGTACCAGCGTCGGCCAGTCTTTGGCGCTGCCGAGGTTGACCAGCGCGTTTTTCAGCCGGACGCAATCCTGCTCCTGGCTGCACAGCGCCTGAGTTTTCTGCACAATATCCGAAAAGTCATCCAGAAGGATCATCCCGGCCTTCTGAATGGCGCTGGCCAGCTGCGGGTTCAGCTTGGCATCGCCGCCGGTTTGCGGGTGCAGCTGCTGGCTGATGGCGTCCACCAGTGCGGTGGCCTTATCGATCACCTCTGACTGCGGCAGCGGTAGCGGCACGGCGTTATTCCAGTACACCGCAGAACAGTCGAACGGCATAAACGCGTAGTTTCGGTTGCCCTGATAAATGGCCGGTACTGAACACATCCCGGTACCTTTTACCCGCAGGCTGTCGCCGACGCGCAGGTGGGCTTTTTCCAGCTCGCTGACCTGGCTGACCTGCAGGCTTTCGGTGCCCTTAATCCACGCCAGGCTGATTTTCCACGGCATGCTGAGGGGAACCCAGCTCATCAGCAGCGCCAGCACCAGCAGGCAACCGGCCGCCAGCACCACGTTTTTGCGCCAGCGCTGCAGGGGAAAATTACGCACTTCATCCTGCAGCGACAGGAAGCGCCCCTGGCGCACTACGTGGCGGCTGAGGTAGAGATCGATTTCTGTGGTCTGGCCGAGATCCTGGGTGACGTAGTTCTGCCAGTGCGGCGGATAGATCAGATCGATGATGCCCAGCGAGATCGAACTGGCCTGGCCCTGGTTCGATTCACCAAACAGCCCCCAGCGTTTCGGCGTGCCGCGCAGGCAGTGGATATCACGCAGTGCCTTGCTGGCGGGCGGGCGATAGAGGAACCAGCAGCTGACCAGCACCATGCTGACGCCGGCCAGCACCAGCCACGGCATCAGCACCAGCGGTCCGGTCAGGGCAACGAAGAACAGCAGCAGGGCCACGCCGATCACCAGCGCCTCACGCGTGCCGTCCGGCCGGTTCAGCGCGTACTCTTCCGCACTCTCTTTACGCACGCGCAGCAGCTCAACGTTTTCCCTCTCTTCCTGGCGGATTGAGGCGTTTTGTCCGCTGACGCGCAGGGCGCTGCTGAGCACCGGGGGCTCCCAGCGGTATTCGTCAAGCGTATGGCCGTTCAGGGAGATAACTAATGGCACGCTTTGCGTTTTAATCAGCTCGACGAAGTTCTCTTCGGCAATGAACTGCTCCCACTGGGCGGGCAGATGCACCTCAACTTCATCAAGGTAGTAGCGCCACTTATGCGGTTCGTCGGTCGACAGACCGTAGCGGGTGATGGCCCGAGTGACCGGGTAAACGTTGTTGCTTTGTGACGTTAAGGCGAGCTGCTGCGGCGAGCTGCTGGATCCTGACGGGATCGTACCGCTACGATGGCGCGCCAGCGCGGACAGATAGCGTTCAACCGCCGCACGCTCTGTGCTGTTCAGCTTGCGATTGGGGGGGCTGATAAACGGCAGGGGTTTAGCAAAAGGCGGGCGATGGCGCATGGCGAACCAGAACAGGCAGCCGGCCACGACGAAGCCGGCCAGCATTACAGCCAGGATGATGACCACTGTGCTCATGCTTCCCTCATTTCCGCCACGATTCCCCTGTCACCGTTCTCGCGTAAGACTCTCGTCATGCCCTGACCAATTGTGGCGAGTTTGCGCCGTGCTTGCAATCAGCAATAAATGGAAAAAGAGTAATAAAAATCATAGCGTTATAATGTTTGTATTCGATGCCCGTCCTGAATGGTACCCGGAATTTCTCATGAAGAATATCGGCATAATCCTATTTATCTGCGGGTGGCTTGACTTGCATTAAAAGAATTTCCTTATGTTTACAATGATTTGTTATAAATAGGTGAAATGATTCATGCGATGATTGGATTCCTGCGGTGGCTGCCGCACAATGAACGTTAATACGGTCAGTTCCCGCTGTCGACGCGGGTACCGGCGCTTACTTCGGTTATATCCTGGGGCCATGATGACCAGACAATTACAAAAACCTGACATCCTCAAGGTCGAGACGGTGGCGCAATCGCGGTTGTTTACCGTTGAAGCGGTGGATCTTGCCTTCAGCAACGGCGCACGCCGGGTCTATGAACGGATGCGCCCGTCCGATCGTGAAGCGGTGATGATTGTGCCGATCGTTGACGATCACCTGATCCTGATTCAGGAGTACGCGGTGGGGCTGGAGTGCTACGAGCTGGGCTTCCCTAAAGGGTTGATCGACCCGGGTGAAACCCCGTTTGAGGCCGCGAACCGTGAGCTGAAAGAAGAGGCCGGTTTTGGGGCAGAGCAGCTGGAAAGTCTCGGCAGGCTGACCATGGCCCCCTCCTATTTCTCCAGTAAAATGAATATCGTGGTGGCGGAAGGGTTGTATCCGGAACAGCTTGAAGGAGATGAACCGGAGCCGCTGCCGCAGCTGCGCTGGCCGCTTAACAACCTGCTGGCGCTGCTTGATGAGCCGGATTTCCGCGAAGCGCGTAACGTCAGCGCGCTGTTTCTGGTGCGTGAATGGCTGGTGAAGCAGGGGCGTATAGCGTACTGATCCGCAGGTAAACGCGGTACGCGCAGTCATACAGCGGTGACGCCTTTGTAGTAAACGCGCAATCACAACGTTATTCAGGATCGGGCGCGGAGATAAAAAAAAGGCCGGGTTGCCCCGGCCTGTATCGCTGAACCGCCGGGCTGGCCCGGCATCATTCGATCAGAACAGCTCGTGGCTTTCGCCGTTATCAATAAGCGTGGTACCGGTGTCGTGCACGGAGTATTCGGTGGGCTGGGTGCCCTCGATAAAGTACTCCTGGCGGGTGTTGCCGCCACCGTTGGCCAGCTTACCGGTGCCGCGGTCGATATTCACCGTCACCACGCCCTGCGGCGGCGTCAGTGGCTCTAGCGGTACGCCATCCAGCGCGCTTTTCATATAATCATCCCACGCCGGCTGAGCACTCTTGGCCCCGCCTTCGTAGCCGGAGATCTGCTCCTTGATCGCCCCTGACGCAGTGGTGCGCCCCAGATCGCGGCGGTGGTCGTCAAAACCAATCCACACCGAGGTCACCACGCCAGGGCCGTAGCCGGAGAACCAGGCGTCCTTCGAGCTGTTGGTGGTGCCTGTTTTGCCGCCGATATCGTTGCGTTTCAGCTCCTTGCCGGCACGCCAGCCGGTGCCCATCCAGCCGGGCTCGCCGAAGATGTTCGAGTTCAGCGCGCTTTTGATCAGGAACGACAGCGGAGTGTTGATCACGTGTGGCGCATACTGCTGCTCACCGTCCTGCTGCACCTGCTGCTGAGTGACTTCGCCCAGCTGCGGCTGCGATACGGCAAAGTTGGTTTTCTCCTGCGATACCGCCACGTTTTCCACGCTGTCTTCGCTCAGCGCCACCGCCTTTTGGGTCTCGCCGTAAATCACCGGCAGATTGCACTGCGGGCAGGCGATTTTCGGTTTGACCTCAAAGACCTTGTCACCCTGCTCGTTCTCAATGCGGGTAATAAAGTACGGATCGACCAGGAAACCACCGTTGGCCATCACCGAATAGCCGCGCACCATCTGCAGCGGGGTGAAGGAGGCCGAGCCCAGCGCCAGCGATTCGGTATGCACGATATTTTCCGCCGGGAAGCCGAAGCGTTGCAGATACTCAGCGGCGTAGTCGACGCCCATGGCGCGCATGGCGCGCACCATCACCACGTTTTTCGACTCACCCAGCCCCTGACGCAGGCGGATTGGCCCGGCGTAGGTGTTCGGTGAGTTTTTCGGCCGCCAGTCGGCACCGGCACCGGCATCCCAGCGCGAGATCGGCACGTCGTTGAGGATCGAGGCCAGCGTCAGGCCGCGATCCATCGCTGCGGTATACAGGAAGGGTTTGATGTTCGAACCGACCTGACGCAGCGCCTGGGTGGCGCGGTTAAATTTGCTGAGGTTGAAGTCGAAGCCGCCGACCAGCGCGCGCACGGCACCGTCGTTGGGATCGAGCGACACCAGCGAGGAGTTGACGTCCGGCACCTGGGCGAGCTGCCAGGCGTTGTCCACCTGGCGCAGCCAGATCTGCTGGCCGGGTTGCAGCACCTGGCTCACGGAGCGTGGTGTGGCGCCCTGCAGCGTATCCGACTTAAACGGACGCGCCCAGCGGACGGCCGCCAGATCGAGGCTGACGATGCTGCCGTCACGCAGCGTGGCGCTGGCCTGCTCGCTGCTCGCCTGGGTGACCACCGCCGGATTAAGCGGGCCATAGACCGGCAGCGCTCTCAGGGTCTTCACGATCTCCGCATGGCCCCAGGCCGGCTGGCTGGCCTGCCACAGCACGCTGGCCGGGCCGCGGTAGCCGTGGCGCATATCGTAGGCGATCACGTTGTTCTGTACCGCGTCCTGCGCGGCCAGCTGCAGCTTGCGGGTGACGGTGGTGTAGACCTTGTAGCCGTCGTTGTAGGCGTCTTCACCGTAACGCTTAACCATCTCCTGGCGCACCATTTCGGTCAGATACGCGGCGCCGAAGGCGATCTCCGGCGTGTGGTAGTTAGCGACCAGCGGCGTGTTACGCGCCTCATCATACTGTGACTGGGTGATGTACTGCTGGTCCAGCATGCGCGCCAGCACCGTATTACGGCGCTGCACCGCCCGGGTATGGGAGTAGAGCGGGTTAAAGGTCGACGGCGCTTTCGGCAGGCCGGCAATCATCGCCATTTCGCTCAGCGACAGCTCATCGACGTTTTTACCGAAGTAGACCTGCGCCGCCGCGCCCACGCCATAGGCGCGGTAGCCGAGGTAGATCTTGTTCAGGTACAGCTCAAGGATCTCATCTTTGCTCATCGTCTGTTCGATACGAATCGCCAGGAAAGCTTCCTTGATTTTGCGCGTCAGCGTTTTTTCGGGGCTGAGGAAGAAGTTCCTCGCCAGCTGCTGGGTGATGGTACTGGCACCCTGCGAGGCGTGCCCTGACATCAGCGCAATGCTGGCAGCACGGAAAATGCCGATCGGATCGACGCCGTGGTGCTCATAAAAGCGGCTGTCTTCGGTGGCAATAAAGGCCTTCACCAGCTGCGGCGGCATCTGCTGCAACGTCAGGGGGATACGGCGTTTTTCACCGTACTGGGCGATCAGCTCGTTGTCTGCGCTGAACACCTGCATCGGCGTCTGCAGACGCACATCTTTCAGCGTGGCGACGTCGGGCAGCTGCGGCTCTATGTATTTGTATAAACCATAGATCGAGCCTGCTCCCAGCAAAATGCAACACACTGCAAGGATCAATAAATACTTTACGAACTTCACCTGATATTTCCCATTTAAAGTCGATTGGGCAGTTTATAAACAATCGCGCGGTAGTATAAAGGCTAGCCAGTAGCTTGGATACGTCCTTTTAAAACTGACGATAAGGAGATCGCCGCATGGCTCTTCAGATATGGCAGATCGGGCTGGATATTCAAAACGGGCAGCTGTGTGCCCTTGCCGTTCAGCAACGCCGCAACGGCTGGCAGCTCCGCCACTGGTGGCAACACGACCTGCCGCAAGATACGTTAAGAAATGGCCTCATGCAACGTCCGGACATCGTTAGCGCGCTGTTGCAGCGCTGGCGTCGGCTGTTGCCGGGCCGCTTTTCGCTACGGGTGGGGTTCCCGCCACATCCGGTAATGCAGCGCCCGCTGAGCCTGCCGGCGATGCGCCTGCACGAACCCGATCGCCACCGCTATATCACCGCGGCGGCGCGTCAGCTGTTCCCGATCGAGCCGGAGGCGCTGGCGCTGGATTACCGCTCTGCGGCCGCCGGGCAACTGATGCTGACCGCCACCCGCCAGGAAGCGTTACACAGCTGGGTCAGTTGTCTGCAGCAGGCCGGCCTAGTGCCGCAGGTGCTGGAACTGACCCCCGGTGCACTCGGCGTGCTGGCCGGTACCCTGAACCTTGACCCTCACGCCACGCTGGTACACCGCACCAGCGATCACTGGCTGTGGTATGCACCGCAGCATGCAGAACAGCCGTGGGGATGGTGTGCGCTGGAGGAGGCGGCAGACTTTGGCAGCCTGCATCTGAGTAAGCTGCCGGCGGCGGGTGAGATCTGGTACAGCTCGGCGCTGGCGGAGCCGCCGCCGCCGGGCACCCTGGCGCTGTCACCGCTGCAGGCGATGCGCTTCTGGCAGCCGCCGTTGCCTGCCTGTGCCGGTGCTTTTTCGCTGGCGATCGGGCTGGCGCTGCGCCCGGAGGATCGCTGATGGTGCCGGTCAATTTGCTGCCGTGGCGCACGCAGCGCCTGCGGCGGCAGTGGCGGCGCTGGTGTCTGCTGCTGTTGGTGGCTCTGCCGTTGTTGAGTGCCCTGCCGGGTCTGTGGCTGCAGTGGCAGCATCAGCTTAAC
>NZ_JRZZ01000012.1:67236-86988 GCF_002865965.1 Erwinia sp. B116
AGAAGGCGCTGTTGGCAACCTGCGTCGAGGCGCAGCGGCTGGCCGCCGCACTGCAGGCGCGCACGCAGGCCGTTTTGCAGCCGCTGAACGCTCTGCAACTGCAGCGCCTGCAGCAGCAGCAGCGGCTGCAACGGCTTCTGCTGTGGCGGGATGTTGCAGAACGGATAGCGCAGGTCATTCCTGCCGGGGTGTGGCTGAGCGAGCTGAAAACAGGCACCGCTGGCGTGCAGCTGCAAGGTGCCAGCCGTGGCGTTGCGGGCGTGCACAGGTTCCGTGACCGTCTCGGGCAGCTGAGCTGGGTGCAGCAGGTCACGTCCGGCAGCGTGGTGCGTAACGCAGAGGACGAGGTGCATTTCAGCCTGCAGGTTCATTTGCGTCAACCGGCGTCCCCGTGATTCAGGACTGCCGGCTGGGCGGGCTGCAGGAGAACCTTCATGATCCGGGCTTATCTGTCCGGCTGACGACAGAACGAGCGACAGTGACGTATTTTTTGCCGGTTTGCAGGCGACAGGGGGAACACGCATGACTCAACGTTATCTGCTCAGGTGGCTGCAGGCCGCGTGGTGGCTGAAAACCGCCAGCGTGCTGGCGCTGGTGGCTGTGCTGGCGGCGCTGGGGTGGCTGTGGGGAGCCAGCCCGGTGCTGCAGCAGGCTGACCAGCTGGCACACCAGCAGCGTCAGGCGCTGCTGCGTTATCGTTTGCAGTTGCAACAGCTGCAAAAAATACCGGCGCTGAGCACGCTTCGCGCCAGGCTAGAGCAACTGCAGGCGGCTGGTGAGTCACGGCGCGACTTCTCCCTGCCCGCACTGCTGAGTGAAAGCGGCGCGCGGCTGCAGCACTGGCAGCCCGGCCCACAGGGCGGGGAGCTGGCGCTGACGCTGCAGTGGCCGCAGTTTATCCGGCTGCTGGATTATCTGACCACGCTGCGGCCGCCGGTGTCGATCGTACGGCTTTCGCTGCACGGTAACGCCGAGGCGCTGCGTCTGCTGCTGACGCTGGTGACGGAACAGGATGCCGGGGGCGCGCGATGAGCACGCGTTACCGCTGGCTGAGGGTGCCGCTCAGAGCGGCTACCACGATCTGTCGGCTGCCTGATGGGCTTTGTGCAGCCATATCGCGCTGTCGGCTGCTTAACAGGCTTTGTGCGGCTATACCACGCTGCCCACTGCATAAGGTGTGTGGAGCGACCTTCATACTTTCCCTGCTGCTGCCGGGGCCGTTACTGGCCGGGGAGGGGGGGACTCTGCGTGACCCTTTTGCCCCGCCGGCGCTGGCCCGCTGTGAGCTGCAGGCCGCCGAACGGCTGGGCTGGCAACTGCAGGGGGTGATTGGCCAGCCGGGCGAGTTTCATGCCTGGCTGGTGGCCCCGCCGGCGACCCGGCTGCGGCTGCGGGCCGGTGAAACTCTGCCGGGGACCCGCTGGCAGGTGGTGGAGATTGCCCGGTTCAGCATCACGCTGGGCGCAGATAACGGCTGCCCGCCGCCGCTGAGGCTGGCACTCAAGGAGAGAAACCGTGGACAGACTACCAATCCCACTGCTGCTGCTGGCGCTGGCGCTCAGCGGTCCGGCGCTGGCTGAACCTGAACGTACGCCGTTGGCTAAGCCTGTGCTGCTGGCTGACCGCCCTCCGGTAGCTGAGCGGACGCTGCCAGCTGAACGCAGCTCTTTGGCTAAACGGACGCTGCCAGCTGAACGCAGCTCCTTGGCTAAACGGACGCTGCCAGTTGAACGCAGTTCTTTGGCTGAGCGGACGCTGCCCGCTGAACGCAGTTCTTTGGCTAAACGAACGCTGCCCGATGAACGCAGGCCGCAGGCCGGGCGCGTGCCGCTGTCGCTTAACTTTGATGATGCGCCGGTGGGCCAGGTGCTGCAGGCGCTGGCCGACTACCAGCAGCTTAACCTGATGCTGGCACCCGGCGTGGAGGGGCGCATCAGCCTGCGCCTGGAGGGGGTGCCCTGGCGTCAGGCGTTGCAACTGGTACTGAAGCTGGGGCGGCTTAGCCTGGAACAGCAGGGCAACGTGATGCTGATCTATCCCCCCGGCCGGCAGCAGGAGAAGCAGCGTGAGGCCGAGCAGCAACGGGAAGATCGCGAGCGCCGTATGCCGCTGCAGACGCTGAGCCTGACGCTGCAGCATGCCGATGCCAGCGTGGTCAATGCCAGCCTGCAGAGTGAACGTGCGCAGTTGATGACGCCACGCGGGTCGGTAACGCTGGATACCCGTACCAACACGCTGCTGCTGCGCGACACGGCGCAGGCGTTAGAGCAGACCGGCCGCTGGTTGCGCTCGCTTGACGTGCCGCTACAGCAGATCGAGCTGGCCGCGCAGATTGTTACCCTGAGTGAAGAGAGCCTGCGTGAGCTTGGCGTTAACTGGGGGCTGGGCGGCGAGCCGCCGGTCGCTGACGCCCTGCGTGCCAGCCAGCTGCGCGTTGACCTCGGTGTGGCGCGGCCCGCGGCGGCGGCCGGTTTTACCCTCGCACGGCTGAACGGCCGCCTGCTGGAGCTGGAGCTCAGCGCGCTGGAGCGTGAGCATCAGGCGGATATCATCGCCAGCCCGCGCCTGTTTACTTCGCACCAGCAGACAGCCAGCATCAAGCAGGGCACTGAGATCCCGTATGAAGTGGCGACCGGTAACAGTGGCTCGACCACCATGGAGTTTAAAGAGGCGGTGCTGGGCATGGAGGTGACCCCGGCGGTGCAGGCCAACGGACGTATTTTGCTGAAGCTGCACATCACGCAGAACGTGCCCGGGCGCACGATGCGCAGCGGTGACAGCGAGGTGCTGACCATCGATAAACAGGAGATCACCACCCAGGTGACGCTGAAGGATGGCCAGACGCTGGCGCTGGGCGGTATTTTCCAGCAGGAGAGCGCTGCCGGCCGGAGAGCGGTACCGTTGCTCGGGGATATTCCACTGCTGGGCGCCCTGTTCCGGCACGGTGTTCGTGAGCAGAAAAGGCGAGAATTGGTGATCTTCATCACACCAAGGCTGATCCGCAGCGATTAATGCGAATTTTGAACCAAACTGAAGCACCAGCATGTTTTTTCCGGAATTGGTAACGGTTACGTTTGACGCAAGGGCGGAATTAGCTTACAAGGTTTAGCGATTTTGAATTACGGGCCAGCGGCCCATTAGCGTATGCATTTTAACCGTTTTTTATCGTGCGCAACCGGCGTAGCCGCTGCAACCACATCCGGCTGATAAATGAAGCGGACTGAAACGCGCGACAGTTCTGTGTGCAATGGGCAAGGTAAATTTAATCGGTTGCCAAAACACCTTCAGTGTTGAGATAATTTTTAGTCTGACTCTCGCACTATCGCTCATGAGGTTTCAGTTCATGTCCTGCCTGGTTTAGGGTGGGGTATCATCAACGAATTGTCTTAGTTATATCGAAAAAATGGCAGAGAAACGCAATATCTTTCTGGTTGGGCCTATGGGTGCCGGCAAAAGCACTATTGGGCGTCAATTAGCTCAGCAACTCAATATGGAATTTTTCGATTCCGATCAAGAAATTGAGCGACGTACCGGAGCGGATGTGGGCTGGGTTTTCGACGTTGAAGGCGAAGACGGCTTCCGCGACCGCGAAGAAAAAATCATTAACGAACTCACTGAAAAACAGGGCATTGTGCTGGCGACAGGTGGCGGTTCCGTCAAGTCTCGCGAAACGCGCAACCGTCTTTCCGCTCGTGGCGTGGTGGTCTATCTTGAAACGACCATCGAAAAGCAGCTGGCACGTACTCAGCGCGATAAAAAGCGTCCGTTGCTGCAGGTGGCCTCTCCGCCACGTGAAGTGCTGGAAGCCTTAGCTGACGAACGCAACCCGCTGTATGAAGAGATTGCTGACGTTACCATCCGCACCGACGATCAGAGTGCGAAAGTGGTCGCTAATCAGATTATCAATATGCTGGAGAAGAGCTGATAACGCTCTGATGCCCTGTCATGGGCAGCGCACAAAAGGTGATATGGCGTCATGGAGAGGATTACAGTAACGCTGGGGGAGCGCAGTTACCCCATTACTATCGCCGCCGGATTGTTTAACGACCCGGCTTCATTCTGGCCACTGAAGGCAGGCGATCAGGTTATGCTGGTGACCAACCAGACCCTGGCTCCTCTCTATCTGGACGTCGTGCGCGCACGCCTTGAAGGTGCCGGCGTGCTGGTCGACAGCGTGATCCTGCCCGACGGTGAACAGCATAAGACGCTGGCCGTGATGGACCAGGTGTTTACCGCGCTGCTGTCTAAACCCCACGGCCGTGATACTACGCTGGTCGCGCTGGGTGGTGGAGTGATCGGTGATTTAACCGGTTTTGCTGCCGCCAGCTATCAGCGCTGCGTGCGCTTTATTCAGGTCCCCACCACGCTGTTATCACAGGTGGATTCCTCCGTTGGCGGTAAAACCGGCGTGAACCATGCGCTGGGTAAAAACATGATCGGGGCGTTTTATCAACCGGCCTCGGTTATTATCGATCTCGACTGCCTGAAAACGCTGCCGAAGCGCGAGCTGGCCTCTGGCCTGGCGGAAGTGATTAAGTACGGCATCATCCTCGACGGCGAGTTTTTCAGCTGGCTGGAACAGCATATCGACGATCTGCTGGCGCTGGATGCTGGCGCAATGGCTTACTGCATCCGCCGCTGCTGCGAACTGAAAGCGGAAGTGGTGGCGGCCGATGAGCATGAGCGTGGGCAACGCGCGCTGCTTAATCTGGGCCATACTTACGGTCATGCGATCGAAACCTTTATGGGTTACGGCAACTGGCTGCACGGTGAGGCTGTGGCGGCCGGTATGGTGATGGCCGCGCGTAACGCACAGCGCCTGGGTCAGTTCACTGCCGAAGACGTGGCAAGGGTTATTGCGCTGCTGCAGCGTGCCGGATTACCGGTACATGGCCCGGAAAGCATGGCTCCCGCCGACTATTTACCACTGATGATGCGTGATAAAAAAGTGATCGGCGGTAAACTGCGTCTGGTCCTGCCGTTAAAGGTAGGCCAGGCCGAAGTGCGTAGTGATGTGCCACATGATATGGTGCTGGCTTCTGTTCAGGATTGTCTGAAGCCGTGATATCCACCCGCGCTCTGCCGCGGGTTCATCTTCAGATGTTACGGCCGTTCACAGGGTTTGAACGGCTTTGCTGCTCTATGGGAGGAGATTAAATGGACGAGTTTAAACCGGAAGACGAGTTAAAACCTGACACCAGCGATCGCCGACCTACGCGGCCCCGTAAAACGCCTTCCGCTGCGCCAAAGGTACCGGTATCACGTCAGCATATGATGATGGCGATCGGTATCCTGGTGCTGATCCTGCTGGTGGTGGGGATTGGATCGGCGCTGAAGTCGCCGGACAACAGCACGGCACAGAGTGGCGGCAACACACCGGCCAGCGGCAGCGCAGAGAAAAATATCGACCTTTCTGGCTCCTCGTCGATGAGTGGTTCATCCCCCTCTCCGGCAGCGGCTGAAGGCCCGCTGACCAGCGGCCAGGGCAGCTCGCCACAGGAGCTGAGCGCGCCGCAGATTGCGTCCAGCCCAACCGAAGCGCAGGCACTGCCAACACCGCAAAATCAGCAGCGGGTCGAGCTGCCGGGCGATCTGAATAACGCCCTGAGCAATCAGCAGGGGCAGGTGGATGCGGCAGCCCAGAGCGGCATCGGCGACTCCACCCTGCCGGTGGCTCCGGCTACCGTAGCCGCAGGTGCGGGCAGCCGTGCCTTGGCCGGTTCGTCCGTTGGCGCGCAGCAGAGCAGCAAACCTGCGGCGGCGCATAAGCCCAACAGCAAAGCGGCTCACGCTGAAAGCAAACCCCAGTCCACGGCGCGCAGTACGGTTAATCATGCCGCCAGCAGCGCTCCTGCCAGCCGCAGCACCGGCACCAGTGCCGCCAGCAACACCGCCAGCCGCAGCACCGGCACCAGTGCCGCCAGCAACACCGCCAGCAGAAGCCCGGTGGCCGCAGGCGGTTCAACGCCTGGCGGGAATTTCACCCTGCAGCTGAGCAGCGCATCCCGTTCAGATACGCTGAACGCCTGGGCAAGAAAGCAGAATCTCAACGGCTACCATGTCTATCAGACCACGCGTAACGGTCAGCCGTGGTACGTGCTGGTCAGTGGTTCTTATGCCACCTCTGCCGATGCCAAACGCGCTGTCGCGACATTACCTGCTGAAGTCCGGGCGCAGAACCCCTGGGTGAAGCCGGTCAGCCAGGTGAAAAAAGAAGCCGGAAAATAATTCTCCGCCGGGGCAACCCGGCGATTACTGAAGTGTGTGAGCGTGCCGCAGGCACGTGGACAGTTCTGAGCGCAGATATGCTGTCGGTGTAACCACAGCCTGATGAGTAAAAATAATTAACGACGGCATGAAAAAAAATCGCGCTTTTTTGAAGTGGGCAGGAGGGAAGTATCCCCTACTGGACGACATCCGTCGCCATCTGCCGGAAGGGGACTGTCTGATCGAGCCGTTTGTCGGTGCCGGGTCGGTCTTTCTCAATACGCAGTATCCGCGCTATCTTCTGGCTGATATCAACAGCGACCTGATTAACCTCTATAACATCGTTAAAGACCGCACCGACGAGTTTGTCGGCGACGCACGTGCACTGTTTACCCCGGAAGTGAATGATTCGGAGGTGTACTATGCCCTGCGGCGGGAGTTCAACCTCAGCCGTGATTCATACCGGCGTGCGTTGCTGTTCCTGTACCTGAATCGCCACTGCTACAACGGCCTGTGCCGTTATAACCTGAGCGGCGAGTTCAACGTGCCTTTCGGTCGTTATCGTAAGCCTTATTTCCCGGAAGAGGAGCTTTACGGCTTTGCTGAACGGGCGCAGAAGGCGATCTTTGTCTGTGAATCCTACGATGCTACGCTGACCAAGGCGCTGCCGGGCACGGTGGTCTACTGCGATCCGCCGTACGCGCCGCTGTCCGCCACCGCCAATTTTACGGCCTACCACACCAACAGTTTCAGCCTGCGCGAGCAGCAGCATCTGGCCGAGCTGGCGATGACGCTGGCGAGTGAGAGCGTTACGGTGCTGATCTCCAACCATGACACGCCGCTGACGCGTGAGTGGTATCATCAGGCGAAACTGCACGAAATTAAGGTGCGACGCTCGATCAGCCGCAGCGGCACCACGCGTAGTAAGGTGAGTGAGCTTCTGGCGCTGTACAGCGGCGTCGGTAAAAAACCATGAAGTGATTTGGGAGAAACGAATGAAAAAGTTTTTAATTGCCCCATCGATTCTGGCCGCAGATTTTGCCCGCCTGGGTGAAGACACGGCGAAGGCGCTTGCCGCTGGCGGTGACGTGGTGCATTTCGACGTAATGGATAACCACTACGTGCCCAACCTCACTATGGGGCCAATGGTGCTGAAAGCGCTGCGCGATTATGGCATTACCGCGCCGATCGACGTGCACCTGATGGTCAAACCCGTTGACCGTCTGGTGCCGGACTTCGCTAAAGCCGGCGCCAGCTATATCACCTTCCACCCTGAAGCCTCTGAACACGTTGACCGTACGCTGCAGCTGATTAAAGAGCACGGCTGTAAAGCGGGCCTGGTGCTCAACCCGGCGACGCCGCTGAGCATTCTCGACTATGTGATGGACAAGCTGGATGTGATCCTGCTGATGTCGGTCAACCCGGGCTTTGGCGGCCAGTCGTTTATCCCCGGCACCCTCGACAAGTTGCGTCAGGTGCGCAAGCTGATCGACCAGAGCGGCTTTGATATTCGCCTGGAAGTGGATGGCGGCGTGAAGGTCGATAATATTGCTGAGATCGCAGCGGCGGGTGCCGATATGTTTGTCGCCGGTTCGGCCATTTTTGGTCATCCTGACTACAAGAAAGTGATCGACGAAATGCGTACCGAACTGGAGAAATCTCATCATGGCGCGTTTCACTAAACCTCGCGCGCTGGCGTTTGATCTTGACGGTACGCTGACCGACAGCGCGCCGGGCCTGGCGGCCGCGGTGGACGCGGCTTTAACCGAGCTGGATTTGCCGGTGGCCGGCCTCGAACGGGTGGCCACCTGGATTGGTAACGGCGCCGACGTGCTGATTGAACGTGCGCTGACCTGGGCGCAGGGCCATGCACCGCAGCCTGAATACCTGCGCGAGGCGCGCCTGCTGCTGGATAAACACTACGCACAGAGCGTCAACAGCGGTAGCCTGCTCTATCCGCAGGTGCGTGAGACGCTGGCCGTGCTGGCGGCACACAACCTGCCGATGGCGCTGGTCACCAACAAACCCACGCCGTTTGTCGCGCCGCTGCTGGCGTCCCTCGGCATCGACAGCTACTTCTCGCTGATTATCGGCGGTGATGATGTGCCGGTGAAAAAGCCGCACCCGGCGCCGCTGTTTATGGTGCTGGGTCAGTTTGGCCTGCTGCCCGCGGAATTGCTGTTTGTCGGCGACTCACGCAATGATATTCTGGCGGCGCAGGCGGCGGGATGTCCCTGCATCGGTATGACCTACGGCTACAACCACGGTGAGCCGATCGCCACCAGCCAGCCGGACCTCACGCTCGATCACTTTAACGATTTATTGCCCGCACTCGGGCTGCCATTATCAGGATGACTATCATGAGCAAACCCATCGTATTCAGCGGCGCACAGCCTTCAGGTGAACTGACCATCGGCAACTATATGGGTGCGCTGCGTCAGTGGGTTCAGATGCAGGACGACTATCACTGCGTTTACTGCATCGTGGATATGCATGCGATCACCGTTCGTCAGGATCCGGTGGCGCTGCGTAAAGCCTCGCTGGATACGCTGGCGCTCTACCTGGCCTGCGGTATCGATCCGGCAAAAAGCACCATCTTCGTTCAGTCCCACGTGCCCGAGCACGCGCAGCTCGGCTGGGTGCTGAACTGCTACACCTATTTTGGTGAGCTGAGCCGCATGACCCAGTTCAAGGATAAGTCCGCACGCTACGAAGAGAACATCAACGCCGGGCTGTTTGACTATCCGGTGCTGATGGCGGCGGATATCCTGCTGTACCAGACCAACCAGGTGCCGGTGGGCGACGATCAGAAGCAGCACCTCGAGCTGAGTCGCGATATCGCTTCACGTTTCAACGCGCTGTACGGCGAGATCTTTAAGGTGCCGGAGCCGTTTATTCCTAAATCCGGCGCGCGCGTAATGTCGCTGCTGGAGCCGACCAAAAAGATGTCCAAGTCCGACGACAACCGCAACAACGTGATTGGCCTGCTGGAAGATCCGAAGTCGGTGGTCAAGAAGATCAAACGTGCGATGACCGACGGCGACGAGCCGCCGGTGGTGCGTTACGACGTGAAAGAGAAACCGGGCGTTTCTAACCTGCTGGATATCCTCTCCGGCGTGACCGGCACTCCGGTAGCCGAGCTGGAAAAACAGTTTGAAGGCCAGATGTACGGCCACCTGAAGGGCGCGGTAGCGGACGCCGTTTCCGCGATGCTCAGCGAGCTGCAGGAGCGCTACCATCGTTACCGCAACGATGAAGCCTTCCTTGAGCAGGTGATGCGTGACGGAGCGGCCAAAGCCCGCGCCCGCGCGCAGGAGACGCTGAAGAAGGTATACGAAGCGATTGGCTTCGTCGCCCAGCCGTAATCCTTACCCGCGGGCCGTCAGGCGGCCCGCTACTTCCTTCCACTTCTACCTCCACCTCCTCTGAACGTCCCTTGTACCCATAATCCGGACTTACGGCCCTTTGGCTATGTATGCAAAGCCTCTTTGTGCTGTTTCTGGCGCGGGAGATTGAATGTCCTTATTCTGATGTTATGATCCGCCCATAAGGATATGGGGTGACAGAATGGATCAGGAAGATTATGGCTTACGAACGTTGCTTGATATGCATGGCTACCAGTTCACGCTGGATAACGGCTACTGGTGGAAAATCGAGGCCTATGGCGTTGAGAAATCACGGTTCAGACCGCATGGTATCCGCTACAACCTGACTCTGCATAACCGCTACAACCATCGCGTTTTCGGGATGGATAATGCACATGCGATCGATCCTCCCAAAAAAGGGGGGTTCCCTGCGCGTCTGGTGGTGTATGACCATCTGCACCGAAACTCAATCGATCCGGGTTATCCCTATTTCTTTCACTCTGCCGCTCAGCTTTTAGATGATTTTTTTGCCGCAGTAGATCGCGTTGTCAGTGAGGATAGAGGTAAATGATGAAAGCATTAATCGGTGTGATCCCTGAACAGATTCTGAGAAAGCGGATGCTGGCGATTGCCTCAGGCAAATATCAGCCGCTGCCGGATGAACCGAAAGTCTGGTTTGCTTCGGTGAACGCCATCGGGCAGATCCTCAGCAATGAAAATATCGCGCTGTTACGGCTGATGGCAGAGCAGCAGCCGCAAACGATCAGCGCGCTGGCCCGGCTGTCTGGCAGGCAGGTGAGCAATTTATCCGTCACGCTGAAAACGCTGAGCGGCTATGGTTTTGTACATCTGGAAAAGCGGGGAAATTCAATAAAACCGCGTGCGCTGTATACCGATTTTGAAATCCGCATCGACAGCGTCTGGATGAGCGATAACAGCGCCGCATAAAAAAGGCCGGAATCGCTTCCGGCCTTTTTTGTTTTAGTGGGAACCCATATGCCCGTGCTGCTTGTGCTTGCTGACGAAGCCGAGCAGCAGACACATGATGAACACCACGGCATACAGCCCGTTGGCGGTCGCCAGCGCCGCGTGTGCGCCGCCTTTCTCGACGATCGGGCCGGTGACCACGAAGGTCAGCATGGTACCGACGGTGCCGCAGGTCAGGATAAAGTTCACCAGCTTCGGCGAAGAGACCTTAGTCTGCAGCGAGCCGAGGGTGATGATGGTGGTGTAGATGGCGCTGGAGAAGAAGCCCAGGCAGATCATAATCCACTTCAGCATCGAGGCATCGCTGCTGGAGATAAACCAGTACATCAGCCCGGTGGCCACCAGCGCCAGTACGGTGAGGATGCGCTGCGGATCGAAGAAGCGCAGAATGGCGCTGAACGCCCACATGCCGACCATATAGGCGGTCCAGAAGTTGCCCACCAGCGTACCGGCCTGGGTGATATCCATGCCCATCTCTTTGGTGGCATACTGCGGCACCCAGCCGATAAAGCCGAGCTGGCCAAGGATGTAGCACAGCGCCGCAATCGACAGGAAGCCAACGCCGATGCCCCACTTTTCTTTTTCCACCGGTTGTCCGCTGTGGCTCTTTTTACCCAGTACCGGGAATTCGAAGCACAGCGCGAGAATAAAGATCGCCACGTAGATCACTCCTATGCAGGCATATACCCAGTACCACGGCAGCGCACGCGCCAGCAGGGCGGCGGCGATAATCGGGAAGATGGTACCGGCCATGCTGAAGAACGAGTCGGTAAACAGCAGGCGGGACCCGCGCTGACGGCCCTGGTACATGTGGGTGATCAGGAAGGTACCGATCGACATGGTGATACCGCTGACGACGCCGAGCACAAACATGCACAGAGAGAACACGCTGAGGCTGTGGGTGGTCATCAGGCCGGCGATCGCCAGGATCATCAGCACGAAGCCAAACATCAGCTGGCGCTTCAGCGGCACGATCTCCATCAGCCAGGCGTTCAGGAACACGGCAAGCAGGATACCGGCGTTCAGGAAAGTAAAGGTGTTGCTCATCTGCGCTACCGGCAGATGGAACCAGGCAGCAATATTCTCCAGTACCATGCCGGTGACGATGACCACAGCACCCGTCAACGCGTAGGAGAAAAAGCTGATCCAGGTAAGCCCAATTCGATCGCGATTAGTCATAGTGGAAACCTGTTAGAAGGAAGTCAACGGGCAGGGCGCCCGGGGAGTTGCCGGGGAAGTTTAACGATATTCGTGATCTGCATAAATCTTTACTGAAACATTAATTTTCATATTTCATTCATAATGTGATCAGGATCACCGTTTCGTGCAATGCGATAACGTTTGCGCCGGCGGCCCGGCTGAGTAAATAAAGGTAAAACACTGGCGCGGCACCGGGTGCCTCTTTACAATCAGCTGTGCTTTTATGGCTTATCGCCCCCCGTAAGGAATCTTTCATGTTGAAACGTACTTTGACCGCCATGGCGGCCGTTCTCGCGCTCTCTACCCTCTCTGCTTCTGCGCTGGCCGCAAAAGGGGATGCGCACGTGCTGCTGACCACCTCAGCCGGCAACATTGAGCTGGAGCTGAACAACCAGAAAGCCCCGATTTCAGCAAAAAACTTTGTCGATTATGTGAACAGTGGTTTTTATAACAACACCACTTTCCACCGCGTGATCCCGGGCTTTATGCTGCAGGGCGGTGGCTTTACCACGGATCTGCAGCAGAAGCCGACCAACGCGCCGATCAAGAACGAAGCGGATAACGGCCTGCTGAACAAGCGCGGCACCATTTCCATGGCGCGCACCGCAGAGAAGGACAGCGCCACCAGCCAGTTCTTCATTAACGTGGCGGATAACGCCTTCCTTGACCACGGCCAGCGCGATTTTGGTTACGCGGTGTTCGGCAAGGTGGTGAAAGGGATGGACGTTGCTGACAAGATTGCGCAGGTTCCGACTCAGAACGTCGGCCCGTACCAGAATGTACCGGTGACGCCGGTGGTGATCCTCTCCGCCAAAGTCCTGCCGTAACGCTCCCCGCGCGGCCCGTGTGGCAGGCCACGCCTGCTGCACCGGCCGCACTGTTCTGCCCGCCTCGGTGGAAACAGATCTGCAGCCCGGCCTAAAATCCGTAGAATAAGCGGCAACCCGTCGATCAGGATTTTTCATGCTGCTGCTTATTGATAACTACGACTCCTTTACCTGGAACCTTTACCAGTATTTCTGCGAGCTGGGCGCGGAGGTCTGCGTGCGCCGCAACGATGCGATCACTCTGGATGAAATCAGCCAGCTGGCACCGCGTCAGCTGGTGATCTCCCCCGGCCCCTGTACCCCGAACGAAGCCGGTATTTCGCTGGAGGCGATCCGCCACTTTGCCGGCCGGCTGCCGATCCTCGGCGTCTGCCTCGGGCATCAGGCGATTGCCCAGGCGTTTGGCGCACGGGTGGTGCGCGCGCGCCAGGTGATGCACGGCAAGACGTCGGCCATCGAGCATAATGACGGCGGCGTGTTTGCCGGGCTGAATCATCCGCTTAACGTTACCCGTTACCATTCGCTGATCGTGGAAAACGGTACGCTGCCCGCTGAGTTTGAACTGACGGCCTGGACGCTGCGCGACGGTCAGCCCGATGAGATCATGGGTTTTCGCCACCGCACGCTGCCGCTGCAGGGGGTGCAGTTTCACCCGGAAAGCATTCTCAGCGAGCAGGGCCATCAGCTGCTGGAAAATTTTCTCAGAACCTGATTAACGGTTGCCTTTGTGTGATTTTTTATGCATATTTTATGACTATATTTTCATGTTAATTTAACGTTCAACGGGTGAGGTAGGGAATGGCGGCTGAAAAAATGGCGGTTACGCGGGCGACCTTTGATGAGGTGATTTTGCCTGTTTATGCACCTGCACAGTTTGTGCCGGTGAAAGGAAAAGGCAGCCGCGTCTGGGATCAGCAGGGAAAAGAGTACGTGGATTTTTCCGGTGGGATCGCGGTAACGGCGCTGGGGCACTGCCATCCGGCGCTGGTTGAGGCGCTGAAAACCCAGGGCGATACCCTGTGGCACACCAGCAACGTATTTACCAACGAACCTGCGCTGCGCCTGGCTTCAAAGCTGATTGCCGCCACCTTCGCCGACCGCGTATTTTTTGCTAACTCCGGTGCGGAAGCAAACGAAGCCGCCTTTAAGCTGGCGCGCTACTACGTCAGCCAGCGTCACAGTCCGTTTAAAAGCAAGATTATTGCCTTCCACAACGCCTTCCACGGCCGCACGCTGTTTACCGTGTCGGTTGGCGGTCAGCCGAAGTATTCCGACGGCTTTGGCCCGAAACCGGCCGACATTATTCACGTGCCGTTTAACGATCTGGCCGCGGTGAAGGCGGTGATCGACGATCACACCTGCGCCATTGTGGTCGAGCCGATTCAGGGCGAGGGCGGGGTCACGCCGGCTACGCCGGAATTTATGCAGGGCCTGCGCCAGCTCTGTGACCAGCACAACGCGCTGCTGGTGCTGGACGAGGTGCAGAGCGGTATGGGCCGCAGCGGCAAGCTGTTCGCTTATGAGCACTACGGCGTGCAGCCGGACATTATCACCACCGCGAAAGCGCTGGGCGGCGGCTTCCCGGTCAGCGCGATGCTGACCACCAATGAGATCGCCTCGGTGATGGCTCCGGGCGTGCACGGCACGACCTACGGCGGCAACCCGCTGGCCTGTGCGGTCGCCGAAGCGGCGCTGGATATCATCAATACCCCTGAGGTGCTGGACGGCGTGGCCGAGCGCCGTCAGCTGTTTGTCGAGGCGCTGCAGGCGCTGGATGCCCGCCTGGACCTGTTCAGCGAGATCCGCGGCAAGGGCCTGTTAATCGGCGCGGCGCTGAAGCCACAGCACGCCGGCAAAGCGCGTGACATCCTTACCGCCTCGGCGGCGGAAGGGGTAATGGTGCTGGTTGCAGGGACTGACGTGATCCGCTTTGCTCCGTCGCTGGTGATTGAGCCTGCCGACATTGCCGAAGGTATGGCACGCTTCGCGGCGGCGGTGGAAAAGGTGCTGGCGTAAGCCTCACCGACTTTACACGCTGACTGGCTGACTGGCTGACTGGCTGACTGGCTGACTGGCTGACTGGCTGACTGGCTGACTGGCTGACTGGCTGAACGATCGTGTGGCGTGCTGGCGGGCGGGCACTTAGCCTGGCCCCAACGGCAGCGACGACAGCGACGGATGCCGGTGGGTAACGGTGATGCTGAGGGCGGGAGCGATCCCGCCCTCAGTTTTTTTTGCCCAGACGGCGGCGCAGCCAGCCGCCGTGGTGCGGGCGCTGGCTCCATGTCAGCGACGAGATAGTGTGCATTATGCTGAGGTGGCTGAGGATGCGCTTAACGTGGCGTTCGACCACGGTGGTTGGCCCGCCGTGGAGCGCCTCAGGCGCTTCCAGCACGTTGCTCTCCGATCCCGGTCCGTCATACTCCAGCCGCTGCTGGCAGCGCTGCAGGGCAATCTCACAGGACTGCAGATAGCGCTCCGCAAGCGATCGGGTCAGCATGGTATGTTCGCGCGCCAGGATGGTAATGGCGTTGATATGTTCGACGATAAACTGGCTGTGGGTCACCCACAGCTTCATGTCGGAGAGATAGCGTGAGTTAAAGCCCGGCTCCTGCATCGCCTGGTTCAGCGAGTTAAACAGCGCATTGTGCGCCTGGTTGACGCGCATGCGCTGATACGCCAGCTTGCCGGCATCCTGCTCGTCGCCCAGTAACAGCCGCAAAGCCTCCTGGTCCGCCTCCAGCGCGTCGTGCGCGTTCTGCCGCAGCAGGCCGTTCTGCCACTGTGGCCACAGCCAGATCATGCCGCCAAAGGCGATCAGGCAGCCCATCAGCGTATCCATCAGCCGCGGCAGCAGAAAATCGGCACCGTTCAGCGACAGCAGTTGCAGCGTCCATACCGTGGTCACCGTAAAGCCGACCGTGGCCCAGCCGTAGAACGGGCGGATAATCAGGTAGCTCACCAGCGTAATCGCCAGCATCAGCAGCAGCACCACCGACTCCGGCGCGTGCAGGCGCAGGGTGAGTGCCGCCACCGCCAGCCCGGCCAGTGTGCCCAGCGCACGGTGTTGAATGCGTACCCGGGTAGCGCTGTAACCGTTGAGGCTGACGAACATCACCGTCATCAGCACCCAGTAAGGTTTGGGCAGGTTAAAGAACAGCGCCAGCGTACTGGCAAAGGTCAGCATCACCGCATAACGGGCGGCGGTGCGCAGCGCGGTGGACTTCAGCGACAGGTAGCTTTTCAGCGCCGGGATCAGCGGCAGGCGGCGCTGGCGGTCGGCCATCAGGTCGCGGCGGTAGAGCGGCTGCTGGGTGCGCAGCAGGCGGGCGATACGGCTGAAGTGGTAATAACAGAAGTTGCCGACCGGATTGTCAGGATGCTGGCGGGCGATCTTCTCCAGCGCCTGTAGCTGTTTTTCCATGCCAAAGCGCGCCGACAAACGATGGTAGAGGATATCATCCGCCAGCGTGCGCAGCCGCGCGGCAATAATCCGGGCGTTCCAGCGGATCACTGCCTCTGCATGGCTCTGTTCGACCAGCTTTTGCACCTCCTGCGGCTGATGCAGGCTGACGGCGATATGCTCCTGCAGATCCAGCGCCACCTGAAAGGCGCGCGTCAGCCGCCGGTAGTGCTGATCGCGGCCGGCGGAGAGCATATGCATCTGCTGATAGCAGGTATTAATCAGGTCGACCGCCTTCTGCTGACGAATCAGCAGCGGCGGCAGCGCGGTATCGGGGTCGGTCAGGCGGGTCAGCAGGGTATATTTGGCTTCGCAGTAACCCGCCAGTTCACGGTAAAGCAGGCTCAGGGTTTCCCGCAGCGGCTGCTCTTTCCACAGCCAGAACCAGAAGCCGTTAAACAGTCCGTACCACAGGGTGCCGCAGATAAACAGCAGCGGCGGCTGCCAGACAGGCACCCGGCCTGCCAGGCTTAAGGTAAAGATGGCGGCGATCAGCGACGCGGGCAGCAGGCGGCCGTGCAGCGGGCTGATTTCACCCAGCACGCCAAGCACCATCGTCATCAGCAGCAGGATCAGCGGCAGCGGCACGCCCTGTGCCCCGGCGTACTGGATCAGAAAACTGCAGCCGGCAAACAGCGAGCCGCCGACGATCAGGCGTTTAAAGAAGCGTTTATGCAGGGTATCAAGGCCGGCGTTGTTGCAGCAGGCGGGGACTAAAGAGAACAGCAGACCCTGTTGCAGGGCTCCGAACAGCCAGCCAATCGCCACCGGCAAACAGAGCACCAGCGTTTGCCGCAGGGCGTAGTTGACCTCAGGGTGATAGATGAGTCTACGCCACATGCACCGTACCCATAAAAAAGGCGCGACAGAAGCCTGTCGCGCCGCAGGATTAAGATCGGTTAACGGGTGCCGTAAACGACAATGGTTTTGCCGTGTGCAGAGATCAGATTCTGATCTTCCAGCATTTTCAGGATACGGCCCACGGTTTCACGGGAACAGCCGACGATCTGGCCGATCTCCTGACGGGTGATTTTGATCTGCATGCCATCCGGGTGGGTCATGGCATCGGGCTGTTTGGCCAGATTGAGCAGGGTCTGGGCAATACGGCCGGTCACGTCGAGGAAGGCGAGGTTGCCGACCTTTTCAGACGTCACCTGCAGACGACGCGCCATCTGCGAGGAGAGACGCATCAGAATATCCGGGTTTACCTGAATCAGCTGACGGAATTTTTTGTAGGAAATTTCAGCCACTTCGCAGGCCGCTTTCGCGCGCACCCAGGCGCTGCGCTCCTGCCCCTCTTCAAACAGGCCCAGTTCGCCAATAAAGTCGCCCTGGTTCAGGTAGGAGAGGATCATCTCTTTGCCTTCTTCATCCTTGATCAGCACCGCTACCGCGCCTTTGACGATGTAGTAGAGGGTTTCTGCCTTTTCACCCTGATGGATCAGCGTGCTTTTGGATGGATATTTGTGAATATGGCAATGTGACAGGAACCATTCGAGAGTCGGGTCTGTTTGCGGTTTGCCGAGAACCATTCGCTGTTATCCTCTGTTTTGTCATCGAGCCCAAAAACAGGGGCTGCTCTCCCTGCCAGGCGTTGAAATAGTCAAGCGTTTCCCTGAGGGAAAATGATACGGGTCTCTGTTCAGAGCAAGGCTCGCGTAGGGGGCCCGTTTTTACCGTGCATGATGGTGACAGTAAATATTACAGCTTTGTTTGTAGCACAGCTTTACATAACTGTCTTGTGTTGTATCGCTTCAGCATAGCGGGAAAAGGGAGGGCGTGCTGTTTTTGCCGGTAGAACAGCGCCACGCGTCACGCCCGCTGGCTTTCTCAAGTATTTTCAACAGCTGCTGCGCGCTGGCGGTCAGCGGCGAGTGGCTGGAGCAGACCGCGCCATACCGCAGCGCGGGTAGCGTGCCGATCGGCAGCTGCACCAGGCTGTGCGACCAGCGGCTCACCACCGGTTCCGGTAACAGCATCAGGTATCCCGCACGCTCGACCAGTTCGATGGCGGACAGTAACGAACTGGTGCGTAATGCAGGCTGCGGCAGCGCCTGAAAAAAGCGTTTCAGCTCATCATTTAACGATGACAGCGTGGCGCTCTCATCTTCTGCCAGCAGCCATTTTTGCTCGCTCAGCTGGGTTAACGCCCGCACCCGCCGCGCCGGATGATTTTTGCTGGCGACCACGCACAGCGGCACCTGAAAGAGCGGGGTGATCACCAGCCGCTCCTGCTTAAGGTCAGCGGGAACCGGCCCGGCGGCAAAGTCGATCTCGCCGCTGTTCAGCAGCGGCAGCAGGCTGCGCATCAGGCCCTCTTTGACGGTTAGCCGGGCCTGCGGGTGGCGCAGGCGGAATTTTTCGACCACCTCCGCCAGCATCGTTGAGCCCACCAGGCTGCAAACTCCCACCGCCACCTTCCCCTGCTGAGGATGCTGGGCGGAGTAGATTTCATCCCCCGCCCGCTGCAGCTCCTGCAGGATAAAGCGGTTGCGTACCGCGAACAGCTGGCCGCTGGGCGTCAGCGTGATCCCGCCAGGGCCGCGCAGAAACAGCGCCGTTTGCAGCGTATTTTCCAGTTCCTTCAGCGCCCGGCTGATGGCCGGCTGTGACTGTGCCAGCGTGCGGGCCGCCGAGCGGATACTGCCCTGACGCACGACTTCTTCAAACACCCGCAGCTGCTGCATTTTAGGTAGATAGCGCATCCCGTTCTCCTTCACTGATGCCAGAAACGTATCAGGGCAACGAAAATTTCATCTTACCTGACTGATGTAAATCCCTGCTGGTGTTGTGGACATGTTAAATCATTGTGCTTGTTTCGTTGTGATGTTGCTCACAGCGCGGGACAGAGACTGACGGACGTAATTGATTGATTCCTTTTCAGTTAATTAGGAGAAACAGCAATGGATAGACGCGCACGCCTGGGAATGATCCTGATGTTATTTGCCGGCTATACCCTGATTTATATCGATAAAACCGTGATGGGCTTTGCGCTTCTGCCGATACGCGCAGAGTTTAACTTCACCCCGCAGCAGGTCGGCCTGATCCCGGGCTTATTTTTTTTCTCCTACACCCTGTTTCAGATCCCCGCCGGCTGGTTAAACGACCGGCTGGGCTACCGGGCGATGCTGGTGATGTCGCTGGCGCTGGTGGGCGTATGTGCCCTGCTGTTTGGCTGGTGGGGGCTGGGCCTTGGCTGGCTGATCCTGTTTCGCATGCTGGCCGGCATCGGTCACTCCGGTTATCCCAGCGCCAGCGCGAAAACGGTGACCATGACCTTCGATCTGCAGCATCGAACCTTTGTACAGTCGCTACTGCTCTCCTCCTCAGGAATGGCGATGGTGATCGGGCCGCTGCTGGCAATCTGGGCGCTGCGGGTGATGCACTGGCAGCAGATGTATATGGTGTTTGCCGCACTCTTTCTGCTGGTGGCGCTGCTGATGCTGGTGCTACTGCCAAAACACGGACAGCAGCAACAGGAGGTGGCCGCGCCGTCGCGGGGTAGCTGGCGGCTGATGTTTCGTCATCCGCTAATCTGGCAGCTGATTATCGCCAACGTCTGCGTCAATCTTCCCGCCTACAGCCTGATGGCCTGGCTACCCAGCTTTCTGGTCAAAGAGCATGGCCTGTCGATGGCCGTTACCGGTGAGATCATCTCCATCGGCGGTATTGGGGCGTGGGCTTCGTCGATTATCGGCGGCTG
>NZ_JRZZ01000012.1:87021-111423 GCF_002865965.1 Erwinia sp. B116
TGCTCGGCATCTATTTTTCCACCTCGCTGATGGCGACGATTGTCATTCTGATGATCACCAACGGTGCCACCTTCTGCACCTTTGTCTTTACCTTTACGCTGCCGTTGAAACGTTTCGAACCGCGCATTATGGGCACCACGGTGGGCTTTCTTAACGCCTGCGGTGTGGCCGGCGGGTTTATTGGCCCGATCGTCATCGGGTATCTGGTCGCGGCCAGCGGAGGGGACTACTTCACCAGCTTCCTGTTTATGATGGTCGCGATCGTGATTGCCGGGCTGGCGCTGCTGCCCGGCAGCCGGCGGCCGCTTATCTCACCGCAACATCAGGAGTCACTATGAACGCTGCAGTTGCTTCACTGATCGAGGATGTCACACCGCAGGTGGTCGCCTGGCGGCGGCATATTCATGCCAACCCCCATCTCTCCTTTTACGAGCAGGAGACGGCCGACTACGTGGCCGCGGAGCTGGCGAAGATGGGGCCATTGGCCCTGACGCGGCTGACGCCGAACAGCGTGCTGGCGGAGCTGACCGGCGCGCGCAGCGGCCCGTGCATTGCGCTACGCGCGGATATGGACGCCCTGCCGATCCAGGAGCTGAACGAGGAGCCGTTTACCTCACGCCATCCGGGAGTGATGCACGCCTGCGGACACGATGCGCACACTGCGATGCTGTTGGGCGCGGCCAAAGTGCTGTGCCAGCTGCGCTCGCAGATTGCCGGACGCGTGCGCTTCGTTTTCCAGCATGCCGAGGAGGTACCGCCCGGCGGAGCGCAGGAACTGGTGGAACTGGGGGCGATGCGGGACGTGCAGACGATCTTCGGCCTGCACGTGATGCCCGGTTTTCCCACCGGCACCGTCGGTTTTACCGAAGGGGTGTTCAGCGCCGCCAGCGACAACTTTGATCTGATCCTGCAGGGCACCGGCGCGCACGCGGCGATGCCGGATAAAAGCTGCGATCCGATCGTGATGGGGGCGGGGGTGGTGCACGCGCTGCAGCAGGTGGTGTCGCGGCGGCTGAACCCGAACGACCGCGCGGTGCTGACCGTGGCCAGCTTTCTTGCCGACGGTGGCTACAACGTGATCCCGGACAGCGCGCACCTCAGGGGTACGCTGCGCACGCTAAGCCGCGAGGCGCGCGAAGAGATCCCTAAGATGATGGAGCAGATGCTGGAGGGCCTGACCCGGGCCTCTGGCGGCAGCTACCAGCTGAACTGGACGCGCGGCTACGTCACCGGCGTTAACCACCGCGACGCCTGCCAGATCGCTGCAGAGAATGTCCGAGCCCAGCTGGGCGAGCAGGCGTTGAAAATTCTGCCGCACCCGATGTTCGGCTGTGAAGACTTTTCGGCCTACCAGCAGGTGGTGCCCGGCTGCTTCCTGTTTGTCGGTTCGGGCAACGAGGCAATCGGGGCCTGCTGGAATCTGCATAACCCCCACTTCCGCCTTGATGAGGCGGTGCTGCCGCTGGGCGTGAAGCTGCATATCGGGTTTATCCAGCGGCTGCTGATGGACGGGCGCACCTGACGGCCACCGTCCGAACGGCGGGGCTCAGACGATTTTTTTACCTTCGATCAGCCGTTGCACCAGCGGTGCCATGATCAGCTCCATCGCCAGGCCCATCTTACCGCCGGGCACGACCAGGGTTTTCATATGCGAGATAAAGGAGCCCTGCAGCATGGCGAGCAGATACGGGAAGTCGATATCCTCCAGACCCTGGAAATGGATCACCACAAAACTCTCGTCGAGCGAGGGAATGCCGCGGGCGGCGAAGGGGTTGGAGGTATCCACCGTCGGCACCCGCTGGAAGTTGAGGTGGGTGCGCGAGAACTGTGGCGTAATAAAGTTGATGTAGTCCTCCATCGAGCGCACCACCGAATCCATCACCGCCTCGCGCGAGTGGCCGCGCTCGCTGGTGTCACGTACCAGCTTCTGGATCCATTCGAGGTTGACGATCGGCACCACGCCCACCAGCAGGTCAACGTGGTCTGCCACGCTGTGCTGCGGCGTTACCACGCCGCCGTGCAGCCCCTCATAGAACAGCACGTCGGTCGGTTCCGGCAGCGGCTGCCACGGGGTGAAGGTGCCCGGCACCTGGTTCCACGGCACCGCTTCATCATAGGTGTGCAGATACTTGCGTGACTGGCCCTTACCGCTGCGGCCATACCCGGCGAAGGTCTGCTCCAGCAGGCCGAAATCGTTAGCCTCCGGCCCGAAATAGCTGATGTGTTTCCCCATGTCACGTGCCTTACGGATGGCCATATCCATCTCCGGGCGGGTAAAACGGTGAAAGCTGTCGCCTTCCACCTCGGCCGCGCGCAGATTAAGCTGCTGGAATATTTTCCTGAACGCCAGGCTGGTGGTGGTGGTTCCTGCCCCGCTGGAGCCGGTGACGGCGATAACCGGATGTTTGGCTGACATGACGGACAACTCCCTTAAACTTCGAACCCAGGCTGCATTGGTATCACGTTTGGCGCGGTAATGTCACCAGTGCTGCATGCGCCGCCTGACCCGGCCAGCGCGTTATCGTCACTCCCTGAACTGGCCGCGCGGCATGATATTGACGGTTTCATGCAGTTCAGACCACATCAGCACTACCTCGCCGCTGACCAGCTGGCGCCGCACGTCGTCCACCTTCTCGGCCAGCGTGCGCTCCTGCTCGCCATAGTCGGTGCCTTCGCGCAGCACAAAGGCTTCCAGCAGGCTATCAAGGGTTTCAGGGTTAAGATCGCGCCAGGGAATAATCATCGTTGCTCCAGCCAGGGGGTAAGCCACTGTGGAATGCGCTGCTCCAGCCACATCTGTGGCTGACGCAGGGTTCCACCTACAAATCCGACATGCCCGCCGTGCTGCGTCAGCTGATAGTCAACGCAGGCCGGCAGCAGTGCGGGGTCGGGGATCACTTCAGGGGTCATAAAAGGGTCGTCGCTGGCGTGCACGATCAGCAGCGGTTTACGCACGCCGGGCAGCAGCGGCAGGGCGCTGCAGCGGCGATAGTAGTCGGTGGCATCGGCAAAGCCGTGAGCGCGGGCGGTGATCGCATCATCAAAGTCGCGCAGCTGGCGCAGGGACGCCAGCTGTTGCAGATCGACCGGCAGCGTACCGGGCCACGCCAGCAGCTTGCGGCGGGCGTTCTGCTTCAGCAGGTTCAGCAGATAGCGCTGGTAGACGCGGGAAAATCCCTGCTCCAGCCGCCGGCTGCAGGGCTCCAGCATCAGCGGCGCAGAGACCACCACCCCGGCGTCCAGCAGACACGCGTCCCCCTGTTTTCCCATCAGGCAGGCCAGCATATTGCCGCCGAGGGAGATGCCTACCGCGGCGGTCGGTACGTCGCCCCACGTCTCACGCAGCCACCGCAGGAAGAAGCTGGCATCTTCCGTTTCGCCGGAATGATAGATGCGGTTCAGGCGATTCGGCGTACCGCTGCAGCCGCGAAAATGCATCACCACACCCAGCCAGCCGCGCGCCTGCCATGCCTGCATCAGGCCGTGGGCATAGGGGCTGTTGAAACTACCCTCCAGGCCGTGGAACAGCACCACGCGCGGTTTGTGGCGCGCCTGCGCCGGGTCTTCGCTCCAGGCCAGATCGACAAAATCGCCGTCCGGCAGGGTCAGGCGCTGCCAGTGGGGGCGCAGGGCAATGCGGCGGCGCAGCAGGCGCGGCAGAATCGTCTGCAGGTGCGGATTGGCCGCGCCCGGCAACGGGTGAAAAGCCTCGCCGGGGCGGGGGGCGAAATTTATAACGTCCGGGCTTGTTGAATCCATGGCTCGCTGTTAGCTTCATCGGGTTAACGATCGGTAGTGGGTGAGAGGCGCCCGTTGTATGGAACTGAGTCTGTTTTTATCTATGTTAGGCTTTCTTTGGGTCGCTGCCATCACGCCGGGCCCTAATAATATGTTACTCACCGCTTCCGGTGCCAGGTTTGGTTTGCTGCGTTCGCTGATGCTGCTGGTGGGCATCATGATCGGTATGCAGCTGATGCTGCTCATGGTGGCCTTTGGCGTTGGTGGCCTGATCCTGCTCTATCCCGCGCTGCATCTGCTGCTGAAAATTGCCGGTAGCCTCTACCTGCTGTGGCTGGCGTGGAAAATCGGCAGCGCCGGGTATGAAGAGCTGAACACCGATGCCGCCCCGGCCACACCGATGCCGTTCTGGCAGGGCGGGCTGCTGCAGCTGATCAACCCGAAAGCCTGGCTGATGGCGCTGGGCGCGGTAGCCAGCTTCAGCCTGGCGGGGGAGGCCTATCTGCACTCGGTGCTGGCCATCAGTTTCGGCATGGCGCTGGTGAATCTGGTCTCAGGGATTATCTGGATCGGCTTCGGGGCGCTGATCGGCCGCATTCTGCGCAGCCGTCGGGCGTGGCGCCTGTTCAACGTGGCGATGGGGCTGCTCACCGCCGCCTGTGTGCTGCTGATCTGGCGCTGAGGGCTGGGGGCTGGTCGCCTGTCACTCCGGCTACTGGCTCAGGGAGCCTGTCCACTCCGTCAAGACGCAAAAAGCGTCATCCGTGACAGCCCGGCACGGCAACTCCCTGTGCCGTGACGCTTTACTCCCTGTACAGGCTCCCATCGCCTCAGATTCGGTGTCGTCTGCCGGGTGCGGACTGAAACAGCGACATCAGCACTTTCGGACAGACCCGATACGCCGGGCACCTGAATCCACAGCGACCAGCCTGAACGTAATGAGGCCGTACACGGTTTATAACACCGGCTAATCCCGCTTTTTTGCATTGAATTGCTGTCTTTTTTCTAAGCAGATTTCGGTATAACAGAGAATTTTTAATTACTTTATTACGATAGTGCCGCCCGGTTACAAAGGAGGGGTTCACCCATAACAATAATTTTCGGAGCGGGCTATGGCGGGTAAATTTTCACTTTCAATTTTAGCAGCGGCACTGTCGCTGACGGCACTCAGCGTTCAGGCGGTGGATGTCACCATCGCTTATCAGACCTCAGCAGAACCGGCCAAAGTGGCGCAGGCCGACGGCACGTTTGCCAAAGAGAGCGGGGCAAAGGTCGACTGGCGTAAGTTTGACAGCGGCGCCAGCGTGGTGCGCGCGCTGGCCTCCGGCGACGTGCAGATCGGCAATATCGGCTCCAGCCCGCTGGCGGTAGCCGCCAGCCAGGGCGTGCCGATCGAGGTGTTCCTGCTGGCGTCCCAGCTCGGCAACTCCGAGGCGCTGGTGGTCAAAAAGAGCATTAAGGACCCGAAAGAGCTGATCGGTAAGCGCATCGCGGTGCCGTTTATCTCCACCACCCATTACAGCCTGCTGGCCTCGCTGAAACACTGGGGCATCAAGCCGGGCCAGGTGCAGATCGTGAATCTGCAGCCGCCGGCGATTATTGCGGCCTGGCAGCGCGGCGATATCGACGGTGCTTACGTCTGGTCACCGGCGGTGAATCAGCTGGAGAAGGATGGCAACGTGCTAACCGACTCGGCGCAGGTGGGCAAATGGGGTTCCCCAACGCTCGACGTCTGGGTAGTGCGCAAGGACTTCGCCGAGAAGCATCCTGAGGTGGTCACCGCCTTCGCCCGCAGCGCGCTGGCCCCGCAGAAAGCCTATATCGATAACCCGGATGCGTGGCTGAAGCAGGACGACAACCTTGAGAAGCTGGCGCGCCTGAGCGGCGTGCCGAAAGAGGACGTGCCGGTGCTGGTGAAGGGTAATACCTACCTGACCGCGCAGCAGCAGATCGAACAGCTCAACGGCCCGGTGAACAAAGCGATTGTCGATACCGCTGGCTTCCTGAAAGAGCAGGGCAAGGTGCCACAGGCGGGCAGCGATTACAGCAGCTTCGTTACCGACCGCTTTATCCAGCCGCTGACTAAATAACCGGAGGTTGCCGATGCTTGCCGTTTCTCATCTTCACGCCAGCTATCAGGGCAAGCCTGCGCTGCAGGATATCAATCTGTCGATCGGCAACGGCGAGCTGGTGGTGGTGCTGGGGCCTTCCGGCTGTGGCAAAACCACGCTGCTCAACCTGATTGCCGGGTTCCTGCCGGCCGACAGCGGCAGCATCACGCTGGACGGCCAGCCGGTACGCGGGCCGGGTGCCGACCGCGGCGTGGTGTTCCAGAATGAAGGGCTTCTGCCGTGGCGCAACGTGCTGGATAACGTCGCCTTCGGCTTACAGCTGGCGGGCGTGGAGAGGACGGAACGCCATGCGGTGGCGCGACGTGTGCTGAAAAAGGTCGGGCTGGAGGGCGCGGAGAAGCGCTGGGTCTGGCAGCTTTCCGGCGGCATGCGTCAGCGGGTGGGCATTGCCCGCGCGCTGGCGGCCGATCCGCGCCTGCTGCTGCTGGATGAACCCTTTGGCGCGCTGGATGCGTTTACCCGTGAACAGATGCAGGAGCTGCTGCTGACCCTGTGGCGCGACAGCGGCAAGCAGATCCTGTTAATTACCCACGATATTGAAGAAGCGGTATTTCTGGCCAGTGAGCTGGTGCTGTTGTCGCCAGGCCCCGGCCGGGTGGCGGAGCGGCTGGCGCTGGATTTCGGCCGCCGCTACGCTGCCGGTGAAAGCTGCCGGGCGATCAAATCCGATCCGGCGTTTATCGAACGCCGTGAATATGTGCTCAGCCGGGTGTTCCATCAGCGCGAGGTGTTTATATGAGTTCCCTGACCAGTGAAAAAGTGGCACCGCGCCGTCGTTTGCGCCTGCGCTGGCCGCTGAATCGCCAGCTGACGCTGAGCCTCTCTACCCTGACGGTGCTTATTGCAGTTTGGTGGGCGATTACCGCCCTGCAGCTGATCGGCCCGCTGTTCTTACCGCCGCCGCAGCAGGTGCTGCAGAAGCTGTTAACCATTGCCAGCCCGGCAGGCTTTATGGACGCCACGCTGTGGCAGCATCTGGGGGCCAGCCTGACGCGTATTCTGATTGCCCTGCTGGCCGCAGTGGCAATTGGCGTGCCGGTGGGCATTTTTATGGGCCTGAACGAGACCGTGCACGGTATTCTCGACCCGCTGATTGAGCTGTACCGTCCGGTGCCGCCGCTGGCCTATCTGCCGCTGATGGTGATCTGGTTCGGTATTGGCGAAACCTCGAAAATATTACTGATCTATCTGGCGATCTTCGCGCCGGTGGCGATGTCCGCCGTGGCCGGGGTGAAAAGCGCCCAGCAGGTGCGGCTGCGCGCCGCACGTTCCCTGGGTGCCAGCCGCTGGCAGGTGCTGTGGTATGTGGTGCTGCCCGGTGCGCTGCCGGAAATTCTTACCGGTTTACGCATCGGGCTGGGCGTCGGCTGGTCAACGCTGGTGGCCGCCGAGCTGATCGCCGCCACCCGTGGTCTTGGTTTTATGGTGCAGTCGGCGGGGGAGTTCCTGGCCACTGATGTGGTGCTGGCCGGTATTACGGTAATCGCCTTAATTGCTTTTGCGCTGGAGCTGGGGCTGCGCGCCCTGCAGCGTCGTTTAACCCCCTGGCATGGAGTACAGCAATGAACGAACGTATTAAAATTGAAGCGCTGGGGCCTTATATCGGCGCGCTGGTGAGCAACGTCGATCTGACCCGCCCGCTGAGCGACGGCCAGTTTGAGCAGCTCTATCACGCGCTGATCCGCCATCAGGTGCTGTTCCTGCGCGACCAGCATGTGACGCCGCAGCAGCAGCGCCAGCTGGCGCTGCGCTTCGGTGATTTGCATATCCACCCGGTCTACCCGCATGCGCCGGGCGTGGAAGAGATTATCGTGCTGGATACCCACGACAATAATCCGCCGGACAACGACAACTGGCATACCGACGTGACCTTTATTGAAACGCCGCCAGCCGGGGCGATCCTTGCCGCCAAACAGCTGCCGGAAACCGGCGGCGATACGCTGTGGGCCAGCGGTATCGCGGCGTTTGATGCGCTGTCTGAGCCGCTGCAAACCCTGCTCAGCGGCCTGCTGGCCGAGCACGATTTCCGTAAGGCGTTTCAGGAGTATAAATATCGCGGCAGCGAAGAGGAGCATCAGCGCTGGCAGCAGGCGGTGGCGAAGAACCCGCCGGTGGTGCATCCGGCGATCCGTACCCACCCGGTGAGCGGCAGAAAGGCGCTGTTCGTCAACGAAGGTTTTACCACGCGGCTGGTGGGCGTGAAGGAGAAGGAGAGTGACGCGCTGCTGAACTTCCTGTTCGCACACATCACCAAGCCGGACTTCCAGGTGCGCTGGCGCTGGCAGGTGGGCGACGTGGCGATCTGGGATAACCGGGTGACGCAGCACTATGCCAATGCGGACTATCTGCCGGCGCGCAGGATCATGCACCGGGCCACCATCCTCGGCGACAAACCCTTCTAAAACCGTCCGTACCGGGCTGCGACCGCGTTGCTGCGGCCCTTCGCGATGCTCACATACTGATGTATGCTCCGCTCGCTCAGCGCCTTGCGCCTTGTCTCGCTCCGGTACGATCGGTTTTTTCACTTGCCTTCCGTACCGAGCTGCGACCGCGTTGCTGCGGCCCTTCGCGATGCTCACATACTGATGTATGCTCCGCTCGCTCAGCGCCTTGCGCCTTGTCTCGCTCCGGTACGATCACTCCTCACTCATCAGGTTGCGCGAGAAATGATGAATGTCGGCGCCAGGCTTAAGGCGGTAAAGCTTCGCCTTACGGGCACCGGTAGCGACGCTCTCGCCGGTTTCTTCAAACATCTCTGAGGCGTCAAAGCGACGGATCAGGCTTTTACGCTGCACCGGGCGAGCGAGGATCGTCTCAGTAACCTCCTGTAACTGGGTCAGGGTAAAGGCGGCGGGCAGGCAGTACACCGGCAGCAGGGAGTAGAGCGTTTTCTGCCGCAGCCGCTGCAGCGCGTCGGCAACGATCTGCTGGTGGTCAAAGGCGATGTCGCTGCGCTGTGCCAGCCCGGCCACCGGCTGCCACTGTGCATCGCTGACGTCGTTACTGCCGGCAGAACAGGCTTCGGCGGCGATCAGCGCGTACCACGCCGTGGTCAGGCTCCAGCCGCGCGGGTCTCGGTCGGGCCCCGAGTAGGTGGCCAGCTGCTCGAGCCACGGCGGATTGACGCCGGTCTTTTCCCGCAGCTTGCGTAGCGCGGTGTCGCGCGTGGATCCATCCTGCAGCAGGTCGATAAATCCCCCCGGTAACCCCCAGAGGCCGCGCTGCGGATGCCTGGCGCGCTGTACCAGCAGCACGCACAGCTGCTGCTGCCAGAGGCTGAACAGCACGCTGTCGACGGTGACGATCGGGGACGGATAGCGTGAAGCGTCGTACTGCGCCAGATACTCGTGTTCTGATGACATAGCATTACCTGCAGGAAGTGTCGCTCGGACACATTACCAGCGGCGGAGTCATCATTCAATCTTTCCACCCGCGCTGACAACTTTATCACTCTTAAAATCAATTGGTTAAACATCATTTTTGTGCCAGTGTGATTTTTCGCTTGTCAATTAATGTCTCTTGGACAATTATATAAATGTCCCTGTGACATTAATTGAGTTAAAGGAGTCGGTGATGATGAAACTGCAGTTAACGCTTGATGGTCAGGATGTGGCGCTGGAAAGCGGACGTTTTCCAGACGGTGCGGTCTGGGAGCGCGTCAGCGGGCCGTTGGATCCACAGGCGGAAAGCCTGACGCTGCGTGCCAGCGCGATGCAGACCCTCGATGACCTGATGCGGGTCGCCCAGGTGCTCGACGCGGTACGTCAGCGCTGCCTGCTGCGTCAGACCTGGCTTGAGCTGCCGTGGCTGCCCTACGCCCGTCAGGACCGCACAATGCGTGACGGCGACAGTTTCGCCCTCAGGGTGTTTGCCGGTTTTCTCAATCAGCTGCGCTTTGATCGGGTGGTGGTGTTGGATCCGCACAGCGACGTGGCTGCCGCCGTGGTTGACCGTATGGTCACCATTCCCCAGCACCGCTGCCTGATCCACAGCCGTTCGCTGCTGGCCGCCCTTGAGCAGGGCATGATGCTGATTGCCCCGGACGCCGGCGCGCTGAAAAAGGTGCATGCGCTGGCGCAGCAGGTGAAGGCAGCTGAGTACGGCATTCTCGGCAAGCATCGCGATATCGCCAGCGGTGCGCTGAGCGGTTTTGAACTGCTGAAAGGTGACGTGGCGGGCAGGGACGTGCTGATTGCCGACGACCTGTGCGATGCCGGTGGCACCTTTATCGGTTCGGCGGCGGTATTGCGGGCCGCCGGCGCGCGCTCGGTCAGCCTGTACGTTACCCACGGTCTGTTCAGTAAAGGCGTTGAGCACCTGCTGAGCCAGGGCATTGACCGCATCTGGACCACCACTTCGCTGGGCGGCGCTGAACCGGCGCAGGAAGGCGTTGAACGCGTTGATATCGCCACCATTTACCGCAGTGAAGGAGCAAACCATGCAAATTAATCCGATTCTGGCTATCGATGGTTACAAAACCTCGCACCGTGAGCAGTACCCGCAGGGGACAAACCGGGTTTATTCCAACTTTACGCCGCGCGGTAAGCGCTATTTTCAGTCGCCGCTGGCGGATGAGTCGCTGGTGTTCTTTGGTCTGCAGGGATTTTTGCAGTGGTTTATGGTCGACCTGTTTAACCAGCAGTTCTTCGCCCAGCCGGAAGAGCAGGTAGTGGGGGAGTATCAGCAACTGATGGACAGCTACCTCGGGGAGAACAGCGTCAGCGTTGAGCACATCCGTGCGCTGCACCGCCTTGGCTATCTGCCGCTGGAGATCAAAAGCCTGGACGAAGGCAGCAAAGTGCCGATGAAGGTGCCGGTGCTGACCCTTACCAATACCCTGGGCGAGTTCTTCTGGCTGGTGAATTACCTCGAGAGCGTGATGTCGGCCGAGCTGTGGAAATCCTCCACCACCGCCACCGTCGCGCACCACTATCGCCAGATCTGCCAGCGCTGGGCCGAACGCACCTGTGACGACGTGGCGCACCTTGATTTTCAGTGCCATGACTTTTCGTTCCGCGGCATGTCCGGGGTGCACGATGCGGCACAGTCCGGCGTCGGCCATCTGCTGAGCTTTACCGGCACCGACAGCCTGCCGTCGATTCTCTATGCCCAGCGCTACTACCGTCCGGCGGCAGGCACCTTTATCGGCGGCAGCATCCCTGCCACCGAGCACAGCGTAATGTGCATGGGCGAGGAGCAGGGCGAGATCGCCACTTTCCGTCGCCTGCTGACCGAGCTCTATCCGCGCGGGCTGGTTTCGATCGTGTCCGATACCTGGGACTACTGGAAGGTGCTGACCGGGTACAGCCGTGAGCTTAAACCGGAAATCATGGCGCGTGAGGGGCGGCTGGTGTTCCGCCCGGACAGCGGTGACCCGGTCGAAATACTGTGCGGCAGCGGCGACGACCAGGATCGCGACCCTGCGCGCAGCGCGCAGCAGAAAGGCTCGGTGGAGGTGCTGTGGGAGATCTTTGGCGGCACGGTCAATGCCAGAGGCTATAAGGTGCTCGACCCGCACGTCGGCCTGATTTACGGCGATTCGATTACGCTGGAACGGGCGAACGAGATCCTCAGCCGGCTGGAGGCAAAAGGCTTCGCCAGCAGCAACGTGGTGTTCGGCGTCGGCTCATATACCTACCAGTACCACACGCGTGATACCTTCGGCTTCGCGATGAAAGCAACCTATGGGGAAGTGAACGGTGTGGGGCGGGAGATCTTTAAACAGCCGAAAACCGATAATGGCCTGAAAAACTCCGCGCGTGGCCTGCTGCGGGTAGAAAAAGACCGGCAAGGGAACTATCGTCTGCTGGATGGCCAGAGCTGGCAGCAGGAACAGGGGGGAGAGCTGAAAACCCGCTTCCTGAACGGTAAACTGCTCAACGTTGAGGATCTGACCACGCTGCGCCAGCGGCTGGCGGCGGAATTAAGGCGGGAACGCTGAGCGGGGCGGCACAACGATGCGCCCCGGCGATCGGAGCGGGGGGACGACGGGCCGTCATCCCCCGTTATCTCAGCCGTTCATGATTGATTCAAGCTGTTCCTGCGCCTCCAGCCATTCCATCTCACACTCTTCCAGCGCCGATTTGGCGCTGGCCTGCTGCTGCAGGGCGGCGGTCAGGTCTGTTTTGCGGCTCTGCTCGTAAATCGCGGTATCGCCCAGCTTGTTTTCAGCGTCGGCCAGCTGCGCGTTGTGCTTCTCCATCTGCTTTTCCAGCTTTTCAATCTGCCTGCGCAGCGGCTGGGTCTGGGTGCGCAGTTCGGCATCGCGGCGTTTCTGATCCTTACGCGCCTGGGCGCTGTTGGCACCCTCGGCTTTCGGTGACGCGTCGGCCAGAACCTGCTTCTGCAGGTCGCTCAGCCACTGCTGGTAATCTTCCAGATCGCCGTCGAAGGGTTCGACCTTGCCATCGTGCACCAGGTAAAGGTCGTCGGTGGTGGAACGCAGCAGGTGGCGATCGTGCGATACCACCACCAGCGCGCCTTCGTAGTCGATCAGCGCTTCGGTCAGCGCCTGGCGCATATCCAGATCCAGGTGGTTGGTCGGTTCGTCGAGCAGCAGCAGGTTAGGACGCTGCCAGACGATCAGCGCCAGCACCAGCCGCGCTTTCTCGCCGCCTGAGAAGCGCTGGGTCTGCTCCGTCACTTTGTCGCCCTGGAAACCAAAGCCGCCGAGGTAGTCGCGTAGCTGCTGTTCCAGAATTTTAGGCGCCAGCCGGGCCAGGTGCTGCAGCGGTGATTCGTCGGCGCGCAGGAACTCCAGCTGATGCTGGGCAAAGTAACCGAGCTTAATACCCTTCGCCAGGCCGATCTCACCGGCCTGCGGAGCCAGTTCACCGGCCAGCAGCTTGATCAGCGTCGACTTACCGGCGCCGTTACGCCCGAGCAGCCCGATGCGCGAACCCGGCACCAGGTTCAGCTTGATCGAGTTAAGGATCTTTTTATCGCCGTAGCCGGCGCTGACCTTCTCCATCTTCAGCAGCGGGTTCGGCAGGCTTTCCGGCTCGCGGAAGCTGAAGGTAAACGGGTTATCGACGTGCGCCGGGGCAATCAGCTCCATGCGTTCGAGCATTTTGATGCGGCTCTGCGCCTGCTTGGCCTTGGTGGCCTTGGCCTTGAAGCGGTCGATAAAACTCTGCAGATGCGCCACCTTCTGCTGCTGGTGTTCAAACATCGACTGCTGCTGCGCCAGTTTGGTGGCGCGCTGGATCTCAAACGAGCTGTAGTTGCCGGTGTATTCGAAGATGCTCTGCTGTTCAATATGCAGGATCTTATCGACCACCGGGTCGAGGAAGTCGCGGTCGTGCGAGATAAGGATCAGCGTGCCGCTGTAGCTTTTCAGCCAGCGTTCCAGCCAGATCACCGCGTCAAGGTCGAGGTGGTTGGTCGGTTCATCGAGCAGCAGCAGATCGGAGCGGCAGATCAGCGCCTGGGCCAGGTTGAGGCGCATGCGCCAGCCGCCGGAGAAATCGCTGACCGGGCGCTGCAGTTGTTCCTGGCTAAAGCCCAATCCGCTTAGCAGGCTGGCGGCGCGGGACTGTATGGTCCATGCCTGAATGGCATCCAGCTTGCCGTGCAGCGTGGCGATAGCGTGGCCGTCGTTAATTTCATTCGCGCGATCTAATTCAGACTGCAGCTGACGAAATTCGCGGTCGCCGTCGATAACATACTCAACGGCGGGCATATCCAGCGCCGGCGTTTCCTGGTTGACCCAGGCCAGCGACCAGCTGCCGGGATAGCTGAAGCTGCCGGCATCGGCGCTTATCTCGTTTTTCAGCAGGGACAGCAGGGTGGATTTGCCGCAGCCGTTTTTGCCCACCAGGCCCACTTTCTGGCCGGGGTTGATGGTCGCGGTGGCGTTATCCAGCAGGACGCGCACGCCGCGACGTATTTGTAACGAGGAGAAGACAATCATAAGCGCCGTTAGTCCATAATATGTTAAATTAATCCATCATAAATAAGTTTCCGGAATCACTGATTCCGTTGCGTCGAGCATGGTAGCGGATTTCGCCTGCCGTGACGACGATTTGGAGGGGAATGATGTCGCAGCCGCCTAAGGTCCTGCTGTTGTATGCCCATCCGGAGTCACAGGACTCGATTGCCAATCGCGTTTTGCTACAACCGGCCCGGCGCCTGGAACATGTGACGGTCCATGACCTGTACGCAGAGTATCCGGATTTTTTTATTGATATTCACCGCGAGCAACAGCTGCTGCGCGAACATCAGATTATCGTTTTTCAACATCCGCTTTATACCTACAGCTGCCCTGCTCTGCTGAAAGAGTGGCTGGACCGCGTGCTGTCGCGCGGCTTTGCCAGCGGCCCCGGTGGCAACGTGCTGGAGGGTAAATACTGGCGCAGCGTGATCACCACCGGAGAGCCGGAGGCCGCCTACCACCAGGAAGGGCTGAACCGTTACCCGATGTCAGACATTATGCGGCCCTTTGAACTGACCGCGCAGATGTGCCGCATGCACTGGATGACGCCGATGATTATTTACTGGGCGCGTCGCCAGACGGCTGACGTGATGCAAAATTATGCCCGCGCCTACGGCGACTGGCTGGGCAATCCGCTGCCCTATGGAGGAGTGTAAATGGAAGGTCAAAGCCTCCTGACCGCGGGAGTGGTTTATCTGTTTGCCGCGGTGATTGCGGTACCGATCGCCGCCCGGCTCGGTATTGGCGCGGTGCTCGGCTATCTGCTGGCGGGGATCGCCATCGGCCCGTGGGGACTCGGTTTTATCAGTGACGTGGATGAGATCCTGCACTTCTCCGAGCTGGGCGTGGTGTTTCTGATGTTTATCATCGGGCTGGAGCTGAACCCGTCTAAGCTGTGGCAACTGCGGCGCTCGATCTTCGGCGTCGGTGCCGCGCAGGTGATTCTGAGCGCCGCAATCCTTGGCGGCCTGCTCTACCTGACCGACTTCTCCTGGCAGGCGGCGCTGATTGGCGGTATCGGCCTGGCGATGTCCTCCACCGCCATGGCGCTGCAGCTGATGCGTGACAAAGGCATGAACCGCAGCGAATCCGGTCAGCTCGGCTTCTCGGTGCTGCTGTTCCAGGACCTGGCGGTGATCCCGGCACTGGCGCTGGTGCCGCTGCTGGCCGGCGGCGACAGCGGTCATACCGACTGGATGAAGGTGGGCATGAAGGTGCTGGCGTTTGCCGGCATGCTGGTCGGCGGGCGCTATCTGCTGCGGCCGATCTTCCGCTTTATCGCTGCCTCCGGCGTGCGGGAAGTGTTTACCGCCGCGTCGCTGCTGCTGGTGCTGGGCTCGGCGCTGTTTATGGACGCGCTGGGGCTGTCGATGGCGCTGGGCACCTTTATCGCCGGGATCCTGCTGGCGGAGAGTGAGTACCGTCACGAGCTGGAGACGGCGATCGACCCGTTTAAAGGGCTGCTGCTGGGGCTGTTCTTCATCTCGGTCGGGATGGCGCTTAACCTGGGCGTGCTCTATACCCATATCATTGAGATCCTGATCGGCGTGGTCGGCCTGGTGGCGGTAAAAACCGGCGTGCTTTACCTGCTGGCGCGGATCTACGGCCTGCGCAGTTCTGAACGTCTGCAGTTCTCCGGCGTGCTGAGCCAGGGCGGGGAGTTTGCCTTTGTGCTGTTCTCCGCGGCGTCGTCGGCGAAGCTGTTTAGCGGCGATCAGATGCCGCTGCTGCTGGTGACGGTCACGCTGTCGATGATGACGACGCCGTTGCTGATGCAGGGCGTGGATAAAATTCTTGAACGGCGTTTCAACGAGCCCGATGAGAGCGCGGAGAAACACTTTGTCGAGGACGATAAGCCGCAGGTGATCGTGGTCGGCTTCGGCCGCTTTGGTCAGGTGGTGGGGCGTCTGCTGATGGCGAATGACAAGCGGGTCACCGTGCTGGAGCGCGATATCAGCGCGGTCAGCCTGATGCGTAAATATGGCTACAAGGTCTATTACGGCGATGCCACCGAGCTGGAGCTGTTACGCGCCGCCGGGGCAGAAACCGCGCAGTCGATCGTGATAACCTGCAACGATCCGGAAGACTCGATGCATATCGTGCACCTGTGCCAGCAGCACTTCCCGCATCTGGCGATCCTCGCCCGCGCCCGCGGCCGCGTGGAGGCACACGAACTGTTGCAGGCCGGCGTGACCCAGTTCTCGCGTGAAACCTTCAGCAGCGCGCTGGAGCTGGGCCGCAAGTCGCTGATCTCCGTCGGCATGCACCCGCACCAGGCGCACCGTGCGCAACAGCACTTTCGCCGGCTGGATATGCGCATGCTGCGTGAGCTGATGCCGAGCCACGACGACAGCGTGCAGATCTCCCGCGTGAAAGAAGCGCGGCGCGAGCTGGAAGATATCTTCCGCACCGAGATGAAATACGAAAAAAGTCAGTATGACGGCTGGGATGAGCAGCATTAACCACGAACTCAACGAGATGATTATGCGTAAACGTTTTATCGCTGGGGCCACCTGTCCGAAGTGCCAGCAGAAAGATACCCTGGCGCTGTGGCGCGAGAATAATGTCGATGTGGTTGAGTGCGTTAAGTGTGGGCATCAGATGCGCGAGGCGGACAAACAGGTGCGTAAAGAGGTGCGTGAAAACGAACAGGTCATCGGCATTTTTCACCCGGAGTAGCGCGATCGCCCCGCTTTTTTTATGCTTAAGGGTACAGCCGCGGTTGAAATTCGATACAATTGCCGCCACTTAGAGTCCTCCCGCTGAAGGTTAAAACCAGCGGGAATACGAATTCACGCTCTCAACGGTTTTAGGAGTCATCATGAAAGTAGCAAAAGACCTCGTGGTCAGCCTGGCATACCAGGTACGTACAGAAGACGGTGTGTTGGTTGATGAATCCCCGGTGAGTGCACCGCTGGATTACCTGCACGGTCACGGTTCCCTGATCTCCGGCCTGGAAAAAGCGCTGGAAAATCGCGAGCCAGGCGACAAGTTTGACGTTAAGATCGAAGCTAACGACGCTTACGGCCAGTTCGATGACAACCTGGTGCAGCGCGTACCGAAAGACGTCTTTATGGGCGTGGACGAACTGCAGGTTGGCATGCGCTTTATGGCGGAAACCGATCAGGGCCCGGTGCCGGTTGAAATTACCGAAGTGGAAGACGAGCACGTGGTGGTTGACGGTAACCACATGCTGGCCGGTCAGAACCTGAGCTTCAACGTGGAAGTCGTTGCGGTGCGTGAAGCGACCGAGGAAGAGCTGGCCCACGGCCACGTTCACGGCGAGCACGGTCATCACCACGACCACGACCATGACCACGAAGGTGGTTGTGGTACCGGCGGCTGCGGCTGCAGCCACTGATCTTCCGTCGTCTTTCGCGCTGCGGGTGCGTTTACCGCCTTCCTGCAGCACGAAATAATCGGAATATCTGTCAAAGAGGTCACGCAGATGCGTGGCCTTTTTTTTGGTTGCTTCGTGTACAGGCTCCCATCGTTTCAGATTCTGGGTGGTCTGCACATCGTCAGCGGGTATTGCGGCGGGCTCTATGTCTGCGCCGGACTGTAGCAGCAACCTCAGAACTTTCGGGCAATCGGGTATATCCGGGTTAGCGGACCGTCGACGGCCATGGATGGCCGGCGCCGAGCGTACAGGGACGTATTTACAGCGTGTCCGCGTTCCGGATATACCCGATAAGCCAGGCTCGCGAACCGGCAGCGACTTCTGCCAGCGATGCACCTGATACGCCGGTCACCCGAACCGACAGCGGCTTCTGCCAGCGATGCGTCCGATACGCCTGGCATCCGATCCTGCAGCAGCAGCTCTGCGCAGCCATTCTGAACATTAGTAATGCGGAGGAGGGGTTTCTTCGGATTGTGAGGCAATGAGGGATGGCGCTGCTTCCTTTAATTTATCGGTTAGCAGGCGCATCTGTTCGCGCAGGCGGGCCATCTCCAGCTGATGCTGAACCACCGTTTCGTTGAGTTCATCGATAGTGTGATCCTGAAACGCCAGTTTGCTTTCCAGCCGCTCCAGCCGCTCTTCCAGCCATGATTGTTGCATTATGTTTCCTCCTGTTACTACCTGCGGCGCTTTCTCGGCGCGAATTGTCCGATTCTAAGGGTAAAAGGCAGGCGAAAACAGGTAAAATGACGTAGATTGGCCGCCAGAGGTTGAAAAGTCGTACCGCTGACGCCACTGAAGGTGGTGAAACTTTCGGGCAATCACGCGGTCGGAAGTTAACTTTAGTTTTATGCAGGGGAGCGCCCCTGAGACCCGTTACAGCACAGACCGCCGGTCTGCCAACGATTCCCCGGGGTGAGATGCTTCGGTTTTGGAGAAATGGATGAAATCACTGTTTAAAGTTACTTTATTAGCTACCACTCTGGCTGCGGCGTTCACCGCACCGCTGGCCATCGCTGCCGACGCTGCTGCGGCTCCTGCTGCTCAGCAGGCGCCAAAAAACGCGGCGTTCAAGAACGATGACCAGCAGTCGGCTTATGCGCTGGGTGCTTCTCTGGGCCGCTACATGGAGAACTCCCTGAAGGAGCAGGAAAAACTGGGCATCGCTCTGGATAAAAACCAGCTGATTGCCGGCGTTCAGGATGCGTTTGCGGGTAAAAGCAAGCTGACTGACCAGGAAATCGAGCAGACCCTGCAGTCCTTTGAAGGCCGTGTGAAAGGTGCCGCTCAGGCCAAGATGGAGAAAGACGCGAAAGAGAACACCGCTAAAGGTGAGGCTTACGCAGCGAAATTCGCCAAAGAGAAGGACGTGAAGAAAACGGAATCCGGCCTGCTCTACCTGGTAGAGAAAGCGGGTGCCGGTGAGTCACCGAAAGACAGCGATACCGTGGTGGTGAACTACAAAGGTACCCTGGTTGACGGCACCGAGTTCGATAACTCTTACACCCGCGGCGAGCCACTGTCATTCCGTCTGGACGGCGTGATCCCAGGCTGGACCGAAGGCCTGAAGCAGGTCAAGAAGGGTGGCAAAATCAAGCTGGTGATCCCACCGGCGCTGGCCTACGGCCAGAATGGCGTTCCGGGCATTCCGGCTAACTCTACGCTGGTATTCGAGGTTGAGCTGCTGGACATCAAACCGGCCGCTAAAGCCGACGAGAAAGCAGAACAGCCTGCAGCAGCAGCGGCTGATAAAGCCAAAGCGCAGTAATTGTATCACCGCCACCTGCGGGTGGCGGTGCTCCCGCCTGCGATTAATTCCTGTTTCCACTGGCTTTTAACCCGTGCAATTTCCGTGGAAAGGTCGGGACACGGCTTTCCCATATTTGCTAGACTAGCCAGCGCGCATTATAACTAAGAATGAGTCTGCCCTTGCGCCGTGTGACAGGCTCTTGTCAGAGGGTGGTGTCGTCAATGTCTAATTCCCTGTTTTCCGGTGATGTTGCGGATTCGGATCTGCTTGAGCAGCGTCCTTTCCTGCCCGGTGACTTCGAAATTTTAAAATCTTATGAGGCCGTGGTTGACGGTCTGGCGATGCTGATAGGTTCGCATTGCGAAATTGTGCTGCATTCGCTGGAAGATTTGAAATGCTCTGCGGTGAGGATCGCTAACGGTGAACATACCGGGCGAAAAATTGGTTCTCCTATCACCGATCTGGCGTTGCGCATGCTGCATGATATGACCGGTGCCGACAGCAACGTCTCTAAAGCCTATTTTACCCGTGCCAAAAGCGGCGTGCTGATGAAGTCAGTGACCATCGCTATCCGCAATCGTGACAAGCGGGTGGTGGGGCTGCTGTGCATCAACATGAACCTCGACGTGCCGTTCTCGCAGATCATGGCGACCTTTATGCCGCCGGAGACGCAGGAAGTGGCCTCTTCGGTTAACTTTGCCTCATCGGTGGAAGACCTGGTGATGCAGACGCTGGAGTTCACCATTGAGGAAGTCAGTACCGATCGCAACGTCTCTAACAACGCCAAGAACCGGCAGATCGTGTTGAACATGTATGAGAAGGGAATTTTCGACATTAAAGACGCGATCAATCAGGTGGCGGACCGCCTGAACATCTCTAAACATACGGTTTATCTCTACATCCGTCAGTTTAAGAACGGCGACTTCCACGGTCAGGACAAGTAGTGCGCTTCAGCCTGATGGTGACCGGCCCAGCCTACGGCACCCAGCATGCCAGCAGCGCGCTGCTGTTTGCCCGTGCGCTGCTGGAGCAGGGGCACGCGTTGGAGAGTATCTTCTTCTATCGGGAGGGGGTGCTGAACGCCAGCCTGCTGAACGCTCCCGCCAGCGATGAGTGTGATTTAACGCGCCAGTGGCAGCAGCTGCATCAGCAACACGGGGTGGCGCTGAACATTTGCGTGGCGGCGGCTCTGCGCCGGGGCATCAGCGACGAGCGTGAAGCGTTGGCGCTGGGGCTGCCCACGGCCAACCTTGCCGCGGGCTTTCAGTTAACCGGCCTGGGGGCGCTGGCAGAAGCGCTGCTCGGCTGTGAGCGGATGGTACAGTTCTGATGAAACGCATCGCTTTTGTCTTCAGCCATGCGCCGCACGGCTCCAGCGGCGGGCGGGAAGGGCTGGACGCCGCGCTGGCCACCTCAGCGCTGAGCGACGAGATTGCGCTGTTCTTTGTCAGCGACGGCGTGCTGCAGTTGACCAGCGGCCAGCGGCCCGGGCAGATTCTGGCGCGTAACTACATCGCCACCTTTGGCGTGTTGCCGTTGTACGACGTCGACCGCTGCTACCTGTGTGCGGCGGCGCTGGCGGAGCGTGGTCTGAGCGAAACGCTGCCGCGGGTGCTGGACGCCGAGGTTCTGTCTCCGGCCGAACTGAGCGAGCTGCTGCACCAGTACGACCGCGTACTGGTCTTCTGAGGTCACCATGCTCCATACGTTAATGAGTTCACCGTTCCACTGCGATCTGCCGGCGTTACAGCGTCTGCTGGCCGCTGGCGACGATCTGCTACTGCTGCAGGATGGGGTGCTGGCGGCCCTGGCAGGCAGTCAGGCGCTTGAATCGCTACAGCTTGCCCCCATATCGATCTACGTGCTGAAGGACGATGTGGAGGCGCGTGGGCTTTCTGCTCAAATTTCGACCAGTGTGATGCAGGTAGGCTATACTGACTTCGTCAGGCTGACGGTCAAACATCCGCAACAAATGACCTGGTAAATGCGGTAATCCTGGTTATTTCTTGACACCTTTTAAGCTCAGCTCTAAAATTCCGCGGCCTCGTGATTCTGCGAGGCGATTTATTACGTGTTTACGAAGCAAAAGCTAAATTCCAGGAGCTATTTAATGGCAACAGTTAATCAGCTGGTTCGCAAACCACGCTCAAGCAAGGTTGCTAAAAGCAACGTGCCTGCGCTGGAAGCCTGCCCGCAGAAACGTGGTGTATGTACTCGTGTATACACTACTACCCCGAAAAAACCGAACTCCGCACTGCGTAAAGTATGCCGTGTTCGTTTGACTAACGGTTTTGAAGTTACCTCCTACATCGGCGGTGAAGGTCATAACCTGCAGGAACACTCCGTGATCCTGATCCGTGGCGGTCGTGTTAAAGACTTGCCAGGTGTGCGTTACCACACCGTTCGTGGCGCGCTGGACTGCTCAGGTGTTAAAGACCGTAAGCAGGCCCGCTCCAAGTACGGCGTGAAGAAGCCAAAGGCTTAATGGTTCTCCGTTAAGTAAGGCCAAACGTTTTAACTTAAATGTCAAAATAAACTCGTAGAGTTTTGGACAATCCTGAATTAACAACGGAGTATTTCCATGCCACGTCGTCGCGTCATTGGTCAGCGTAAAATTCTGCCAGATCCTAAGTTCGGATCTGATCTGCTGGCTAAATTTGTAAATATCCTGATGGTAGATGGTAAAAAATCTACCGCTGAAACAATCGTTTATACCGCGCTGGAGACCCTGGCTCAGCGTTCTGGTAAAAACGCACTGGAAGCTTTTGAAGTAGCCCTGGACAACGTCCGCCCAACCGTGGAAGTTAAATCCCGTCGCGTTGGTGGTTCTACTTATCAGGTTCCGGTTGAAGTTCGTCCGGTTCGTCGTAATGCCCTGGCAATGCGCTGGATCGTTGAAGCTGCTCGTAAACGCGGTGATAAATCTATGGCTCTGCGCCTGGCGAACGAACTTTCTGATGCTGCAGACAACAAAGGTACTGCAGTTAAGAAACGTGAAGACGTTCACCGTATGGCCGATGCCAACAAGGCGTTCGCTCACTACCGCTGGTAACAGCTCTGTAGTTGTTATTAACCCAGCGGGCGTTCAAGTAGCCAACCCGCTGGGATTTACTAACTTAGAACGTCCGAGAATCAGAGGAATCAAATGGCTCGTAAAACACCCATTGAGCGCTACCGTAACATCGGTATCAGTGCGCACATCGACGCCGGTAAGACCACAACTACCGAACGCGTTCTGTTCTACACCGGTGTAAACCACAAAATCGGTGAAGTACATGACGGCGCAGCAACCATGGACTGGATGGAGCAGGAACAGGAACGTGGTATTACCATCACATCCGCTGCGACCACCTGTTACTGGTCTGGTATGGCTAAACAGTTTGAGCCGCACCACGTGAACATCATCGACACCCCGGGACACGTTGACTTCACCATCGAAGTTGAGCGTTCTATGCGTGTGCTTGATGGCGCAGTAATGGTTTACTGTGCAGTTGGTGGCGTTCAGCCACAGTCTGAAACCGTATGGCGTCAGGCTAACAAATATAAAGTTCCACGCATCGCGTTCGTTAATAAAATGGACCGCATGGGTGCAAACTTCCTGAAAGTTGTTGATCAGATGCAAAAACGCCTGGGTGCAAACCCGGTGCCATTGCAGCTGGCTATCGGCGCTGAAGAAAAATTCACCGGGGTTGTTGACCTGGTGAAAATGAAAGCGATCAACTGGAACGAAGCCGATCAGGGCGTGACCTTCGAATACGAAGAGATCCCAGCTGATATGCAGGAACTGGCAGAAGAATGGCATGCGAAGCTGGTTGAAGCCGCAGCTGAAGGCTCTGATGAGCTGATGGAGAAATTCTTTGGCGGCGAAGAGCTGACTGAAGAAGAGATCAAAACTTCTCTGCGTAAGCGCGTTCTGAACAGCGAAATCATTCTGGTCACCTGTGGTTCTGCATTTAAGAACAAAGGTGTTCAGGCGATGCTGGATGCGGTTGTTGAATATCTGCCAGCACCGACTGACGTTACCGCGATTAACGGTATGTTAGACGATGGCAAAGACACTCCGGCTGTTCGTCACTCAGACGACAACGAGCCGTTTGCTGCTCTGGCGTTCAAAATCGCTACCGACCCGTTTGTAGGTAACCTGACCTTCTTCCGCGTTTACTCCGGTGTGGTTAACACGGGCGATACCGTGTTCAACCCGGTTAAGTCAAACCGTGAGCGTCTGGGCCGTATTGTTCAGATGCACGCTAACAAGCGTGAAGAGATCAAAGAAGTTCGTGCGGGCGACATCGCAGCGGCGATCGGCCTGAAAGATGTGACCACGGGTGACACCCTGTGTGATCCGGACAACGTGATCATTCTTGAGCGTATGGAATTCCCTGAGCCGGTAATCTCCATCGCCGTTGAGCCGAAAACCAAAGCTGACCAGGAAAAAATGGGTCTGGCTCTGGGTCGTCTGGCGAAGGAAGATCCATCGTTCCGCGTTTGGACTGATGAAGAAACCAACCAGACCATCATCGCTGGTATGGGTGAGCTGCACCTCGACATCATCGTTGACCGCATGAAGCGTGAATTCAACGTTGAAGCGAACGTCGGTAAACCTCAGGTTGCTTACCGTGAAGCGATTCGCGCGAAAGTTACCGATATCGAAGGTAAACACGCCAAGCAGTCTGGTGGTCGTGGTCAGTACGGTCATGTTGTTATCGACATGTACCCACTGGAGCCGGGCTCTAACCCTAAAGGTTACGAGTTCATCAACGACATCAAAGGTGGTGTAATCCCTGGTGATTTCATCCCTGCGGTTGATAAAGGTATCCAGGAGCAGCTGAAGTCAGGTCCTCTGGCGGGTTATCCGGTGGTTGATCTGGGCGTTCGTCTGCACTTCGGTTCTTACCATGACGTTGACTCCTCTGAGCTGGCATTTAAACTGGCGGCTTCTATCGCGTTCAAAGACGGCTTCAAGAAAGCAACTCCGGTACTGCTTGAGCCGATCATGAAGGTTGAAGTAGAGACTCCGGAAGAGAACACCGGTGACGTTATCGGTGACCTTAGCCGTCGTCGTGGTATGCTCAAAGGACAGGAATCTAACGCTACTGGCGTTCAGATCCACGCTGAAGTTCCGCTGTCCGAAATGTTCGGATACGCGACTCAGCTGCGTTCTCTGACTAAAGGCCGTGCTTCATACTCTATGGAGTTCCTGAAGTACGATGATGCGCCGAACAACGTCGCTCAGGCCGTTATTGAAGCTCGTAGCAAATAAGCTACAGTTTTAAAATATTGATCCTATGCTCTCACCAAAGGGTGAGAGCATTAAAGTAAGGAATATAGTCGTGGCTAAAGAGAAATTTGAACGTTCCAAACCGCACGTCAACGTAGGTACTATCGGCCACGTTGACCACGGTAAAACTACCCTGACTGCTGCTATCACCACCGTTCTGGCTAAAACCTA
>NZ_JRZZ01000013.1:0-45281 GCF_002865965.1 Erwinia sp. B116
TACCAACAGGATTCGAAGAGCGCTTCACCGTCAGAGATCAGAAGACCGGTGAAATAGTTCCTTATGCCCGCTACAGCAGAGCAACGTGGAGCATCTCGGCTGAGATCAACGCGCGGTATCGCAGTACCGGTGTATGCAAAAACCACCGGCTGGTGTTAAACATTGCGCGAAGCCACTACAGATAATTGACTGTAATATAAGGCTTAATTTTAACGTGGATTTTTTCCAGTTTTCAACGATTGATCGCAAAATTTCAATAGGCAAAATCTAAAGATAACTACCGGGCAACCCGGCAAAATCGTCTGTGCGTTAAGTTGAACACAAATCTGTTCGCCAGGGGCGATAAAGACCCCGCATAAAAACAATAACCATAATGAATGACAGCATGGAACCCGTCGATATGCTTAGTACTTTTCCTGTTACTTACCGCGATGCGGTGCAAATTGTCAGCAATGGAAAGCCGTTACCGGACTTTATGCGTCTGGTGATCTCCGAAGATTTTCCCAACCTGCACGACGGTCTCGATAACCCGCTGCTGCGCGATCTCTCCGGCTACTGCAAGCTGTGGCTGGGCAACCTCGGGGCAGGGCACACCACCCTCAAGGCCCTGCAGGACGGCATGTTTGAAGCGGCGCGCCTGGACGCCGGCTTTATGGCCGACAATATCGATAAACCGACCTGGCCGGTGCTGTTCGGGCACCTGCGCGGCTACTGTGAGCAGATTTTGCCGCCGCTGGACGCCACCCCGGCGCAGATGGCCAGACTGGATTTAGCCGGTTAAGCCAAATGAAAGTGAGCGGCATGCGCAGTCCGGCCTGACCGACCAGCCTGACCTGCCGCGGTGTACCTGCCAGTGCGTCCCCGCGAGCAAGGTTCACCCTGGCTTTGTGGCACGAAACGCATCAGTTAAGCAGATAAAAAAAGAGGACGCTGTCACCAGCGTCCTCTTTCTGTTTTCGCGCCCGGCCCACGGTTAATGGCGGGTGCCGGCCTTCAGTTTACTGACAAACGCCGTCAGCTCGCTGAGCATCACGTCCGGCGTCTGGTGATGCTGCTCGATGATTTTCACAATCGCCGAACCGGAGATCGCCCCGGCCGCGCCGGCGGCGATGGCTTCCGCCACCTGCGACGCTTCCGAGATACCAAAGCCCTGCAGCGGCGGCGCGGCGTGATACTCGGCCAGCTTATCCACCAGGTGCTTCAGCGGCAGGCTGGCGCGGGTCTCTGAACCGGTCACCCCGGCGCGGGAGAGCAGATAAGTGTAACCGCGCCCGTGCGAGGCGATCTCGCGCAGCAAATCGTCATCGGCGTTCGGCGGGCAGATAAAGATCGGTGCCACGTTGTGGCGCAGCGCCGCCTGGCGGAACGGGGCCGACTCTTCCACCGGCACGTCGGCGATCAGCACCGAATCCACGCCGGCCTGCTGGCAGCGGGCGTAAAAGTTGTCGATGCCGTTGGAGAACACCAGGTTGGCGTACATCAGCAGGCCGATCGGCATCTCCGGATACTTCTGACGGATGGCCGACAGCATCTCAAAGCAGACCGCCGGGGTGGTGCCTGCGGCGAAGGCGCGCAGCGCGGCGTTCTGGATGGTCGGGCCGTCGGCCAGCGGATCGGAGAAGGGGATGCCCAGCTCCAGCGCGTCGGCGCCGCCGGCCACCAGCGCGTCGATAATTTTCAGCGACAGCTCGGGCGTCGGGTCGCCGAGGGTGACGAAGGGCACAAAGGCACCTTCGTTGCGGTCTGCCAGACGTTTAAAACAGCGTTCGTAACGTTCCATCACAGCTCTCCCTTCGCGGTGAAAATGTCGTGCACGGTGAAAATATCTTTATCGCCGCGGCCGGAGAGGTTGACCACCAGCAGCTGCTCTTTTTCCGGGTTCTCACGCGCCATCTTCAGCGCGTGGGCCAGCGCGTGGGAGGACTCCAGCGCCGGAATAATCCCCTCGCTGCGGCACAGGGTTTTAAACGCGTCCAGCGCCTCGTCATCGGTAATTGAGACATATTCGGCGCGGCCGATGCTGTTCAGGTGGGCGTGCTGCGGCCCGACAGACGGGAAGTCCAGCCCGGCGGAGATCGAGTAAGACTCTTCGATCTGGCCGTCTTCGGTCTGCATCATCGGCGCTTTCATGCCGAAGTAGATGCCGACGCGGCCGTGCTTCAGCGGCGCGCCGTGCTCGCCGGACTCGATGCCGTGGCCGGCCGGCTCGACGCCGATCAGCCCGACGCTTTCGTTATCAATAAAGTCGGCAAACATGCCGATGGCGTTCGAACCGCCGCCGACGCAGGCGATCACCGCATCCGGCAGTCGGCCCTCTTTTTCGAGGATCTGCGCTTTGGTCTCTTCGCCGATCATCCGCTGGAACTCGCGCACGATGGTCGGGAACGGGTGCGGGCCGGCGGCGGTGCCAAGCATATAGTGCGCGGTGTCGTAGCTGCCGGACCAGTCGCGCAGCGCCTCGTTACAGGCGTCTTTCAGCGTCGACGAACCGCTGTGCACCGGGATCACCTCGGCGCCCATCAGCTTCATGCGGAACACGTTCGGCGACTGGCGTTCAATATCCTTGGCACCCATATAGATGCGGCACTTGAGGCCGAGCAGGGCGCTGGCCAGCGCCGACGCCACGCCGTGCTGACCGGCACCGGTCTCGGCAATAATCTCTTTTTTACCCATCCGCTTCGCCAGCAGCGCCTGGCCCAGCACCTGGTTGGTTTTGTGTGCGCCGCCGTGCAGCAGGTCTTCACGCTTCAGGTACAGGCGGGTTTTGGTACCGCGGGTCAGGTTGTTACACAGGGTCAGCGCGGTCGGGCGGCCGGCGTAGTTTTTCAGCAGGTCGGTAAACTCTGCCTGGAAGGCCGGGTTGCTCTGGGCGCTGATAAACGCCTCTTCCAGCTGCAGCAGCGCGGGCATCAGGATCTGCGGCACGTACATGCCGCCGAACTCACCAAAATAGGGATTTAACTTAGTCATGACCGTCTCTCTTCAATAGGTGGGCCGGGTGCAGCACCCGGCCTGCAATCAGTAAGCTTTCAGCGTGGCAAATACGGCGGCGACTTTTGCCGGGTCTTTAATACCCGGGGCGCTTTCCACGCCGGAGTTGAAGTCGAGGCCGCTGCTGCCGAGGCGGGCGGCCTCAACACAGTTGTCCGCGCTCAGGCCACCGGCCAGCAGCACGTTGTCGAGGTTCTGCCCCTGCAGCAGCGACCAGTCAAAGGTCTTGCCGCTGCCGCCGTTACCGTTATCAAACACGTAGCGATCAACAAACGGCCAGTCGCGGGCGGGAAGGCGATCGCTGATGCTGAACGCCTTCCAGATTTGCACCTCTTCAGGCAGCTGAGCACGCAGCTGGCTGACAAATTCGCGGTCTTCATCGCCGTGCAGCTGTACCGCTGCCAGGCTTAGCTGTCGCGCGGTAGTGACAACGTCACTTAATGGGTTGTTGCGGAACACGCCAACGTATTTCAACGCTGCACCGGCCATCACCTGCTGCGCCTGCGCCACGTCCACCCGGCGCGGTGAGCCGTCAGCGAAGATCAGCCCGCCATAAATTGTGCCGCTCTCCCGCGCGCTGCGGGCGTCTTCCGCCCGGGTCAGGCCGCAGACCTTATTGGCCCCGAGGATCACCCGGCGCACGGCGGCGTTGAGATCGTCCTCGCCCATCAGTGCGGAGCCGATCAGGAAACCGTTGGCGTAGTGGCTGAGCTGGCGCACCTGCGCATAGCTGCTGATGCCGGACTCGCTGATCACCGTCACGCCGTGCGCCACTTTCGGTGCCAGGCGGCGGGTGCGGTCGAGGTCGATCGACAGGTCACGCAGGTCGCGGTTGTTGATGCCGACCACCTTCGCGCCCAGCGCGGTGGCGCGCTCCAGCTCGTCATCGCTGATCACTTCGGTCAGCACGCCCATATTCAGGCCGTGCGCCACCTCGGCCAGCTGGCGGTACTGCTCATCGTTCAGCACCGACAGCATCAGCAGGATGGCGTCCGCCTGGTAGTGGCGTGCCAGGTAGATCTGATAGGGATCGATAATAAAGTCTTTGCACAGCACCGGCTGGGTGACCGCGGCGCTGACCAGCGGCAGAAAATCAAAGCTCCCCTGGAAATATTTTTCGTCGGTCAGTACCGAAATCGCCGAGGCGTAATGTTTATAGACGCCGGCGATCGCCACCGGGTCGAAGTCGTTGCGGATTAATCCTTTCGAGGGCGAAGCTTTCTTGCACTCGAGGATAAACACCGTGCGGGCACCCTGCAGCGCGTCGTAAAAACTGCGCGTGGCGGGGACGATCTGATCCTTAAATGACGCCAGCGGCTGCTGCTGCTGGCGCTCTGCCAGCCAGTCAGCTTTATCGCGGACGATATTATTCAGTACGGTTTCCTGCTGCATCATTATCCTCTCGCCGCCAGTGCGGTCACGTGTTGATAAGCGCGGCCGCTGCGGATCACTTCCAGCGCCTGCTGCGCGTTCTGCCGCAGATCTTCGTGGCCAAAAATCTTCAGTAACAGCGCGACGTTAGCCGCTACGGCTTCTTCGTGCGCCAGCTCGCCATTACCCTGGAGTAAACGCGTCAGAATGTCACGGTTTTCTTCCGGCGTGCCGCCGGCCAGCGCCTCCTGCGGGTGGCTGTTCAGGCCAAAATCGTCCGGCGTCAGCTGGTAGCGGGTGATCTCGCCTTCGCGCAACTCGGCCACATGGGTGACGCTGTGCAGCGCCACTTCGTCCATGCCGCCGCCGTGCACCACCGCCGCGCGCTTGTAGCCCAGCACCCTCAGCGTTTCGGCAATCGGCTGCACCAGATCCGCGCTGTAGACGCCGATTACCGCGAGCGGCGGCCGCGCCGGGTTAATCAGCGGCCCGAGCACGTTAAAGATGGTGCGGGTTTTCAGCTGCTGGCGCACCGGCATCGCGTGGCGGAAACCGCTGTGGTACTGCGGCGCAAACAGGAAGCAGACGTTCAGATCGTCCAGCGCCTGGCGCGCCTGGTCGGCGGGCAGGTCAAGGCTGATGCCGAAGGCCGCCAGCAGATCGGACGAGCCGGACTTGCTGGAGACGCTGCGGTTGCCGTGTTTGGCCACCTTCAGCCCGCAGGCCGCCGCCACAAAGGCGCTGGCGGTGGAGATATTAATGCTGTTGCTGCCGTCGCCGCCGGTGCCAACGATATCGGCAAACGGATAGTCCGGGCGCGGGAAGGGCCGGGCATCTTCCAGCAGCGCGCTGGCCGCACCCGCAATCTCCGCCGGCTTCTCACCGCGCAGCTTCATGGCAATGAGTGCGCCCGCCAGCTGGGTGGGTTCCAGCTGGCCGGTAATAATTGCGGCAAACAGCTGGTGGCTCTCGGCCTGCGTCAGTGTCTCACCCTGGTAAAGTCGTTCAAGAATGCTATTCATTGATATCTCCATAATTACGCCAGCGCCCAGGCGAGAGTTTGTTCCAGCAGACGTGCCCCCTGGGAGGTGAGAATGGATTCGGGGTGGAACTGGAAGCCGCACACGCGGCGTGCGTCGTCGCGAACCGCCATCACCATGCCGTTATAGGTGGCGTTGACCGTCAGCCCTTCCGGCAGGTTGCTGCCGACCAGCGAGTGGTAGCGGGCTACCGGCAGCGGGTTGCTCAGGCCGGCAAACATGCCTTCGCCGTCGTGCTGAATCGCCGAAGCTTTGCCGTGCAGGATCTCGCCCGCCTGGCCGACGTGGCCGCCCCAGGCCTCGACGATCGCCTGATGGCCGAGGCAGATGCCGATAATCGGCAGCTGGCCGCGCAGGCGCTGCAGCAGCTCCGGCATGCAGCCCGCCTCAGAGGGTGCGCCGGGGCCGGGGGAGAGCATCAGCACCGGGTTTTCCATCTCCTGCAGGCGGGCGATCAGGGTGTCCGCCGGGACGCTGTTACGGTAAATCACCACGTTATGGCCAAAGGTGCGTAACTGGTCGACGAGGTTATAGGTAAAGGAGTCGACGTTATCGAGCAGCAGAATATCGGCCATCAGAAAATCTCCTGGCAGTGGTGGGCGGTGGCGATGGCGCGCAGCACGGCGCGCGCTTTATTACGGCTTTCGTCGGCTTCGGCCTGCGGGTCAGAGTCAAGCACCACGCCGGCACCGGCCTGTACGGTGGCCACGCCGTCTTCCACGTAAGCCGAGCGGATGACTATGCAGGTATCGAGGTCGCCGCTGGCGGTGAAGTAGCCCACCGCGCCGCCGTAGCTGCCGCGGCGGGTGCCCTCTGCGCGGGCGATCAGCTGCATCGCCCGTACCTTCGGCGCGCCGCTCAGGGTGCCCATATTCATGCAGGCGCGGTAGGCGTGCAGCACGTCGATATCGCCGCGCAGCTGGCCGACCACGCGGGAAACCAGGTGCATCACAAAGGTGTAACGGTCGACTTTGGTCAGGTCGGCGACGTAGCGGCTGCCCGCCTCGCAGATGCGCGCCAGGTCGTTGCGCGCCAGGTCGACCAGCATCAGGTGCTCGGCCAGCTCTTTATGGTCGGTGCGCATCTCCAGCTCAATGCGGCTGTCGAGGTCGCGATCCAGCGAACCGTCGGCGTGGCGGCCGCGCGGGCGGGTGCCGGCAATCGGGTAGATCTCAATCTGGCGGCTGCTGGCGTCATACTTCAGCGAGCTCTCCGGCGAGGCACCAAACAGGCTGAAATCGCGATCCTGCATAAAGAACATATACGGGCTGGGATTGCTGTTTTTCAGCGTCTCATAGGCGGCCAGCGGTGACGGGCACGGCAGCGAGAAGCGGCGCGACGGCACCACCTGGAAAATTTCGCCGACGCGGATCGCCTGCTGCATCTCGCGCACCACCCGGCAGTAATCCTCATCGCTCTGGCTGACCGTCAGCGTCATCTGCGCCACCGGCTGCACCGGCAGCGCAGGTGCCGGCTGCATCATCTGGCTGTGCAGCTGCTCAATGCGGCTCTGCAGACGCAGGAACTCGGCCGGCGAGTGGGTAAACAGGCTGGCCTGCAGGCGGGCGCTGCGGGTCTGATGGTCAATCACCAGCAGCGTTTCGGCCAGGTAGAAGCAGTAATCGGGGCAGCGCTGCTGGTTGTGCAGCTCGGGCAGCGTCTCAAAGCCGGCCACCAGGTCGTAGGCAAACAGGCCGCCGAGCAGCATCGCTTCGCGCTCTTCCTCCGGGGCGCTGACCAGGGTTGGCAGCAGGCGCAGCGCGTCAAACACCGACAGCGCCTTCAGATTAGCGTCCTCATCCTGCACCGCCGTATTGACCGGGAACAGCAGCTCACGGCCGTCCGGGCGCACGCTGTTCTGCACCGAAGCGGGCAGGGCGGCGTCCAGCAGCGGCAGCAGCGCACGGCCGTTTTCCGACAGCGCCTGAATGGTCACCGTCTTATCCAGCGCGGTAATGCGCAGCGCGCTGTCGACGATCAGCAGGCTCTTCAGGTTGCGCTTGCTGTCGACGTCTGCCGACTCCAGCAGCAGCGTTTCGCTGCGAGCGCCGCACAGCTGATGAAACACCGCCGCCGGATCTTCACGGTAAGGGGCGCTGCCGGTGATTAACTTCACTCCAGGTCTGGCGTTTTGCATAAGAGGTTCCCGATATTTTGCTCAAAAAAAAGCCCGCATTCAGCGGGCCTGGGGTTTGCACGACTCATCTGTGCAGAACAACTCCGCCCGTTCAGGGAGAAGTGTGCCACCAACCGGTATTAACGCGAATAAGGTTGAACATGATCGTGACCCCTGTGTTTGTGAACTTGTGTACTAGTTAACTGGTTCGCAGGAAAAAAGTCAATACTCTTTTTCTCTTAGCACGGAATGGCGGTATTATGCAGCCAATTTTAATGTAGCGCCGGAGTCGTTTTGACCGCAGACAGCCCTTCAACCTCAGTCTATTCCCTGTTTGACCTGCACAGCCACAGCCAGGCCTCCGACGGCCTGCTCAGCCCGGAAGCCCTGGTGCTGCGCGCGGTGGAGCAGCGCGTTACCGTGCTGGCCATCACCGATCACGACAGCACCGACGGCGTACGCCCGGCGCGTGAGGCGATCGCCCGGCACCAGCTGCCGCTGCAGCTGATTGCCGGGGTGGAGATCTCCTCGCTGTGGGAAAATCATGAGATCCATATCGTCGGCCTCGGCGTGGATATTGACCATCCGGCGCTGACCGCGTTTCTGGCTGAGCAGGCGGAACGGCGGCTGGCGCGGGCGCGGCTGATGGCGGAGCGGCTGGAGAAGGCGCTGATCCCCGGTGCGCTGGAGGGCGCGCTGGCGCTGGCCGCCGGCGGTGCGGTTGGGCGCGGCCATTTTGCCCGTTTCCTGATCGCCCAGGGCAAGGCCAGCAACATGCAACAGGTGTTCAAAAATTACCTGGCGCGGGGCAAAACCGGCTACGCGCCGCCACAGTGGTGTACAATTAAACAAGCCGTTGATGTGATTCAGCAATCCGGCGGCCGTGCGGTGCTGGCGCACCCGGCCCGCTACGGGCTGTCGGCCAAGTGGCTGAAGCGGCTGCTGGCCCATTTTGCCGAACAGGGCGGCGAAGCTATGGAGGTGGCGCAGTGCCAGCAGGCACCGAACGAGCGCACACAGCTGGCGCAGTACGCCCGTGACTACGGGCTGGCCGCCTCCCAGGGATCTGATTTTCATCAGCCCTGCCCGTGGATCGAACTGGGCAAAAAATTATGGCTGCCCGGCGGCGTTGAGGCCGTGTGGCAACGTTTTCCTGACATCCTGCAATAAGTTCACCCGCACCGGGTAAACGAGAGGTTTTTATGAGTCAGTTTTTCTATATTCACCCCGAGAATCCGCAGCCGCGGCTCATTAAGCAGGCGATTGAGCTGCTGAACAAGGGCAGCGTGGTGGTCTATCCGACCGATTCCGGCTATGCGCTGGGCTGTAAGCTGGAAGATAAAGGCGCGATGGAGCGCATCTGCCGCATCCGCCAGCTTGACGGCAACCACAACTTTACGCTGATGTGCCGCGATTTGTCGGAGCTGTCGACCTATGCGCAGGTTGGCAACAGCGCGTTCCGCTTAATCAAAAATAACACGCCGGGCAACTACACCTTTATTCTGAAGGCCACCAAAGAAGTACCGCGCCGGCTGATGAACGACAAGCGTAAAACCATCGGCCTGCGCGTGCCGTCAAACCCGATCGCGCTGGCGCTGCTGGAAGCGCTGGATGAGCCGATGATGTCCACCTCGCTGATGCTGCCGGGCAACGATTTTACCGAATCCGATCCGGAAGCGATCCAGGATGAGATCGGCAAGCTGGTGGATCTGATTATCCACGGTGGCTATCTCGGCCAGCAGCCGACCACGGTAATCGATCTGACCGATGACAGCCCGCAGGTGGTACGTGAAGGGGTGGGTGACACCGCGCCGTTCCTCTGATCCCGTTCAGTGGCCTGATGCGGCGCGCTGAGCTCGTTGATCTGTCCAACGCAAACGGGCCGCGTGATGCGGCCCGTCTCTTATTCAGGCGTCAGGAGGTTGACGCCGCCAGCCACTCTTTAAAGCCCTGATAAGGGATATACAGCGAGACGTCCTTCAGCGGCTCGTTGGGCTTCAGCCTCTGGCGTACCTTGCTGGTATAGCCGACGATCACCCCGCTGATGGTATCATCCGCGTTATACACCGCGCCGCCGGACATCCCCTGCACCACGCCGGCGTTAGAAGCCATCGCCACGCAGGGTTTTTTGTTAAAACCGTTGCGGATGCCGGTCAGCGCCAGGTTGACGCCTGACGACTCCACCGGCATCGCTGAGACAAAGCTGTAACCGTACATCTTCACCGGTTCGCCAACCTCACTGCTGCGGAATTTTGGCAGGGTCTTCAGGTCATTTTTGTGGTAGATGATCGCCAGGTCGCAATAAGGGTGGTACGCCTTGACGCGCTGCACCGCAAAACGCGCCACGTGGGCGGCGGTCAGACTGTACTCGGGGGTAAGGGGAATGCTGGTACCTAATGAGCCGATGCCGAGCACCGTCGGGATGCCGGTAAAACTCATATCGACGCGTTCCATCGCTGTGCTGCTGTAATTATATTTGCCGACGGAACAGCCGGTCAGCGTCAGCGCGGCCAGTGCCGCAATCGCGTTAAATTTCATCATTTTCGTTTTGTCCTGACACGCAATGAAGTTTCCCTGGTGAGGAGTTCTGCGTGCAAAATGGGTGCTGAGAGTCACTCAGCGCTTGTTCGGGAGACACACTTCCTCCCCGTGACCTCTGTTTATTTAAAGAAACAATGTTGTAAATTATTTGTAGTCGTCGGGATGCGACTTATTATTTATATTTAACAGTGCGTCGATCGTTATCTGTACGCCGTGCGAAGTTTACACAACCTTAACGGTGGTTAAAACAGCTTATTGGCCCGAACAGAGAAAAAGCGTTAATAATCTGCCACTAAGCAAACCACTGTCCGAATAGCCTGGTCATTTGATATTGCATTAACTTTATGATGATGAATTTGATTTAAGTTGGATATTGGTGCTGCGATAAGGTTTCGGGCTGGCGTTAACCGCTGAGCTGACCTGCAAAGCTGGCGTCACCTGCTAATGATGAACACTAAAACAGCAATAGTATCAATACAACTAATGCTTACCTCTCCAGGTTTACGAGGGAAATAATCCGTACGGCGCGATTTATAATAATAAACTCAGTAAGTAACCCTTCCTGTTAAACGCGAAGGTCACACTGCGGATGTTAATTTGGGTTAACGGTTATTTACCGGGCCGGATATGCTGTTTTTTCTCCACGCTGTTCTCCCACGGTATTCCTCTTTCGGCTAATCCATACCGTGCGAATGCCATCAGAAGAACAGTGAGGGGCTGACCGGCCCGCTGGTGCGACTGTAGCAGGATGCGCAGCTCAGCCGGGCAGGTCTGGCCGTCAGAAGCTGTAGTTCAGCGACACCCAGTAGTTACGGCCTGGCATCACGTAGCCGCTGGTGGAAGCGGAGGTATTAAAGTAATCACCGCCGTACAGCGAGCTTTTGCCCACCTTATAGGTGTTCACCTCGGAGAAATCCTTATCCAGCAGGTTATTCACCGATCCGTTCACCTTCAGCGCTTTGGTCAGCTGGTAGGTGGCTCCCAGGTTGACCACCGTCCAGGCCTTCAGATCACCACCTTTATCGTTATAGAGCGTTTTTTGCACCGGGGTAAGGTTGGCATAGTTGTTGGTAAAGCGCGGCGTCCTGCCGTGATACTCCACCGCCAGCCAGGTATTCAGCGCCGGGGTAGCACGCCAGTTCAGGCGCGCGTTAGCGGCCTGGTGCGGCGTACTGGTCAGCGGTGCGCCCGGATTTTTGCCGCCGATCTGCGCGGTATCGGTATAGGTATAGTTGGCGTTGAGGGTCAGCTCCGGCAGGCCCAGCGGCACGCCGCCGGCGATTTCGACGCCCTGGGTGCGGGCTTTACCGACGTTAACGTAGCTGGAGGTAGTGCTGGTCAGATCCACCGACTGAATCGCATTGCGGAAATGGTTAATAAAGCCGGTGACGTTAAAGTTCGTACCGTCGCCGTTATCGTAGTAGACGCCGGTTTCGATATTGGTGCTGGTCTCCGGCTTCAGGTTCGGGTTGCCGAGGGTGCTGGTGGTGCCGTTGCCCCCCACGCCGCTGACGCCGTTATGCAGCTGTGCCAGCGACGGCGCTTTGTAACCGGTGCTGACGCCGCCTTTAACCGTCCAGTTATCCAGCGCGTTCCACACCAGGTAGGCGCGCGGGCTGACGTGGCCGCCGAAGCTGTCGTGCTTTTCGTAGCGCGCCCCCCAGGTGAGGCTCAGCGGATCGATGATCTGCCATTCGTCTTCGCTGTACAGTGACCAGGTTTTCTGTTCAAAAGTGTCGCCGCTGTTGGCCAGCACGATGCCGTCCTTCAGCTTCGCCTGCCAGTACTGGCCGCCGACGGTCAGCAGGTGGTCGTCGCCGATCGGCGCCACCAGCGAGGTGTCAAAAATGGCGTTGGTGTTCTTCAGCTGGCGATCGTCGCCGACGCGGCCAGCGTTGGCGGGGCTGAGGGTTTTGGCGGTCAGCACGCGGCCTCTGTTTTCGGTGCTGTCGAAGGTCAGCGTCGAGCTCCAGCGGCCGAAGCTCAGGTCGGTATTATGGCCGGCCATCACCTTATTCTTTTCAAAGCCTAGCGAGTCGCGGTAGCCACCGCCGGCTACGCCAACCGGGCCGAGCTGGCCATCGCTGTTGTTGTACCACCATCGTATCGTCGGCGGCCTGCACGGGGGCGGAAATGCACAGCACACCGGTCAGTGCCGGGCTACATAAAATGGATAATTTACTAATTTCCATGAGATTTTCCTCTTATTCACTGTAAATGATAATGCGTCCCAGGATGATAATAAAAATTGTTCGTATGAAAAGTGATAAGTTCCCGGCTCCGGAGCCTGTTCAGGACCCGTTGATGATTGGTTGAGGCAGTCCGCTAAGTCAGCGACCCTCAGTCAGATAAATCATTTGCCAAAGGGCTGTGATGGGGGAGTGCGGTTAAGATCAACGGGGAGGCGTCACGCTGGCACAGAGGAGCAAACAGGGGCTGCCAGCCTGACTCAATCTGAACTATGCTTATACGCGCTATAAAACGGGTTACAGCACCGGTAAAACCCTGTATAATAGCCCGCGAGTTTCTATTTAAGTTATTGAAAATAAAAGAATTTTTTATTTTCTTCATGACGCCTGGGAAGGCGACAAAGAGGGTGCTCCATGAGCGAGAAGTTACAAAAAGTTTTAGCACGCGCCGGGCACGGTTCCCGTCGTGAAATCGAAACCATGATCTCTGCCGGGCGCGTCAGCGTTGACGGCAAGCTGGCGACGCTGGGCGATCGCGTGGTGCCCAGCGCATCACTGAAGATCCGTATCGACGGTCACGTGGTGCCGGTCAGCGAATCCATTACCGAAGTGTGCCGCGTTCTGGCCTATTACAAGCCGGAAGGCGAGCTGTGTACCCGTAACGACCCGGAAGGGCGTCCAACGGTGTTTGACCGTTTACCTAAGCTGCGCGGCGCGCGCTGGATCGCCGTTGGCCGTCTTGACGTCAACACCTGCGGGCTGATGCTGTTCACTACCGACGGTGAGCTGGCCAACCGCCTGATGCACCCGAGCCGTGAAGTTGAGCGCGAATACGCCGTGCGCGTGTTTGGTCAGGTCGATGATGAGAAGATCAAACAGCTGAGCCGTGGCGTGCAGCTTGAAGACGGCCCGGCCGCTTTTAAAACGCTGAAGTTCTCCGGCGGTGAAGGCATCAACCAGTGGTACAACGTCACCCTGACCGAAGGGCGCAACCGCGAAGTGCGTCGCCTGTGGGAAGCGGTGGGCGTGCAGGTGAGCCGCCTGATCCGCGTGCGTTACGGTGATATCGACCTGCCGAAAGGCCTGCCGCGCGGCGGCTGGACCGAGCTGGAACTGGCACCCACCAACTACCTGCGTGAGCTGGTGGGCCTGCAGCCGGAAACCGTCAGCAAGGTGGCGGTAGAGAAGGATCGCCGTCGCACCAAGGCCAGCCAGATCCGTCGTGCCGTTAAGCGCCACACCACCACCAGCAAAACGGCCAGGCCGGGCGGCAACCGTCGCTCATCGCGCCGCCAGCAGGGGTAATATGCTACGGCGGGCGGGCGTTATCTGACGCCGCTGCAAATCCTGCAAGCGTTGAGTATTAAGAGGGGGCCATAGGGTCCCCTTTTTTATTAGTACGTAATGTGCGCCGGAACCTGCAGAACAACCCCTCTTTGTAAAGCGGATGACCCGTAACAGGGGCTATCGTCGCCCCTTTTTACTGGCACGTAAAATCCGCCGGATCCTGCAGGACAACCCATGGTATTAAAGCGGATGAGCCATAACAGGGACCCGTGTGGCCTCTTTATTATGTTAACGGTCTACCAGTCAATGCCCTGCTGCGCCTGAATGCCGGCGTCAAAGGCGTGCTTAACCGGCCGCATCTCACTGACCGTATCGGCCAGCTCCAGCAACTCACGGTGGCAGCCGCGCCCGGTGATAATCACGCTCTGCTGCGCAGGCCGCTGCCGCAGCGCCTGCAGCACCTCTTCCAGCGGCAGATAGCCCAGGCTGACCATGTAGGTCAGCTCATCCAGCACCACCAGGTCCAGCGCCGGATCCTGCAGCATGCGCCGGGCATGCTGCCAGACGCCGAGGCAGGCGGCGGTATCGGTGTCACGGTTCTGCGTGTCCCAGGTAAAACCGGTGGCCATCACCTGAAATTCCACACCGTGCGGCTCCAGCAGGTTGCGCTCGCCGTTGGGCCACTCGCCCTTGATAAACTGGATCACCCCGACGCGCCTGCCGTGGCCCACCGCACGGGTGGCGGTGCCGAAGGCGGCGGTGGTTTTGCCCTTACCGTTGCCGGTAAAGACCATCAGGATACCGCGCACCTCAGTGGCCGCGGCGACGCGCGCATCGACCTGCTCCTTCAGCCGCTGCTGCCGCTGCTGATGACGTTCGTTATCGGCCATTATTCTGCGGCCCCCGGCTTGCGCCCCGGCTGCGCGTCAAAGGTCTGGCCGGATTTACGCTGGCTGTCATCGCCCATCAGCCACAGGTAGAGCGGCATGATGTCGGCGGGGGTTTTCAGCTTAGCGGCATCCTCCTGTGGGAAGGCGCTGGCGCGCATCGCGGTGCGGGTGCCGCCGGGATTAATGCAGTTGACCCGCAGCTGGCGGCTGTCGTACTCGTCGGCCAGTACCTGCATCATGCCTTCGGTGGCGAACTTGGAGACCGAGTAAGCCCCCCAGCCGGCGCGGCCCTGGCGGCCAACGCTGGAGGAGGTGAACACCAGCGAGGCAGCGCCGGCCCGCAGCAGCAGCGGCAGCAGCGCCTGGGTCAGCAGGAAGGTGCCATCGATATTCACCCGCATCACCTGCTGCCAGACGGCGGGCGACTGCTCGGCCATCGGCAGCACTTCGCCGAGCAGCCCGGCGTTGTGCAGCAGCCCGTCAAGGCGCGGCACCTGTTCTGCCAGCGCGCTGGCCAGCTGCTGACAGCTCTCCGGTGTTGCGGTTTCAAGGTCAATCAGCAGCCACTGCGCAGGGGCACGGCTGGTCAGGTTGATCTGGTCACACACCTGCTGCAGTTTTTCGGCATTGCGCCCGAGCAACACCACCCGCGCACCATAGCGGGCGTAGGTCAGGGCGGCTTCACGGCCAATGCCGTCGCTGGCACCGGTGACGGCGATAATGCGGTTGACCAGCAGGTCACTTTTCGGTTGATAATGCATACAAACTTCCTCAGTGCAGCAGGGCGATGGCGGCTTCCGGTCAGGCAGTCGGGGCTAACCCTTTGCCTGGATTGAATAAAAGGGTTTATGCCTGAAAACCGCCCGCAGTTCAATCCCGGCCTGCAGCAATTCATCTTATGTTACCCGCTTTCAGGCGACGGGACGGCGCGAGTCGGCTACACTAGGCTTATCTCTAACATAATGTTAAATAAGGCGGAATGAGTGGATTTCCTGACATATTACGGACTTTTCCTGGCTAAAACCGTTACCGTCGTGGTAGCGATCGTGGCGATTGCCGTCGCCATCACCGCGCTGGCCCTGCGCAAGCGTGCGGCCGGCGGTGAACTGAAGCTCAGTGACCTGGGTGAACGCTATACCGAGCTGCAGGATCAGATGCGGCTGGCGAAGCTGAAGCCGCTGCAGCAGAAGCTGTGGCAGAAGGAGCATAAGAAGAAGAGCAAGCTGGAAGCGAAGCAGGCGAAACAGCAGGCGAAAAGCGGTCTGCCGCAGCCGGCAGCGCAAAGCACCCTCTACGTGCTCGACTTTAAAGGCAGCATGGACGCGGGTGAGGTCAGTTCGCTGCGCGAAGAGGTCTCCGCCGTGCTGGCGGTGGCGACGCCTGGCGATGAAGTGCTGCTGCGTCTGGAGAGCCCGGGCGGGGTGGTTCACGGTTACGGCCTGGCCTCTTCGCAACTGCAGCGCCTGCGCGACGGCGGCATTCCGCTGACCGTGGCGGTGGATAAAGTCGCCGCCAGCGGCGGCTATATGATGGCCTGCGTGGCGGACCGCATCGTCGCCGCGCCGTTTGCCATTATCGGTTCGATTGGCGTGGTCGCGCAGATCCCTAATTTCAACCGCCTGCTGAAGCGCAATGAGATTGACGTGGAGCTGCACACCGCCGGCGAGTACAAGCGGACCCTGACCCTGTTTGGCGAGAACACCGAGCAGGGGCGGGAGAAGTTCCGTGAACACCTTAATGAGACCCACCTGCTGTTCAAACAGTACGTGCATCAGATGCGTCCCGCGCTGGACATCGACAGCGTGGCGACCGGTGAGTACTGGTACGGCAGCCAGGCACAGGAGAAAGGTTTGATCGACGCTATCAGTACCAGCGACGATCTGATTATCGGTCAGTTGAAAAATCATCAGGTGATCGGCGTGCGCTACGCGCGACGCAAACGCCTGATGGACCGCTTTACCCACAGCGCCGCGCGCAGCGCGGAGGGCGTGCTGCTGCGCCTGTGGCAGCGCGGGACTAAACCACTGGTGTAATCCTCGGCCTTACCGGGGCAACGTCTCCGGTGCCGCTGCCGTTCTGCTCTGATGACGCCCGCCGCTTGCGGGCGTCTGTTTTTATGTCGGTGGTCCTTTTTTGCCCCCGGCAGTGCTGCGTTGAGGTGACGCACTGGCCAGGCGATTGAAAAAACAGCCTCTTTTTGCTGCCTTTTCTGGCGAAATGTCTTGCTAAATGCTAATTAAGTTGCGTAACGAATTTTATCAGGTACAGTGTGGGCGTTTCGGGTTCCGGGCGTAAAACAGACTTTACGCTTTGTTAGCGATGCGTTTAACAGGTGGTAAAAAGTCCCGTTAATCAGGGTGTTATCAGCTGCATTAGGGATGTTGTACGGTGTGTTTGCTCCAGCATTCCCCACGTCGGTAGAGCCATCGGCGTCACTCGCAGCGATCGCCTAACGGAACGACTTACTCTCGGATGTTTTAATCAGGTAAAGGTAACTATGGGAAAAGCTCTCGTAATAGTTGAATCCCCGGCAAAAGCCAAAACGATCAATAAATATCTCGGCAATGACTACGTGGTGAAATCCAGCGTGGGCCATATCCGCGATTTGCCGACCAGCGGATCAACGGTTAAAAAGAGCGCTGACTCTACAACCAGTAAAACAACCAAAAAAGTTAAGAAAGATGAGAAAGCGGCGCTGGTCAGCCGCATGGGCATCGACCCGTACCACGACTGGGAGGCGAACTATCAGATCCTGCCCGGTAAAGAGAAAGTGGTGGCGGAGCTGAAGGCGCTGGCAGAAAAAGCTGACCATATCTATCTCGCAACCGACCTTGACCGCGAAGGGGAAGCCATTGCCTGGCACCTGCGGGAAGTGATCGGTGGCGATGAGTCACGCTACAGCCGCGTGGTGTTTAACGAAATTACTAAGAATGCGATTCGTCAGGCGTTTGACAAGCCGGGCGAACTGAATATCGACCGCGTTAACGCCCAGCAGGCGCGCCGCTTTATGGACCGCGTGGTGGGCTATATGGTGTCGCCGCTGCTGTGGAAGAAAGTGGCCCGTGGCCTCTCCGCAGGGCGCGTACAGTCGGTTGCCGTGCGGCTGGTGGTGGAGCGTGAGCGCGAGATCAAAGCCTTCGTCCCGGAAGAGTACTGGGAGCTGGCGGCCGATCTGCAGACGCCAAAAGGGGTTGCGCTGCCGGTGCAGGTCACCCATCAGGGCGATAAGCCGTTCCGTCCGGTTAACCGTGAGCAGACCGAGGCGGCCGTCAGCCTGCTGGAAAAGGCGCGCTATCTCGTCTCTGAGCGGGAAGATAAACCGACCAGCAGCAAGCCGGGTGCACCTTTTATTACCTCCACGCTGCAGCAGGCGGCCAGCACCCGGCTTGGGTTTGGCGTCAAGAAAACCATGATGATGGCGCAGCGGCTGTACGAAGCGGGTCATATCACCTATATGCGTACCGACTCCACCAACCTGAGTCAGGATGCGGTGAGCATGGTGCGCGGCTACATCGAAGATGAATTCGGTAAAAAGTATCTGCCGAAGGATGCCAACACCTACAGCAGCAAAGAAAACTCGCAGGAAGCGCACGAGGCGATCCGTCCGTCCGACGTGAAGATCCAGTCTGAGCAGCTGAAGGATATGGAAAACGACGCGCAGAAGCTTTATCAGCTGATCTGGCGTCAGTTCGTGGCCTGCCAGATGATGCCGGCGCAGTATGACTCAACCACGCTGACCGTCGAAGCGGCCGGCTTTAAGCTGAAAGCCAAAGGGCGTACGCTGCGCTTTGACGGCTGGACGCGGGTGATGCCCGCGTTGCGCAAGGGCGATGAAGATCGTACCCTGCCGCCGGTGGACGTCGGCAGCGAACTGTCGCTGCAGGAACTGCTGCCGAGCCAGCACTTCACCAAGCCGCCGGCGCGCTTCAGCGAAGCCTCGCTGGTGCGCGAGCTGGAAAAACGCGGCATCGGCCGCCCGTCCACCTATGCATCGATCATTTCGACCATTCAGGATCGCGGCTACGTTAAGGTCGAGAGCCGCCGTTTCTACGCCGAGAAGATGGGTGAAATCGTCACCGATCGTCTGGAGCAGAACTTCCGCGAGCTGATGAACTATGACTTCACCGCGCATATGGAAGACAACCTCGACAAGGTAGCCAACAACCAGGCGCAGTGGAAAGGGGTGCTGGATGCCTTCTTCGGTGATTTCACCCAGCAGCTGCAGCAGGCCGAGAAAGATCCGGAAGAGGGCGGTATGCAGCCCAATCAGATGGTGATTACCTCGATTGACTGCCCGACCTGTAACCGCCAGATGGGCATCCGCACCGCCAGCACCGGGGTGTTCCTCGGCTGTTCCGGCTATGCGCTGCCGCCGAAAGAGCGCTGTAAGCAGACCATCAACCTGATTCCGGAAAATGAAGTGCTGAACGTTCTGGAAGGGGATGATGCGGAAACCAACGCCCTGCGCGCCCGTCGCCGCTGCCAGAAGTGCGGCACGGCGATGGACAGCTACCTGATCGACAACCAGCGCAAGCTGCACGTCTGCGGTAACAACCCGGAGTGTGACGGCTACGAAATCGAACAGGGTGAGTTCCGCATCAAGGGTTATGACGGCCCGATCGTTGAGTGTGAGAAGTGTGGTTCTGAGATGCACCTGAAAATGGGCCGTTTCGGTAAGTACATGTCCTGCACTAACGACGACTGCAAGAACACCCGAAAGATCCTGCGTAACGGTGAAGTCGCGCCGCCGAAGGAAGATCCGGTGCCGCTGCCGGAACTGCCGTGCGAGAAGTCAGACGCCTACTTCGTGCTGCGTGACGGTGCGGCCGGCGTGTTCCTCGCCGCCAACACCTTCCCGAAATCGCGCGAAACCCGCGCGCCGCAGGTGGAGGAGCTGCAGCGTTTCCGCGACCGTCTGCCGGAGAAACTGCGCTACCTGGCCGATGCGCCAGCGGCGGATGACGAAGGCAACAAGGCGGTGGTTCGCTTCAGCCGTAAAACCAAACAGCAGTACGTCAGCACCGACAAAGAGGGTAAAGCCACCGGCTGGACAGCCTTCTTCGTTGACGGCGAGTGGCAGGTGACCAAGAAGTAACTGCCCATGAGGGGGAGATCGCCCGATCTCCCCGCTTTTTTTGAGCCCCCGCTGTTGCCCGATCCCGCCAGAAACCCCTAAGATTGTTCCCAAACCGATGCTATACATATCCCACATTTTTGATATAGTTGTTATAGAAATGGCTTCTCTTATTATCAAATCGCATTAGACCCGCAGTCTGCATCCGGTCATTTTCCTGGCGGACGTCTTAGTCTGGTCTCTGGCGTCGTGCTTCAAACCCAGGATGGAATGAAAAATGAAATTGCAGCAGCTGCGCTACATCGTGGAAGTGGTAAACCACAATCTTAACGTCTCCTCTACGGCCGAAGGGCTCTACACCTCTCAGCCCGGCATCAGTAAGCAGGTGCGCATGCTGGAAGATGAGCTGGGCATCCAGATTTTTGCCCGCAGCGGCAAACATCTGACTCAGGTCACCCCCGCCGGGCAGGAGATTATCCGCATCGCCCGCGAGGTGCTGTCCAAGGTTGACGCGATTAAGTCGGTGGCCGGTGAGCACACCTGGCCGGATAAAGGCTCCCTGTTCGTGGCCACCACCCATACCCAGGCGCGCTACGCGTTGCCGGGGGTGATCAAAGGTTTTATTGAACGTTATCCGCGCGTGTCGCTCCACATGCACCAGGGATCGCCGACGCAGATCGCCGAAGCGGTGTCGAAGGGCAATGCCGACTTTGCTATCGCTACCGAAGCGCTGCACCTGTATGACGATCTGATCATGCTGCCTTGCTACCACTGGAACCGGGCGATTGTGGTAACCCCGGATCACCCGCTGGCCGGCAAAAGCAAGGTATCGATTGAGGAACTGGCGGAGTACCCGCTGGTCACCTACACCTTCGGCTTTACCGGACGCTCTGAGCTGGACACCGCCTTCAACCGCGCCGGTCTGACCCCGCGCATCGTTTTTACCGCCACCGATGCCGACGTGATAAAAACCTACGTGCGTCTGGGGCTCGGCGTCGGGGTGATTGCCAGCATGGCGGTGGACCCGGTTTCTGACCCGGACCTGGTGAGAATTGAAGCGACGGACGTGTTTACCTACAGCACCACCAAGATCGGTTTCCGCCGCAGCACCTTCCTGCGCAGTTATATGTATGATTTCATTCAGCGTTTCGCGCCACACCTGACGCGCGACGTGGTAGACACCGCCGTTGGCCTGCGCTCGAACGACGATATTGAAGCGATGTTTAAAGACATCAAACTGCCCGCCCGCTAACCAATACGCAGACTGAACGCCTCAGGGCAGCACCGCCTGCCCTGAATCTGCATTATCGGCACCGCCTGTTTCTGCAATAGCCCCCTGCCTGAAATAAATTTCATTAAATGACACCTGCGTCACAGCTTAAAGCTAATTCATTTATTAAATGAGAATCTGAACACACTTTTACGCCGATAACTTTGATCACCAATATGAAGATTTCCATAATTAGTGGAAAGTTTAGACAGTAAAGGGCGGCGGCAGCGCCTGTGCAACCTCGAACCGGCAGCCGACAATCGCTAGCAACTGTTTCCTCTGGCGATTAATTTGTTGATGCAAACAAGATGGCTATCTAAATATTAATTTGGCTTAGTTGATAAAATGAATTAATCGTTTTCTCGCATAAATATTGCTGGATTTTATCCCCCGGAATGCCTTAGGATTAATCCTAATAGTGGTGGATAACATCACCAGCACCAATCAAACCAGGAGTCGCATTATGGCTACAAGACTGTCTGTACATGCAGAGTTTGCAGAGGATGCCGCTGACGCCGAAGGATCGAGCGATCTTAAACGTAAGGCCTGGCTGGCGGTGTTTGCCGGTTCATCGCTGTTCTGGCTGATGGTTGCGCTGGTGGTATGGCGGTTGATGAGTTGAACCGTTGCACACCAGAGCTTGCCGGTCAGCTGCGAAAAGAAACGGAAAAAAAGGTTAAAGAATCGACAATGGCTGCCGATACCAAGACTGAGCAGGCGATACTGGAAGGTTGGATGTTTAACGAGTCTCAGCATCGTTTTATTGAGTCAATGCTGGAAATGGATTGAGCCGGGCAGGCGGGTCAGATTAATAACGCCACAACGGTTATTATTATAAAAAAAGCCTTATTTTTCGTTACTGATATTTATACCGGGACTGATCTCAATCAGTGTGTCTGAAACCCGATAATCGCGCAGCGGTCAGAATGCTTTACAAGGGCAGCTGCGATTAATACCTGTTTTGTTAGCGAGGGTTTCTGTGAATATTACGCAATTGACGTGGTTAGGGGTGCTGACCTTCTGCACTTTGTTCTGGAGCGGCGTGGTGTGGCTGGGTATGTCACTGTAAACACACCATAATCTATTTTTTCTTACCTTATTCTCATCACGCCCTGTCGACAGCCGACGGGGCGTTTTTGTATCCGCCTGTGCTCACACCTCATGTTATCAAAATCTTACCTCCATTCTGTACTATGTTTATATCAGCCCTGTAGTTTGTCAGGGTATGAACTGCATGCGTCAAAACGGAGGAGCCATGTCGCAAACCCTACGAGAAATAAGCCAGGACACGCTGGCAGTACAGCAACAGCACTATCGTTTTTTCAGCCTGGCCCGTGTGGCGGCTGAACTGGGGGATATTTCCCGCCTGCCGAAATCGATGAAGGTGCTGCTGGAAAACCTGCTGCGCTGGCAGGATGACGACTCGGTCACCGATGAAGATATCCGCGCGCTGGCCGGCTGGCTGCAGACGGCCCACGCCGATCGTGAAATCGCTTACCGCCCGGCGCGGGTGCTTATGCAGGACTTTACCGGCGTGCCGGCGGTGGTCGACCTGGCCGCAATGCGTGAGGCGGTGAAACGCCTCGGCGGCGACGTGGCGAAGGTTAACCCGCTGTCGCCGGTCGATCTGGTGATCGACCATTCGGTAACGGTAGACCGCTTCGGCAGCGACGCGGCTTTTGATGAGAACGTACGGCTGGAGATGGAGCGCAACCATGAGCGCTATGTCTTCCTGCGCTGGGGGCAGAAGGCTTTTAACCGGTTCAGCGTGGTGCCGCCCGGCACCGGCATCTGCCATCAGGTGAACCTGGAGTACCTCGGGCAGGCGGTGTGGCACGAAGAGCAGCAGGGCGAAGAGGTGGCTTACCCCGATACGCTGGTTGGCACCGACTCCCACACCACCATGATCAACGCGCTGGGGGTGCTCGGCTGGGGCGTGGGCGGGATTGAGGCGGAAGCGGCGATGCTTGGACAGCCGGTATCGATGCTGATCCCCGACGTCGTCGGCTTTAAGCTCAGCGGCAAGCTGAAACCGGGAATCACCGCCACCGACCTGGTGCTGACCGTCACCCAGATGCTGCGTAAGCACGGCGTGGTCGGCAAATTTGTTGAGTTCTACGGCGACGGCCTCAACGACCTGCCGTTGGCTGACCGCGCCACCATCGCCAATATGGCCCCGGAATATGGCGCCACCTGCGGATTCTTCCCGATTGATGCGGTGACGCTGGGCTATATGACCCTTACCGGGCGCAGCGCGCAGCAGGTGGCGCTGGTGGAAGCCTACGCTAAGGCTCAGGGCCTGTGGCGCGAACCCGGCGATGAGCCGGTGTTCACCAGCACCCTGGCGCTGGACATGTCGGAGGTGGAATCAAGCCTCGCCGGGCCGAAACGCCCGCAGGATCGCGTGGCGCTGGGCGACGTACCGGCGGCGTTTAAGGCCAGTCACGAGCTGGAGGTCAACCACGCGCAGAAAGACGGGCGGGCGGTCAGCTACCTGGACGAGAAGAGCGGTCAGCAGACCGCGCTTGATGACGGCGCGGTGGTCATCGCGGCGATCACCTCCTGTACCAATACCTCTAACCCCAGCGTGCTGATGGCCGCCGGCCTGCTGGCGCAAAAAGCCGTAGCGGCCGGCCTGCGGCCGAAACCCTGGGTGAAAGCGTCGCTGGCGCCGGGTTCCAAAGTGGTCTCTGACTATCTGGATAAAGCCGGGCTGACCGCCAGCCTTGACGCGCTGGGCTTTAACCTGGTGGGTTACGGCTGTACCACCTGCATCGGCAACTCCGGGCCGCTTCCGGACGCCATTGAAACGGCGATTAAGCAGGGCGACCTGACCGTCGGCGCGGTGCTCTCCGGCAATCGTAACTTTGAGGGGCGCATCCATCCGTTAATCAAAACTAACTGGCTGGCCTCGCCGCCGCTGGTGGTGGCCTATGCGCTGGCCGGCAACATGACGCTTAACCTGCAGACCGAACCGCTCGGCTTTAACGCCAGCGGGCCGGTATATCTGCGTGATATCTGGCCGTCGCCGGAGGAGATCGCCGCAGCGGTGCAGCAGGTCTCCACCGATATGTTCCACAAAGAGTATGCGGCGGTGTTTGCCGGCACGCCGGAGTGGCAGCAGATTGACGTCAGCGAGGCTGCCACCTACGGCTGGGATCAGGACTCCACCTACATCCGCCTGTCGCCTTTCTTCGACACCATGCAGCGCGAACCGGAACCGGTCAGCGATATCCACGGCGCGCGCATTCTGGCGATGCTTGGCGACTCGGTCACCACTGACCATATTTCGCCCGCCGGCAGTATCAAGGCCGACAGCCCGGCCGGGCGCTATCTGCTGGAGCGCGGCGTGGAGCGAACCGACTTTAACTCCTACGGCTCGCGTCGCGGCAACCACGAGGTGATGATGCGCGGCACCTTCGCCAACATCCGCATCCGCAACGAAATGGTGCCGGGGGTAGAGGGTGGCATCACCCGTTACGTACCGGGCAATGAGCAGATGGCGATTTATGACGCGGCGATGCGCTACCAGCAGGCAGGGGTGCCGCTGGCGGTGATTGCCGGTAAAGAGTACGGCTCCGGCTCCAGCCGCGACTGGGCGGCAAAAGGGCCACGTCTGCAGGGGGTAAGGGTGGTGATTGCCGAGTCCTTCGAACGCATCCACCGTTCAAACCTGATCGGTATGGGCATTCTGCCGCTGGAGTTCCCGCAGGGTGAAACGCGCAAAACCCTGGGACTGACCGGTGACGAGCAGATCGACATCAGCAACCTGGACCAGCTGCGGCCGGGGGGAACGGTGAGGGTGACGTTAACGCGCAACGATGGCAGTAAGCAGGTGCTGGAGACCCGCTGCCGCATCGATACCGGCAACGAACTGACCTACTACCAGAATGACGGCATTCTGCACTACGTGATCCGCAATATGCTGAACGACTGAGGGGCAGAGCAGGGATCGGGCAAGGGAGATCCCTTGCCCGCTGCGGCGGTTAGCCTTTAGACAACAGGTGGCCCATTTTGGCGGCTTTAGTATCCAGGTAATGGGTATTGCTCGGGTTGCGGCCGACGATCAGCGGTACCCGTTCAACGATATTGATGCCGGCCTCGCTGAGGATTTCGACCTTACGCGGGTTATTGGTCAGCAGGCGAACTTCGTTGACGCCCAGCAGCTTATACATATCGGCGCACAGCGTAAAATCACGTTCGTCGGCGGCAAAACCCAGCTGGTGGTTGGCTTCTACGGTGTCGTAGCCCTGATCCTGCAGCGCATAGGCGCGGATTTTATTCAGCAGGCCAATATTACGCCCCTCCTGGCGGTGATAGAGCAAAATCCCGCGCCCCTGTTCCGCGATCTGGCTCAGCGCCGCTTCCAGCTGAAAGCCGCAGTCGCAGCGCAGGCTGAACAGCGCGTCGCCGGTCAGGCACTCAGAGTGGATGCGGGACAGGACTGGCTCATGGTCCGAGACGTCGCCATACACCAGCGCCACGTGGTCGTGCCCGGTGGCCACCTCTTCAAACCCCACCATCAGGAAATCACCCCAGGGGGTGGGCAGATTGGCTTCCGCCACTCGTTTAAGCTGCATGCGTTCTCCGTAAACGTCAGATACTGCCGCTTTCGCGCGGCGAAAGCGGCAGGGTCAGCTTGCTGACCGGTACAATACCCGCTATTTTGCCACAACCCGTCTCGCGAGGGTTAACAGCTTAGAGCGATTGCTGCGATACCGTACAATAAGCGCATCGCCAGGCTCCAGGTTATTATTTTTTATCCTATTGTTAGTGACTGACGTGATTTGAACGGACCAGGGAGAGTAGATGAAGGATATTCTGAAACGTACCACGCTGGGGGCGCTGCTGTTGCTGCTGTTGCCGTTGGCGGTAATGGTATCGGGCTGGCGCTGGCAGCCGGTGGAGATGGGGCTGGGGCATCAGATTCTGTTCTGGTTTACCGAAACGGTGACCCGGCCGTGGGGCACGCTGACCAGCGCCATCCTCTGCGGCTGGTTTCTCTGGTGCCTGCGCTTTCGCCTGAAACCGGCGGTGTTTCTGCTGGCGATTATCGTCGGCGCGATCCTGCTCGGGCAGTACACCAAAGGGGTGATTAAAGAGCAGGTGAGAGAGCCGCGCCCCTACGTGCTGTGGCTGGAGCAGCAGCGCGGCGTTAACCCGGAGACCTTTTACCAGCAGCACCGAAAGCAGCGCAGCCAACTGGTCAGCGAGGCGGTAGCGGAAGATAAGCAGATCCCCGGCTGGCTGAAGCGCCACTGGGCGTTTGAAACCGGTTTTGCCTTCCCGTCCGGTCATACGATGTTTGCGGCCAGCTGGGCGCTGCTCGGCGTTGGCCTGCTGTGGCCGCGCCGGCGCTACGTGACCATCATCGTGCTGCTGGTGTGGGCGTCGCTGGTGATGGGCAGCCGGCTGGCGCTCGGCATGCACTGGCCGCGTGACCTGATCGTTGCCACCCTGTTCAGCTGGCTGTTTGTCAGCCTCGCCACCTGGCTGGCGCAGCGCTTCTGCGGCCCGCTCGGCGTGCCGCTGCAGGAGCAGCAGGAGATAGCCGAACGGGAAAATCAGCCTTAATGATTGTAAACTGACGAGCTGCCCCCATTTCTTAGCGGATGCGGGACGCGCGGAACCGCCGCAGGGGGATCGCGTGCAGCGTCCGTGGCGGCCGCATCCGCTGCATCTAAGCAAGCATCGGGGCGATTTTTTTGGCATAATTCATCTGGTTAACTCCAGATAACGGGATGCACTGTGAAATATTTGCTGATTTTTTTGGTTGTGCTGGCGATATTCGTCGTTTCTGTCACCCTCGGCGCGCACAACGACCAGGTGGTGAACTTTAACTACCTGCTGGCGCAGGGCGAGTTCCGTATTTCAACGCTGCTGGCGACCCTGTTTGCCAGCGGATTTATACTTGGCTGGGCTATCTGCGGGCTGTTCTGGCTGCGGCTGCGCCTGTCGCTGGCCAACAGCCAGCGTAAGCTGAAACGTCTGCAGCAGCAGCTGGGGCAGAGCGATACCACTGCGGCCAGCGCCCAGCCTGCGGCAGTCAGGGAATAATACTTTATGTTGGAACTGCTGTTTCTGTTGCTGCCCGTCGCTGCCGCCTACGGCTGGTATATGGGCCGGCGCAGCGCGCAACAGGATAAGCAACAGGAGGCCAGCCGCCTGTCACGGGATTACGTAGCCGGGGTTAACTTCCTGCTTTCCAATCAACAGGACAAAGCGGTTGACCTGTTCCTTGAGATGCTGAAAGAGGACAGCGGGGCCGTGGAAGCGCACCTGACGCTGGGCAACCTGTTCCGTTCGCGCGGCGAAGTCGACCGCGCGATCCGCATTCACCAGGCGCTGATGGAGAGCGCGTCGCTGACCTACGACCAGCGCCTGCTGGCGATCCAGCAGCTGGGGCGCGACTATATGGCCGCCGGCTTCTACGATCGCGCCGAGCAGATGTTTGGTCAGCTGGTGGATGAAACCGACTTCCGCGTCAGCGCGCTGCAGCAGCTGCTGCTGATCCACCAAGCGACCAGCGACTGGACCAACGCCATTGAGGTGGCGGAGCGGCTGGTTAAGCTGGGCAAAGAGCGGCAGAAGATGGAGATCGCCCACTTCTACTGCGAGCTGGCGCTGCAGGCGATGGGCAGCGACGATCTCGACCGGGCAATGAGCCTGCTGAAACGGGGTGAGTCCGCGGACCGCAACAGCGCCCGCGTATCGATTATGATGGGGCGCATTCAGCTGGCGAAAGGGGAGTATGCCCGCGCGGTCAGCCATCTGCAGCGGGTGATCGAACAGGATCACGAGCTGGTCAGTGAAACACTCGATATGCTGGAAACCTGCTATCAGCACCTCAACCAGCCGCAGGCGTGGCGCGACTATCTGCAGCGCTGCGTGGAAGAGAACACCGGCGCGGCGGCGGAGCTGCACCTGGCGGCGATCCTCGATCGCGATGAAGGGGCTGAGGTGGCGCAAACCTATATTACCCGCCAGCTGCAGCGTCATCCTACCATGCGCGTGTTCCATCGCCTGATGGACTTTAACCTGCAGGAGGCCGAAGCGGGCCGCGCGAAAGAGAGCCTGATGGTGCTGCGCGATATGGTTGGCGAGCAGATCCGCACCAAGCCGCGTTACCGCTGCCACAAGTGTGGTTTCACCGCCCATGCGCTCTACTGGCACTGCCCGTCATGCCGCACCTGGTCTTCGGTTAAACCGATCCGTGGCCTCGACGGTCAGTAACCGGGGGCGATTAAACCGGTATCGTCAATTAGTTACAACATACTTTTTATCCCTCTCCCAACATGGTTGCAGTAACGCCGGTGCAGGGCGGTCATGCAGGGCGAGGGAGTTTTTTACAGCACGGGCCATTTTCTCAATACCTTGCCTGTGAATTTCCTCCCGACACAGGTAGAATGCCAGCCGTTTGCCACCCACGAGGAGACTTCCATGCATGACACTCAGGTTAGCGGTTCACCGATTGTGGTCGCTTTAGATTACGCCGATCGCGATCGCGCGCTGGCGTTTGTCGACCAGATTGAACCCGGCAGCTGCCGTCTGAAGGTGGGCAAAGAGATGTTCACGCTGTTCGGGCCGCAGATCGTCCGTGACCTGCAGCAGCGCGGCTTCGAGGTGTTTCTCGATCTGAAATTCCACGATATTCCCAACACCACCGCCCACGCGGTGGCGGCAGCGGCCGATCTCGGCGTATGGATGGTCAACGTTCACGCCAGCGGTGGGGCGCGGATGATGAGCGCGGCGCGCGAAGCGCTGGTGCCGTTTGGCAACGATGCGCCGTTGCTGATCGCTGTGACGGTACTCACCAGCATGGACGCTGAAGACCTGCGCGGGCTGGGCATTACCCTGACCCCGGCAGAGCAGGCGGAACGGCTGGCGCGGCTGACCCGCCAGTGTGGCCTCGACGGTGTGGTCTGTTCCGCACACGAAGCGGTGCGTTTTAAACAGCACATTGGCCAGGACTTCAGGCTGGTAACGCCGGGTATCCGCCCGGCGGGCAGCGATGCCGGCGATCAGCGCCGCATCATGACGCCTGAGCAGGCGCAGCAGGCCGGCGTTGACTATATGGTGATCGGGCGTCCGATTACCCAGTCTGCCGATCCGGCCGCTACGCTTGCCGCAATCCTCAGCTCACTGCAGGAGGCGTAATGGCCGATAACAACAGCCGCCTGGTCTACTCGACGGCCGGCGGACGCATTGACGAGCCGAAAGCGGTAGCGGTGCGCCCGAAGGGCGATGGTATTGTACGTATTGCGCGCCAGACCAGCGGGCGAAAGGGCAAGGGCGTGTGCCTGATTAGCGGTATCGACGCGGACGACGCCGAGCTGAGCAAGCTGACCGCCGAGCTGAAAAAGAAGTGCGGCTGCGGTGGCGCACTCAAGGATGGCGTGATTGAGATTCAGGGCGACCAGCGCGACCTGCTGAAAACGCTGCTGGAGGCCAAAGGGCACAGGGTCAAACTGGCCGGCGGATAAGAGAAAGGCCACGAGCGATCGTGGCCTTTTTGCTAAGCGCTGCTGCAGGCAGCCTGCCGGGCTATACCGTCGTCAGCTTAATCGACCTGGTGGCCGATTATACCGCCGACGGCCGCGCCGCCGAGGGTGCCAAGGCCGCTGCCGTTGGTCAGAATTGAGCCGCCGATAGCACCGGCGCCGGCACCAATGGCGGTGTTACGATCGCGTTTCGACATGTTTGAACAGGCGCTGAGTGAAAGAACTAAAGTTGCAGCCAATACGGCGGCGGTAACGCGTTTTGCAGTAGTTGACATCATTATTCTCCTGATTTTCGTCGACCAGATAGCGTTAATTGTCTGGATACCCTCTAAGTATAGAAGGGTTTACTGATTATACGCTCAGGTGAAAATTCCTAATTTTTAGACATCTCTGTACACACTTCTCCTGCCTCAGTCAGAAACTGCCCGCTATTCAGCCAATGCTTCCATACCGTCGCGGCCGTGCTGGCATGACAATATTCCGACATGCATCGGGAGACGAGATTATGCTGGAACAACTGAAACAGCAGGTACTGGCGGCCAACCTGGCGCTGCCGCGCTATGGCCTGGTGACCTTTACCTGGGGCAACGTCAGCGCCATCGATCGTGAGCAGGGGCTGGTGGTGATTAAACCGTCCGGGGTAAGCTACGAAGAGATGCAGGCCGACGATATGGTGGTGGTCAGCCTCAGCAGTGGCGAGGTGGTCGAAGGCAGCAAACGGCCGTCGTCCGACACCGACACCCATCGCGCGCTCTATCTTGCCTGGCCGCAGATAGGGGGAATTGTCCACACCCACTCACGCCATGCCACCATCTGGGCCCAGGCCGGCTGCGATCTCCCCGCCTGGGGCACCACCCACGCCGATGACTTTTACGGCGCGATCCCCTGCACGCGCGCGATGCACGCCGACGAAATTAGCGACCGCTACGAATGGCACACCGGCCAGGTGATTATTGAAACGCTGCAGCAGCGCGAGATCGATCCGCTGGCGGTACCGGCGGTACTGGTCAATTCGCACGGGCCGTTCGCCTGGGGGCGCAGCGCGGAAGAAGCAGTGCACAGCGCCGTCGTGCTGGAAGAGGTAGCCTATATGGGCATTTTCAGCCGTCAGCTAACCCCGGAGCTGCCGCCGCTGGATCAGGCGCTGCTGGACAAACACTGGTTGCGTAAGCACGGCGCCCAGGCATATTACGGGCAAAAATAGTCTGACGATAAAAATTTTTATCCGTTATATCAGGCACCTGTTCTGGCTTTACTCACTCTCTATTAGGCTGGTTAAGCGATTATCGCGCCAACTAACAGAGGATGAAACTATGACCGTTATTAATCAGGCTACCTGCCGTCTGTTCAATGAAGTCGGCTCTACCACCCAGCTGTCGGCTTACTATGAAGAAGAGCGGCGCACCCTGTGGATGTTATTGCGTGCCCAGCCGCGCCCGAGCTTCAATCATCAGCTGATTGAAGAGATCATGAACCTCAGCTATGCCGCCCAGCGCAGCGGGCTGGAGATTGATTTCTGGGTTACCGGCTCGCTGGTACCGACCATGTTTAACGCGGGCGGCGACCTGCGCTTCTTTGTCGAGTCGATCAAAAATGGCCGGCGGGAAGCCCTGCGTGCCTATGCCCGCGCCTGTGTGGACTGCATCCACGCCGCTGCGCGCGGTTTCGACTGCGGGGCGGTGAGCATTGCGATGATTGAGGGCAGCGCGCTGGGCGGCGGCTTTGAAGCCGCGCTGGCGCACCACTTTATCCTCGCGCAGAACACCGCCCGCATGGGCTTCCCGGAGATCGCCTTTAACCTGTTCCCGGGCATGGGCGGCTATTCACTGGTGGCACGGCGTTCCGGCATGAAGCTGGCCGAAGAGCTGATCTGTGAAGGGGAGTCGCACACCGCGGAGTGGTTTGAAACCCGCGGGCTGGTGGATCGTCTGTTCCAGCCGGGTGACGGCTATCGCTGCACGCGCACCTTTATCGATACGCTGCGGCCGAAGCTGAACGGCGTGCGCGCCATGCTGCGCGCGCGTCAGCGGGTGCTACAGCTGAGCCGGGGTGAGCTGATGGATATTACGGAAGACTGGGTGGATGCGGCATTTCAGCTGGAGCCGAAGGATATCGCCTATATGGAACGGCTGGTGACGTTGCAGAATCGACACAGCCAGCAGGCGTTACGCCACGCTGGCTGAGTCGCCGTGCGCTAGTTAATCCTTAGCGGCACGTTGTTTAAGCCAGTGCTCGAGCTCCCCGGCGGGCATTGGCTTTGCATACAGATACCCCTGGCGCAGGTCAACGCCGCTGGCGATGGCAAACGCCTCCTCCTCCGGGGTTTCCACCCCTTCGGCAATCACCTGCAGATCCAGCGCGCGCGCCACCGCTACAATCGCCCGCACCAGCGACTGCGAGACTTTTTGCGAATCCACCCCGCGGATAAAGCTCTGGTCGAGCTTAATCGCGTCAATCGGCACCCGTGCCAGCTGCGACAGCGACGAATAGCCGGTGCCAAAATCATCCAGATGCACCGCCGCCCCCAGTTTCTGGAACTGCTGCATCAGGTCCAGCGCCTGTTGCTCATTCTCAATCAGGCAGCTCTCGGTCAGCTCGATATCAATCGGGCAGCCGACAATCCCCGCCTCGTTCAGCGCATGCTTCAAATCGGAATAGATGCTCTGGTCGATCAGCTGACGCGGCGACACGTTCACCGCCACCCGTAGGTCAATCCCCATCGCACGCCAGCGTTTAATCTGCTCCAGCACCGACAGCATTACCCAGCGGCCAAGCGGCACGATCAGCCCGGACTCCTCGGCGTAGGAGATAAAGCTGTCCGGTCGCACCAGTCCACGTTCCGGCGACATCCAGCGCACCAGCGCCTCAACGCTGGTCACGCTGTTGTCGGCGTTGAGCTTCGGCTGATAGTGGATCACCAGCTGGCTCAGCTCCAGCGCTTTGCGCAGGTTGGTGTCCAGCCAGATATACTCAAACACCCGCTGGTTCATCTCGGAGCAGAACATGCTGAAGCGGCCGCGTCCGCCCTCTTTGGCGGTATACATCGCGGTATCGGCATTGCGGATCAGGCTGTCGCGATCCTCACCGTGCTGCGGGGCGAAGGCGATGCCGATCGAGCAGCCGGAGTAGACCTCGATCAGGCCAATGCGGAACGGCTGCTTCAGGCGGTCGAGAATGCGTGACGCCAGCGCCTCCAGCGCCAGCTGGCTGGTCTGCTCCGCCAGGATAATAAACTCATCGCCGCCGAGGCGGGCGAGGGTCTGCTGTTCTTCAAGACAACTAAGGATCGCCAGCGACACCGCCTGCAGCAGCCGGTCGCCAAACATATGGCCGTAGGCGTCGTTCACCTTCTTGAAGTTGTCGAGATCGAGATACACCACCCCGACCTGGCCATTAACACGTTTTTCCAGTGCGGCGCTGATATCCTGGTTGATCGAGTTGCGGTTCGGCAGGCCGGTCACCGTGTCCGTATTGGCCATCACCCGCAGCCGTTCCTGAGCACGGCGCTCTTCGGTAATATCGGTGCCGGAGCAGATCAGGAAGATTTCGTTTTTGCCGCTGCCGCTGTGGACAAATTTATTGCGGAACAGGAACAGGCGCTGGCCTTTTTTGGTTTTGACCCAGCGCTCTACCTCATACGAGCTGCCTTCACGAAAAAAGTGCGCCACGTTGCGGCGCGAGGCGATCGCTTCTTCGCGGGTCATAAACAGTTTGAACACGTTGCGCCCGATCACCTCCTGCTCCTTCAGACCGGTGTACTCTTCGCTCAGACGGTTAAAACGCTGGATATGCCCGTGCTGATCGAGGATGACGATCACCGAGTTGGCTTCGGATACCACCTGCTCGGCAAAGGAGAGGCCGTGCACCAGGTCACGCGCGACCGATGAGGTATCGCCCCAGGCAGACGCCGAACCGGCCCACGCCGACTGGCTGACCTTGCGGCCAACCAGGTGCAGCGACAGGTCGTTGCCGTAGATCGCCAGGCTGAGGTTAACGCTGGAGGTGATCACCGTCATCGCGCGCAGCATGCTGGCCTGACCGGGGCTCAGCGCCACGGCGATACTGGTGACGCCGCCTTCATCTTTGGCAAACTGCAGGGCATCGCTGTCAGAAGTTAAACGCCAATGAGGGCTGTGGGTGCCAAACCAGGCATACATCAGCGACTGCCCCTGTTCATCGGTCATTCAGATTCTCCTTCGTGCTAGGTAGCAACGGATATCATACTGGATTAACGACATTATTCTGCCGAAAGCGGCTGCGTCCGTTGCCGCCATACTCAATTTTATACTGAAATAAAACTTTCCGATCGCGACAACGATCGGGAGGGAGATCGCGCGGATAAGGCACCGGATCAATCATTAAGGAAGGTCGCCACGGGGTGTGTCTGAATTCAGTTAACTGAAAATACCGTTAGTGTTCTTTTTATTCAATAGGTTAACAAGAATATTTCATCAGCATGCCGCTGGCCCGACTCATCAGAACCTATTAGCCTTATTCACTCCAGGCTTTCTGTCGAGGGGGCAGGGAACAGCAATTATTTTATGTCGGGGTGGCCGGACGCCAGCGGCCAGCGTGGTGCTGGTCCGATAACAGCACTGTTAACATCGGAATAGCTTAATAGTTTATGACAGTTATCTGCAATTTTTCTCGCGCTGCGCGCAACCGACAATGGCTAAAGGTGCATCGGTCAGGGTCGCAGGTTCGGGCCGCGTACTAAGAAGGAGGGAATGAATCCGGGAGAGCAGAGCAGGATGACACGGCAGCAGAAGTGGATGACAACATCACGGCATGAAAGGCAGCGGGCCAGCCAGAGCCGGCCCGCTGCTAAACGTCATCAGGCAGCCGGGCGGGCCACGATGCTGCGGGTCTCCATACGCACTTCGGCGATGGTGACCTCAATCAGGTCGGTAACGCGGTAGGCGACTTCACCTTTCACCATCACCGTACCGTTTTCGTTGCTGCACACCAGCTCATCACGCACCGCGTGAATGAACGGCGCCGGGATAAAGGCCACCGCGCCGTTATCCTGCAGGCGCACGCGCATGCCACCGCGTGAAACGTCGATCACTTCGGCGCTGAAACGCTGGTCGCTGCCGGCCGCATTCTGCAGGAAGCGCGAGTAGAGCCAGTCGCCCACGTCACGCTCGGCCATGCGGTTCTGGCGGCGGCGCTCAGCCATCTTCACCGTCAGCTCGTCGGCAGGTTTTTCCGCCGGCTCGCCTTTGATTATGGCTTTCAACAGACGATGGTTGACCATATCGCCATACTTACGGATCGGTGAGGTCCAGGTGGCGTACGCGTCCAGACCAAGGCCAAAGTGCGGACCCGGCGTGGTGCTGACTTCGGCAAACGACTGGAAACGACGGATGCGGCTGTCGAGGAACTGGGTCGGATGGGTGTCCAGCTCGCGGCGCAGTACGCGGAAGCCTTCCAGCGTGGCGATCGCCTGCGGGTCAGCGGTGACGCCGTGGTTGGCCAGCACGGCGGCGGCCTGTTCGGCGTTCAGCGCGTCAAAGCCGAGGTGAACGTTGTAGATGCCGAAGCCCAGCTTGTCGCGCAGCACGCTGGCGGCGCAGACGTTGGCAAGGATCATCGACTCTTCCACGATGCGGTTGGCGATGCGGCGGTGCTCGGCAATGATGTCCAGCACTTCGCCTTTTTCGCCCAGCAGGAAGCGGAAGTCAGGGCGGTCCTTGAACACCAGCGCGTGGGTCTGGCGCCATTCGCAGCGTGCCAGGCACACCTTATGCAGCAGGCGGATCTGCTGCGCGATGGCTTCTGATTCCGGCTGCCAGTCGCCGCTGTTCTCCAGCCAGTCTGAGACGTTGTCATAGGCCAGTTTGGCTTTCGATTCGATCCAGGCGGCGAAGAAGTGTGGTTCACCCTGCGGCGTACCGTCGGCGGCCAGCGTCACGCGGCAGGCCAGCACCGGGCGGCGCACGTTCGGGCGCAGCGAGCAGATGTCGTCAGACAGCTGGCGCGGCAGCATCGGGATATTGAAGCCCGGCAGATAGTTGGTAAAGGCGCGTCCGGCGGCGATCGCATCCAGCTTGCTGCCCACCGGCACATAGGCGGTCGGGTCGGCAATGGCGATGGTCAGCAGCAGGTTGCCTTCTGCCGTTTCTTCCACATACAGCGCATCGTCCATATCTTCGGTGCTGGCGCTGTCGATGGTTACGAAGTCCAGGCCGGTAAGGTCTTCGCGCGGCAGGCCCTCGTCAAGCATCTCTTCCGGGGTAGCGACGTCCGGAGCTTCACGCTCCAGCGTATGGCGTGACAGTGTCACCCACCACGGTGCCAGGTGATCGTCACCGGTGGTGATAAATTCGGTCAGTTCAGCGTAGAAGGTGCGGTCGCCCTTCAGCGGATGGCGGCGCATCTCGGCCACCGCCCAGTCACCGGTCTGGAAGTCATGCTTCACGTCACGCTCGGCGCGGCACTGGATGGCATCTTTCAGCAGCGGATGATCGGGAACGATCGACAGGCGGTCATCTTTCTTCTGCACCCGGCCAACAAAGCGCGTCAGGAACGGCTCAATCAGCGTTTCCGGATCGGCAACTTCACGATCCTTATCGGTCTGCAGCACCGCGGAGACGCGGTCACCGTGCATGACTTTTTTCATAAACGGCGGCGGAATAAAGTAGCTTTTCTGTGCGTCGACTTCCAGGAAGCCAAAGCCTTTCTCAGTGCCTTTTACCACACCCTCAACACGCGGCGTCTGGGAGTGGAGTTTCTCTTTGAGCTGCGCGAGCAGCGGGTTATCCTGGAACATAATCTCAACAGTTTTCGTGGCCTAAGTGCGGCAGACAGTTTTACGCGATTAACCGCGCAGCGGCAAGTAAAAAGCCGGGAAATCCCGGCTTTACGTCAGGCGATGCGCAGCCCCGGCACCTGCGGCGACAGGCTGATTTTCACCGGCACCGACTTAGAGGTTGGCGTACCGCTACCGTCGCCAAAGCTTGAGAGCGGCACCAGCGGATTGGTTTCCGGATAGTAGGCGGCGAGGTTGCCGCGCGGGATGGCGTAAGGCACCAGCTTAAAGCCGCTGACTTTACGGGTAATGCCGTCATTCCACAGCGTTTCAATATCCACCAGGTCGCCTGCGGCCAGCCCCTGGCGCTGCATATCTTCCGCGTTGATAAACAGCACCTCGCGCTGGCCATACACGCCGCGGTAACGGTCATCGAGTCCATAGATAGTGGTATTGTACTGATCGTGGGAGCGTAACGTCTGCAGCGTATAAGGCACCGCCTCGGCCAGCGGCGGGAACAGCGAGTCGGGCAGGGCGGCGGCGCTAAACTGCGCCTTCTCATGCAGGGTATTAAAGCGCAGTTCGGCGGCGGCGTTGCCAAGGTAGAAGCCGCCCTTCAGATCGCATTTGGCGTTAAAGTCGCTGAAGCCGGGAATGGTCGCCGCAATATGTTCACGGATCCTGCCATAATCATCGGCCAGCCCCTGCCAGTCGACCTTCGCACTGCCCAGCACCGCGTTGGCGATACCAGCGACGATCCAGGTTTCCGAGCGCTGGGTGTCGGCGATCGGTTTACCCACCCCTTCCGAGGCGTGCACCATGCTGAACGAGTCCTCGACGGTAATAAACTGCGGGCCGCTGGCCTGCAGATCCTGCTCGGTACGGCCAAGGGTCGGCAGGATCAGCGCGTCCACCGCGCCGGGGCACAGGTGGCTGCGGTTCAGCTTGGTACTGATCTGCACCGTTAAACCGCAGCGCTTCAGCGCCTGCTCGGTACGCGGACTGTCCGGCGCGGCTGCCGCCAGATTGCCGCCGAGGGCGATCAGCACCTTAATCTCATCGCGCAGCATCGCTTCCAGCGCTTCAACGGTGTTGTGGCCGGGTTCGCGCGGCGGCTCAAAGTCAAAATGGCTGCCGAGGCTGTCAAGGAATGCCTTTGAGGGCTTCTCATCGATGCCCATGGTACGGTTGCCCTGCACGTTGCTGTGGCCGCGCACCGGGCACAGGCCGGCACCTTTTTTGCCCAGCTGACCAAACAGCAGCTGCAGGTTAACGATTTCGCGGACCGTATCTACCGAATGCTTATGCTGGGTGATGCCCATCGCCCAGGTACAGATCACCCGTTCGGCGTTCTGGTAGAGGGTGGCCGCTTCGCGGATCTGCTGCTCGCTCAGGCCGGACTGGCTCACAATATGCGACCACGGAGTGGCATCAACGGTGGCCAGGTATGCCTCCACGCCCTCGGTATTGGCGCTGATAAAGGCCTGGTCAAACAGGCCGCTTTCCCCTGCGGCGAGGCGGGCGCGATGGGTCTCGGCCAGCACCTTGACCATGCCGCGCACCGCGGCCATATCACCGCCGAGGTTGGGCTGATAGTAGCTGGAGCTGATCTGGCCGGCCATGCTGGTGACCACTTCCAGCGGCTTCTGCGGGTCGGCAAAGCGCTCAAGGCCGCGTTCGCGCAGGGTATTGAAGGTGACGATGGTCGCGCCGTTGTCGGCGGCGTGGCGCAGGCTGTGCAGCATACGCGGGTGGTTGGTGCCCGGGTTCTGTCCGAAAACGAAGATCGCACTGGCGTGGTCAAAATCATCCAGACGAATGGTGCCCTTACCGACGCCGATGCTGCGCTTCAGACCGGTGCCGCTGGCCTCATGGCACATGTTCGAACAGTCGGGGAAGTTATTGCTGCCGTTCAGGCGACCAAACAGCTGATAGAGCCAGGAGGCTTCGTTACTGGCGCGGCCGGAAGTGTACAGCTCCATCTGATGGGGATTATCCATCGCGTGGACATGGCGGGCGATCAGCGCGAAGGCGTTATCCCAGCTGATGGGCTCGTAATGGTCGGTTTCACGGTTGTAGCGCAGCGGTTCGGTCAGACGCCCCTGGTACTCAAGAAAATAGTCACTCTGCTGAGAGAGCTGGCTGACGCTGTAACGGGCGAAGAACTCTGCACCGATATGGCGGCGGGTTGCTTCCCAGGTCACCGCCTTGGCGCCGTTTTCGCAGAAGCTGAAGGTGCTTTTATTGTCATCGCCCCAGGCACAGCCCGGGCAGTCAAAACCTTTGGCTTTGTTCATGCGCATCAGGTTACGCATGTTCTTGATCACCTGCTTACTGTCAAAGACAAAACGGGTGGTGGCTTCCAGTGAACCCCAGCCGCCGGCTGCGGCCTGATAGGGCTTAATCGCTTCTTTAAATTTCATGATGGCAGGCTTTTGTTGAATAGTTGTTATGAAGTTATGGTTTGTTTGCCTGAATTTTGCGAGCCGGTAACCGGCTTGTCTAATTGATTAGGGCGATGAAGCGATAGCTGATGTTTATCGTCATAGGCTAAAAATGTGATGCTCCTCAAAAAATGGCTGCCGTTTAGCCGCCGGAAACGCGCCAGAAGCGCCACCCAGGCTAATACTTAACGCTCAACGTCAGCGCAGGGGGCCAGATGAAACAGTTCGCCAGTAACGTTCATGCCTTTGGAAAAGCACTTATGATGCCGATTTCGGTGATCGCCGCCGCCGGTATCTTTCTTGGTGTGGCCGCCGCGCTACAAAACCCGGCCATTACCGGCGAAGCCTTTGCTGGCCTGCCGCTGCCGCAGCTGATTATTGGCTTTATTCGCAAGGTGGCTGGCGCACTGTTTGCCAATCTGCCACTGTTCTTCGCCGTGGCCAGTGCCATTGGTCTGGCAAAGGCGGAAAAGCCCACCGCCGCTTTTGCTGCGGCGATTGGTTTTATCGTTATGCACGTCGGCGTAAGCGCCACTCTGGCAGCACAGGGGCTGACCGCAGCCACCACCACCCCGGCGGCGCTGCAGCAGCAGCAGGGGATGGAGCAAACTGCCGCAATGATGCAGGCGGCGGAATATATCCAGATGCTTGGTATCTTTACCTATAACATGAGTGTGCTGGGTGGGGTGATAGCTGGCCTGCTGACCGTGGCCATTCACAACCATTGCTACACCGTGCAGTTGCCAACGGCGATCGCCTTCTTCGGCGGGCGTCGCTTTGTACCGATCGTTACCGTGCTGGTGCTGCCGCTGGCCGGCGTTCTGCTGGCGCTGATCTGGCCGACCATCGGCAACGGCATTGCCTGGGTCGGCGAACTGATTGGCAAAAGCGGCCAGTATGGTGCCTTTCTTTATGGCAGCAGCGAGCGGCTGCTGATCCCCACCGGCCTGCATCATATCCTCAATGAAACCGTGCGCTTTACCCCTATTGGTGGTGTGGCCACGGTAGACGGACAAACGCTGGTCGGCGCACTGAATATCTTCAATGCCTCGCTGACCCACCCGGGCAGCGTGCCGGATGACACGGTGCGTGAGGCCACACGTTTTCTGGCGCAGGGAAAAATTCCGGTGATGATGTTTGGCCTGCCCGCCGCCGCACTGGCGATTTACCGCTGCGCACGCCCTGCAGAAAAGCAGCGGGTCAAGGCACTCATGCTGGCCGGGGCGCTGACCTCTTTCACCACCGGCATTACCGAACCGCTGGAGTTCTGTTTTATCTTCGTTTCGCCGGTGCTCTACATCCTGCATGCCGTGCTGAGTGGCCTGTCGTTTATGCTGATGTCGCTGATGCACCTGATGATCGGCAACATACAGGGCGGGGCGATCGACCTGGTGGTGTTCGGTATTCTCGGTGGCAGTAAGACCGCCTGGTGGTGGAGCATTGTTCTGGGGCTGGTCTACCTGCCGGTCTATTACTACAGCTTTACCTTTATCATCAGGCGTATGCGGGTAGAGACACCGGGGCGAGAGTCAGCGGATCAGGAGCCGGCGGCAACGGTGTCAGCCGACGAGCGGATTAAAACCATTATCAGCGGGCTGGGCGGTGCGGAGAACATTAGTGACGTGGACTGCTGCTTCACCCGGCTACGGGTTAGGGTAAACGATATGCAGCAGGTGGCTGATGAAACGCTGATGACAACCGGGGCCAACGGCGTCAGGCATGTCAGTGAGCACGATGTGCAGGTGATTTATGGCCCACAGGTGGAGAAAATTGCGGCGGAGGTGAAGGCGGCGCTGGGGATCGGCTGATCCATTACACCGCCTGTCGGTAGAGGTCTTTACGCTATCGGCTATCGGCGGTTATCGAACGCGACTCACAGGCAGTTCACTGAGTGCGCCGGTCTGTGGGGCCTGCGCCGACTGGTCTGGCGATCAGCAAACGCCGAAATCGCCGTCTTCGTGGTAAAGATTAACGCTATCCACCGCGACATCGAACGGTTTTTTTTCTGCGTCGCCGGCGCGCGCGCAGCTAAGCGTGTCGCCGTGAACGGCCAGCACCACCATTTTCGGGCCGCCGGTTTTGCCTTGAACGAAATCACCCGCTTTAAACATGTCTCTCTCCTTAAAAAACCGATAAAATGTTGGTTAACTATAGCAACGTATTTATCCGTCCCGCAAAATTGTCGTCAGCTGGCGATAACTTCGCCCACCAGCCGTTAAAGTCCGTAAGCCCGATGAATTATTCAGGAAGCCCGACGCATTGGACATCAAGCAATTAACCTACCTTGTCAATCTTGAGCGCGAGCGCCACTTTGGCCGCGCCGCCGAGGCCAGCTTTGTCAGCCAGCCTACGCTCTCCATGCGCCTGAAAAATCTGGAGCGCGAGCTGGGGCTGTCGCTGATTAACCGCAGCAACAACTTTGACGGATTTACGCCGGAGGGGGAGCGGGTGCTGGCCTGGGCGCGTGAGATGGTTTCCGTCTATCAGGGGCTGAAGCTGGAGGTGGAATCACTGAAGCACGGCGTCAGCGGCACGCTGCGCATTGGCGTGGTGCCGCAGTGCAGCATTTCGCTGCCGGAACTGCTGAAGGCGGTCAGCGGCCGCTACCCGCAGCTGGATTATCGCGTGGCGGTGCTCAGCGCCGATCAGCTGCTGGAAGCGCTGAACAGCCACACCGTAGATGCAGGCATCGGTTTCTTCGAGCTGGCGACGTTACGTGAACTGCATTTTCAGGCGGAGCGGGTGGCGGATAAGGGCGTAGAGTTGCTGTACCACCCACAGCAGTTTCCACAGCTGATGGGGAACGAGCCGCTGACGCTGGGTGAACTGGCTGGTGTACCGCTGTGCCTGGCCGAACCTACGCGCTATTTCCGCCGCTATCTTGATGGACACTTCCGCGAGGCCGGTGTAACGCCAAGGGTGGTACTGGAAACCACCTCGGTGTTTCAGCTGTTGCAGGCAACCCAGGTCGGGTTGGGCTGCCTGCTCTCTCCGGTGGGGCAATTGCTGCCAGGTATGACCGGAGAACTGCAGCGCCGGGTTATAAACGTACCGCCGATGTCACGGCAGGCCGCCATTGTTATTGCTGAACCCGGACGCGCTACGCCGCTGGCGCAGCACTTTTTTGATGCGGTGCGGGTGGCAGCTTAATCAGATTTAATACTCATCGTGTCGCCGATATCGCGGCAGTCCGCAATCGGGATACCCCTGGTATCAATAACGCTTTACTGAAAATCTATTTTCAGAATACCGGAACCCTGATAGTCTCCTGTTTTAACCAGACCCTGACTTTTCAAAGTGGAGGAGAGGTTGAAACTTATTTTCTTTTGATTATTTATGGTGACACCCGTTTTACCATCGCTGCCATCAATCTTAAGTGAGGATATCAATCCCTGGTCGAGTGAAATATCACTGCTGGTACCCAGGCCATTAAGGGCGGTCACCTTAACCGTTGAAGGCCGGTTACAGCTGATGTTAACCGGCAGTGAACTGACGTTGCCATTGAGCGCATTGGCGACCAGTTAATTATGCTGAAGCAGATAGCTGCCTTGATCCAGTGTGCATCTGGCGGTCAGGGGAGGAAGAAGGCCCGTGGCGTTTTTCAGGATGTCAGTATCTTCGTCTGATAAGAACTCGACGTGAAGATTATATCTGGATTCGCCTTTGAAGTTTATTTTACTAAACGTTTTTCCGGTTATTTTTTAGCTATTTCGTAGGGGAATAACGAATTCAGGAATGTACCCTTTATCTTCTCTTTACCAATAACGCCTAAAGTGTCCTCCCGGAGGTTGATGTAACAGCCACCGTAACAGTTCCTTATGGGCATTTGCCTGGGGTTTGTAGCGGAAGTTATTTTTATGTTGTAGGTGTCGTCACTGTTCGCTGTTATTTGTAAACTTACATTGTATTCTGATGTCAAATCTGTGCTGTTAGCAGTATAGCTGGCTAACAGCATGCCCAGTATAAAAACACTAAAAAGAAATTTAGATTTTTTGTATGCTCGGTAATGCATTGGGATTTTCCACTTTTCAGTCGTTAAAGGGGCTTCAGCTTTGTTTTTTTGACCATCTGAACATATCGTACTGGGATAGCGTATTTTAACGAAAGTCTGACAGGGACGGAATAGATGAACGGTTTTTGAAGTTAACTGTTTTATTTGTGTTTTTTGCGATGTTAAATGAATAAAGTATCTTCATTTTGAAATTAAAACTCGCAGATTTATTATTTGCGATATTATATAAAATCCCGGAGAGATGGGTGCTGTCTTTGATCTGAAAATATCACGCCTGAAGAGGCCGATCTTCCTGCGCTACGCGCGCTGGCCGTAAGATCTGTGGCGTTCGAAGGGAATGAATTGAACGAATCTGTTGATACACCGCGGTAAGGGCTGGCGCGCAGCCCTCAGCAGGCAGGAACCTCTGGTGCTGGTGCTGGTGCTGGTGGTGCGGGCGGCTTATTCTCCGACCCGCTGAAAGTTGTTAATGCGAAGTCAGCGCCCCTAACCCCTGCATCAGCCGGTTGCCCCAGCTGGCTGCCGCCGCGCTTAATACCGCCGCTAACACCAGATCATCGCTTAATCCGGCGTCGCGCAGCGGCTGCAAATGTGCAGCGCTGAAGCGCTCCGGGGAACGTGTTAGCTGGGCGGCCAGGTTAATCACCGCCTGTTCAACCGGTGTGGCTAAGTGCAGCGCCCGATCCACGCCTTCGGCCAGCGCATCGCGCAACGCGCCTTCAGGGTAGCGGTAAAAGCAGCCGGCGCTGCCGTTGATGCGTGAGGCCACGGCTGCCGCCAACCGTGTTTCTGCCGTTTGCTGTGACGCCGCCAGCGCCGCCAGCAGCGCGCTCCAGCCGGAAAGCACCCTGCCGTCATGTGCAAACAGCCAGCAGGCGGCCTCCGGCAGCCCCAGCGGCACGCTGCTGTTAATGGCCACCAGCTGATCCGCCGCCGCATAGCGTGGCTCCAGCGGCGGCAGGGCAGGCTGCCAGTCGCCGGGTTGCAGGCAGGACGCATCGGCATCTGGCGGCACGGCAACGCCCGGGATCCAGCGCACCGGCAGCGCCATGAATGCATGAATGCCAGCCACCACCCGCGCCTGCCAGCAGACAAAGCCGATAATCTGGTTGAAGGTAACGATATCCGGCGCGGTCAGCCCCGCGTCGTCCAGCCGCTGCAGCGCGGCGACATCGATCAGCGTCGGCTGCCCGGCCAGCTGGCGGGCATACTCGGTGATCTGTGTCAGACGGCGGTTGCTTTCGCGTGAGGAGTCCGGGCCCGGCAGTGGGTTCAGCCGCGCCGCATAGTGGTTGCACAAACGCTGCACACCGGCAACCTGCGCCACGGTCAGCGCGGTACATAACCGGTCATAGAGGGTGAGCGTATGGGTCAGGCTGGTGTTCAGCTGGTCGGGGAACAGCAGCGGGTAAAGATCCCGTGAGGCGTGCATCACCGGTTCTGCCCGTTGCAGAAGGGTATGCAGTTCGCCGTTCGCCTGCTGCCCAAGACCAAGCAGAAAACGGTCTTCAACGTTGGCAGCTTCAGGCACCAGCGGCGCGCGCTGTGTGGGCAGGCTGGTCTGGGTTTCATGATACCACTGGCTGTTGCCGGGAAGGCGGCGTTGTTCCATGATCAGTCCTTGTTGAGTTAACTGACCCGCTGCCGTGGTGGTGAAGGGCACGACGCGGCGGCGGGTCTGAATGGCTTCAGTATCCTGACCTAAGCCGGCTGGCGAACGAAATAATGATCGGTGCTAACAAATAGCGGATAGCTATAAGGCAGACGCATGCAGGCAGACAGAAGGACGGAAAGTGGGGAAGGCGAGGTACAGGCGGTACAGTAAGTCGGGCAGCCAGCGGCGACCGCCCGTCAGATCAGCGGTCTTTACGCCAGGCGTCAGCGGTTAACGCTTCACCAAAGTGGCTGGAGATCAGGCGTTTGGTTTGTTCGTGCATCGGGCAGGCCAGCACGTCGGCGGTGCTGCCGCGCTCCACCACCTCCCCCTGATGCATCACCAGCAGCTGGTCGCTGATATGCTTCATCATCCCCAGATGCTGGGTAACGTAGATATAGGCGATGCCGTGTTTCTGCTGCAGCTCAAGCATCAGGTTAATCAGCTGTGAGCGCATCGACATATCCAGCGACGCCAGCGCCTCATCGGCCACGATCACCTGCGGCTGCAGGATCAGCGCACGCGCCAGGCCAACGCGTTGCTGCTGACCCGGTGCCAGCATATGCGGATAATAGGCGGCGTGGTCGCGCAGCAGCCCGACCTGGCGCAGGGTGGCGATAATGCGTTTCTCCCGCGCGTCGGCGTCCAGCTCGGTGTTCAGCCGCAGGGGTAAGTCAAGGATCTGACTGATGCGCTGACGCGGGTTCAGCGAGGTGGACGGGTCCTGAAAAATCATGCGGATGCGCTGGCTGCGATAGCCATAGTCGCCGAACTCCAGCGGGTGCCCGTCGATCAGGATCTGTCCGGTGCTCGGGGCGACCATGCCGCTGAGCATCTTCGCCAGCGTCGACTTACCGGAGCCGTTTTCGCCGATAATCGCCAGCGTTTGCCGCTCGCGCAGCGTAAAGCTGACCGCCTTCACCGCCTCAACGTGCTGACGATGGAACAGGCCGGTGCGGTAGCGCCAGGTTTTACTCAGCCCGCGCACTTCCAGCAGCGTTTCACTCATGGCTGGCTCTCCATATTCAGCGGGAAGTGGCAGGCAAACAGGTGGGCCTTCGGCCCGCTGAGCCGCGGCGTGGCGATGCAGGTTTTCTGCGCATAGGGGCAGCGCGGCCCCAGCCGGCAGCCGATCGGCAGGTGTTCCAGC
>NZ_JRZZ01000013.1:45304-54239 GCF_002865965.1 Erwinia sp. B116
CGCGGCGATCAGCGCGTCGCTGGCCGCCGACTCCACCGTCTGCCCGCAGTACATCACGTTGATGCGGTCGGCCCACTGGCTGAGCATCTGCAGGTCGTGGCTGATCAGCAAAATGGTGGTGTTGTTATTCTGATTAAGCCGCGTCAGCAGGCGGAAAATCTGCGCCTGAGTGGTCGGCTCCATGGCGTTAGTGGGCTCGTCGGCGATCAGCAGGCGCGGCTGGTTGGCCAGCGCAATGGCGATCATCACCTTCTGGCACTCCCCCTCGGTGATCTCATAAGGGTAGCTGCGCATGATGTCTTTATGATCTTTAATGCCCACCCGGTGCAGCAGCTCGATGGCGCGGCGGTGACGCCAGCGAAAGCGCTGATACCAGCGGCCTTTCCAGGTCCAGCCGGGAATGGCCTGCTTAATCTGGGTGCCGACGCGTGCTGACGGATCGAGGCACGACTGTGGTTCCTGAAAAATCATCGAAATATTGTGACCAATGATCTTACGCCGCTCGCGCGGCGACAGGTGCAGAAGGTCGATATCGTCAAAGCGCATGCGGTCCGCCGTTACCCGCCAGTTGTCTTTGGTCACGCCGCAGATCGCCTTGGCAATCAGGCTTTTTCCTGAACCCGACTCGCCGACCAGGCCGCGGATCTCACCTTCCGTCAGGGTGATGCTGACGCGGTCCACCGCCTTTACCGGGCCGTCAGCGGTCATAAACTCAATGGTCAGATTACGAATGTCCAGTAGCGGCATTACTCCACCCCCGCAACGATGGCGCGGCGGATGCCGTCGCCCAGCAGATTAACGATCAGCACGCTTAGCATAATCGCCGCGCCCGGTAGCATCACCGTCCACGGGGCCACGTAGATCAGCTCCAGCGAATCGCCGAGCATCGCTCCCCACTCCGGCGAGGGCAGCTGCGCGCCGAGATCGAGGAAGCCCAGGGCCGCAATGTCGAGGATTGCCATCGACAGCGCGCGGGTAAATTCGGTGATCAACAGTGCCAGAATATTCGGCAGGATAGCGTGCCAGAGTATATCGAGGCTGCTGGCACCGTCCAGCCGGGCCGCCACCACGTACTCTTTCTCCAGCTCGTCGTGTACCGCACTGTAAATGGCGCGCACCAGCCGAGGCAGCAGCGCGAGGAACACCGCCAGCAGCGCATGCTCCAGACGCGGACCCAGAAACGCCACCACGATAATTGCCAGCAGCAGCGACGGGATCGACAGCAGCGTATCGAGGATATGGTTGAGCACCGCCGAGCGTAAACCTCGGGTCAGCCCGGCCAGCACCCCCAGCAGCATGGCACAGAACGCCGCCGCCAGCGTCACCAGTATCGCCGAACCGACGGTGGGTGCCGCGCCGCTTAACAGCCGGCTCAGCAGGTCGCGGCCGAGATCGTCGGTGCCGAGGAAAAACGACACGTCGCCGTAGTGTGACCACGACGGCGGCAGCAGCTGGAAGCCTAAAAACTGCTGGTCTATATCATAGGGGGCCAGCAGGCCGCCGGCCAGGCACAGCAGCAGCAGCGCGATAAAGGCATAAAAGCCCACCATCGCCGTGGTATCGCGGTAGAATAGCCCCCACGTGTAGCGCAGCGGGCTGGGCTGACGCTGTTCAGAGTAGACGTTATCGCTGGGCATACCACTCCTTATGCTTCAATGGCGTCAGCATGGCACCGAGAATATCGGCCAGCACGTTGACCGCGATCACCAGCGCACCGACCACCATCACGCCGGCGGAGATGGCGGCGTAATCCTGCTGACGGATGGCGCCGATCAGCCAGCGGCCGAGACCGGGCCAGCTGAACACCATCTCGGTGATCATCGCCAGCGTCAGCATGGTGGAGAACTGCAGCCCGAGGCGCGGGATCACCGGTGGCACCGCGTTATGCAGCACGTGGCGGCGGATAATGGTGAACAGGGACAAACCGCGAGTGGCGGCGGCTTTGACATAGTTCTTCTCCATCACTTCCCGGGTGCTGATGCGCAGCAGGCGGATCACTTCGGTGGTCGGGGCCACCGCCAGCGCGGTGACCGGCAGCACCATATGGGTCAGCGCGCTGAGGATCATCTCATGCCGCCACGGCGAATCACTCAGCCAGGCGTCAATCAGCGCAAAGCCGGTGACGTTCTGCACCGGGTAGAGCAGATCGAAACGGCCGGAGACCGGCAGCCAGCCCAGGTTCAGTGAGAAGAACAGCGTCAGCAGCAGCGCCAGCCAGAACACCGGCACCGAGAAACCGAGCAGCGCCACGGCGCTGATCGCCTTATCCTGCCACTTGTTGCGCATCACCCCGGCGACCATCCCCAGCGGGATGCCGACCAGCATCGCCAGCGCAAAGGCCATAAAGCACAGCTCCAGGGTGGCCGGAAACACCTCACGCAGCTGCTGGTTGATTGACTGGCCGTTAATGCTGGAGACGCCAAAATCGAGCTGCACGATGCCTTTAAACCAGAACAGCCAGGCGTCAAATAGCGACGCGCCCTGCAGTGGGGCGTGCGGGGTAAAATAGCTGAGGCTGAAGCCGACCAGCGTCAGCATAAACAGCGTGACCATGAACAGCACCAGCCGGCGCAGGGTGTAGATAATCATCGTGGGTGCTCCTCTGCGCCGTCGGCTTCACGGTACACGCCGGCAAACGAGGCGTTGCCGAACGGGCTCAGTACCAGTCCTTTGATATCGTAGCGATAGGCCTGCAGGCGCAGCGAGTAGGCCAGCGGCAGCACCGGCAGCTCGCGGGAGAGCAGCGTCTGCGCCTGGTCGTAATATTCAATGCGGTTCGCCAGCTGTTGTGAGAGCAGCGCCTTGTGCAGCAGCTCGTCGAAGCCGGAGTTGCACCAGTGGGCGTAGTTGGTCTGCGAGGCGATCGCCGCGCAGCTCAGCAGCGGGCGGAAGAAGCTGTCCGGGTCGTTACTGTCGGTGGCCCAGCCGGTCAGCGTCAGGTCGTGATTCATCTCCATCAGCCGGGCTTCCTGAAAACGCCCCTCAACCTGTACGATGGTGACCTTAACGCCCACCTGCGCCAGGTCGGCCTGCAGCAGTTCGGCGGTTTTCATCGGGCTGGGGTTCCACGCCTGCGAAGCGGAAGGGACCCACAGCGTCAGGTGCAGATCCTCCACCCCCAGTGACTTCAGCGCCTCGCGCGAGGCCTGTGGATTATACGGCGTGACGCGGGCGTCGTTATCGTAGGCCCAGGAGGCGCGCGGCAGGATCGTCGCGGCGGTCTCGGCGGTGCCGTAATAAATTGACTCCATCAACCGTTCATTATTGATCGCCAGCGCCAGCGCCTGGCGCACCTCCGGCCGGTCCAGCGGAGCTTTACGGGTGTTAAACGCCAGATAAGCGATGCTCATACCCGGGCGCAGCGTCAGCCGCAGGCGCGGATCGTCGCGCAGGATCGACAGCTGGCTGGCCGCCGGATAGGCCAGCACGTCACACTCGCCGGTCAGCAGTTTGGACAGGCGCCCGGTGCCGCCGGCACCGAGGTCGACCACCACCTGCTGCATACGCGGCACGCCTTTCCAGTAAGCCGGATTACGCTGCAGGCGGATATACTGCCCGGCGCGATACTCCTCAAGCATAAACGGCCCGGTGCCCACCGGCTGGCGGTCCAGCGTCTCCTGGCGGTCGGTCTGGTCCAGACGCGCGGCGTACTCAGCCGACAGCACCGGCGCATAGTGGGTCGCAAGGTGCCAGAGGAACGAGGCATCCGGGCTGTTCAGGCGAAACTCAACCGTATACTTATCGATTTTTTTCACACTCTGCACCGCGTCGGCGAACTGCAGGCTGTCGAAATAGGGGTAGCTGCCGCCGTTGACGTTATGCCACGGGTGCTGGCGGTTAAACATGCGCCCAAAGCTGAACACCACGTCGTCGGCGTTCATCTTCCGGCTGGGGGTGAACCAGCGGGTTTTCTGGAAGGGCACGTTCTGCCGCAGGTGAAAACGGTAGGTGGCACCGTTGTCCAGCACTTCCCAGCTTGCCGCCAGTTCCGGCACCAGCCGGTAGGTATAGGGGTCAACGTCCAGCAGGCGGTCGTAAAGCTGCGCGGCGAGCGTATCCACCACCAGGCCACTGTTGGCCATCTGCGGGTTAAAGGTATTTATCATGCCGTTAACGCAATAGACAAAGCCGCTCTGACGAATATCGCCGGGCGTTGCGGATCGTGCCGGGGCGCTAAGCACGCTCAGGCAGAGAAGCAGGGTGATGAATAGTGGGCGCATAACTCTTCTGATATTTCAGACAATAAACACAGTGTACAGCACTCTGCGTGCGTACCCAAAGCCCACCGGGATAACTGCGTTAAAATCCACCGCGAGCCGTCAGAATATTCTCCGGTTACGCGACGTGCTGGATGAAATACGCCCATAATTGCTGTGGAGATGAGAAAAATTCTCAACAAATGGCTTTACAGATCGGAGTGAGAATGATTATTATTCATCTGCGCTTCACCGGTGGCTCTACCGGGGAGGGGCACGACATTGCTCACATTGCTTCCAGTATTTTTTCAGCCCGCCTTGTGCGGGTTTTTTTTCGCCTGTTACTCTTCAGTCACCTGAATATCGTGTTTTTTCAGCATCGCGCGGAACTGATGATAGGTTACGCCAAGCAGCTCCGCGGCGCGCTTCTGGTTAAAGCGTGCCTGCTGCAGACTGGCGGTAACCAGCGCCTGCTCCTGCTGATGCTGCCACCGGCGCAGATCCAGCGGCAGCTGGGGTAACCCTGCCGCCGCAGCCTCGGCTGGAAGGTCTGCCGCCGGTTCTGTCTGCGCGGCCCGATCCTGCGCCGCTGCGGAATTGCTGGCGGCAAACGGATTGAGAATAATGTGGTCGAGCGGCTGCTCGGCGCTGGCGTGGCGGTACACCGAGCGTTCCACAACGTTCTTCAGCTCGCGCACGTTGCCCGGCCAGCGATACGCCAGCAGCGTCTGCTCCGCCGCCGGGGTAAAACCGGCAAACAGCGGCAGCCCGAGTTCGCGGCACATCTGTATCGCAAAGTGCTGCGCCATCACCAGAATGTCGCCGCGCCGCTGGCGCAGCGGCGGCAGCTGCACCACGTCAAAGGCCAGCCGGTCGAGCAGGTCGGCGCGGAACTTTCCCTGGCTGGCCAGCAGCGGCAGATCGTCATTGGTGGCGCACACCAGCCGCACGCTGACCTGTAGCGGCTGGCTGCCACCAACCCGCTCCAGGTGACCGTACTCGATCACCCGCAGCAGTTTTTCCTGCACCAGCATCGGCGCGGTAGCCAGCTCATCCAGGAACAGGGTGCCGCCGTCTGCGCGCTCAAAACGGCCCAGATGGCGCTTTTGCGCGCCGGTAAACGCCCCGGCCTCATGGCCAAACAGCTCGGAGTCGAGCAGGTTTTCGTTCAGCGCCGCGCAGTTGAGCGAGACAAACGGCCCCTGCCAGCGGTCGGAGAGGTAGTGCAGGCGGCTGGCAATCAGCTCCTTGCCGGTACCGCGCTCACCGACCACCAGCACCGGTTTATTCAGCGGAGCCAGCCGGGAAACCTGCTCCAGCACCTCAAGAAAGTTATTCGACTCACCCAGCAGGGTCTCTGCGCGTTCAGACATGATGAATTTCGCCATCTGTTAGTGATAATCACTAATCTAGTCGGGCGGTGGAAATCTGTAAAGCGTAATGTTTATTTAAAATCAATAACATAAAAACTGGCACGGATTTTGAATGGTGTTATGCAGACCGGACGGCATTCTGCCTGATACCGTTGTTAAAGAGGAACTGACTTATGGGAATTTTTTCACGCTTTGCTGACATCGTTAACGCCAACATCAACTCGCTGCTGGAAAAAGCAGAAGATCCGCAGAAGCTGGTGCGACTGATGATTCAGGAAATGGAAGACACGCTGGTGGAAGTGCGCTCCACCTCCGCCCGCGCGCTGGCCGAGAAAAAACAGCTGCTGCGCCGCATTGAGCAGGCGGAACTCCAGCAGAGCGAATGGCAGGAAAAAGCCGAACTGGCGCTGCGTAAAGAGAAAGACGATCTGGCCCGCGCCGCGCTGATCGAAAAGCAGAAGCTGACCGAGCTGATCGCGCTGCTGCAGCAGGAAGCCGACCAGGTGGAAGAGAGCCTGACGCGGATGAAAGGCGAGATCGGCGAGCTGGAAAGTAAACTCGGTGAGACCCGCGCGCGCCAGCAGGCGCTGACCCTGCGCCACCAGGCGGCTTCGTCATCCCGCGACGTGCGTCGTCAGCTGGACAGCGGTAAGCTGGACCAGGCAATGGCCCGCTTCGAGTCCTTTGAGCGCCGCATCGACCATATGGAAGCCGAAGCGGAAAGCCACAGCTTTGGTAAAAAGAAAAGTCTCGATCAGCAGTTTGCCGATCTGCAGGCCGACGATGAAATCAGCCAGCAGCTGGCCGCGCTGAAGGCCAGAATGAACCCGGGCCAGTAATCCGCACCCCTGTGCATAAGGAGAGTGAATGAGCGCGTTATTTTTAGCCATCCCCCTGACGATATTTGTACTGTTCGTCGCGCCGATCTGGCTGTGGCTGCACTACAGCAACCGGCAGAGCAGCGGGGCCGCCCTGTCGCAGGGCGATCTGCAGCGTCTGCAGCAGTTGAACCTGGAGGCGAAAAAGATGACCGACCGCATCCAGGCGCTGGAAGCCATTCTTGACGCCGAACACCCGAACTGGAGGCAGCCATGAGCAACGGGAAAAAGCTCTGGCGCATTCCGGCGCAGGGTAAAATCAAAGGCGTCTGCGCCGGTATCGCGCAGTACCTGGATATTCCGGTGCGGCTGGTGCGGGTGATCGTGGTGCTGTCGATGATCTTCGGACTGTTTATGTTCACCCTGATCGCCTACTTCGTGCTGGCGTGGGTGCTGGACGAGATGCCGCAGGAGCAGCAGGCGGCGCAGCTGAACGCCGGGCAACTGTTAAACCAGCTCGGCAACGAGCTGCAGCGGGGTGAGCAGCGTCTGCGGGACGTTGAGCGCTACGTCACCTCCGAGACCTTCAGCGTGCGCAGCCGGTTCAGCCAGCTGTAATCGCATCGCGGAGCCACGGCTCCGCCAGCAACGGGAGAAATCTATGCGTCAGTGGCAACAGGTTGCGCGGCAGCAGGCCGCGCCGGCAATGAAGAAGGCCGGAAAATTTATCCTGCTCACCGCCATTACTGCCGGCCCGGCCGGCATCAGCGGCTGGGCGGTGAAGTCGGTGGCCCGCCGGCCGCTCAGGATCCTGCTTGCCTGGGCGCTGGAACCGCTGCTGCGCCGGGCGATGCGCGGCATTGCCGGCCGCTGGCTAAAAAACGCCCCGGCGGACACTGTGTTAAAATAAGGAAAATTTAAACGGAGGTGCCCGGGCACAGATGAAACGACTGCAAACTGAACTACTGTCTCTGGTCAACCGCGGCGTGGATCGCCATTTACGGCTGGCCGTTACCGGTTTAAGCCGCAGCGGCAAAACCGCTTTTATTACCTCACTGGTCAATCAACTTTTGCAGGTCAACAACGGCGCGCGGCTGCCGATGTTCAGCGCCGTGCGCGAAGGGCGGCTGTTGGGGGTTAAGCGCGTGCCGCAGCGCGATCTCGGGATCCCCCGTTTCAGCTACGATGAGGGGCTGGCGCAGCTGTACGGCGATCCGCCCGCCTGGCCGGTGCCAACCCGTGGCGTCAGCGAAACGCGGCTGGCGCTGCGCTTCCGTTCGCGTGACTCGCTGTTGCGCCATTTCAAAGACACCTCGACGCTCTACCTTGAGATCGTTGACTACCCCGGCGAGTGGCTGCTCGACCTGCCGATGCTGGCGCAGGACTACCTGAGCTGGTCGCGGCAGATGACCGGCCTGCTGCACGGCGACCGCGCGGCGTGGGCGCAGCGCTGGCAGCAGCTGGTGGCCGGGCTGGATCCATTCGCCCCCGCCGATGAAAACCGCCTGGCGGAGATCGCCGCCGCCTGGACCGAATACCTGCAGCACTGCAAGCGGGAAGGGCTGCACTTTATCCAGCCGGGGCGCTTTGTGCTGCCGGGGGAGATGGCCGGTGCGCCGGCGCTGCAGTTCTTCCCGTGGCCGCAGATCGGTGAGGGCAGCGAAAGCCAGCTGATGCAGGCCGACGCCGGCAGCAATATCGGCATGCTGCGCGCCCGTTACCACTACTACTGTCAGCACGTGGTGAAAGGCTTCTATAAAAATCACTTCCTGCGCTTTGACCGGCAGGTGGTGCTGGTTGACTGCCTGCAGCCGCTTAACAGCGGGCCACAGGCGTTTAACGATATGCGGCTGGCGCTGACCCAGCTGATGCAAAGCTTCTCTTACGGCCAGCGCACGCTGTTCCGCCGCCTGTTCTCACCGGTTATCGACCGGCTGCTGTTCGCCGCCACCAAATCTGACCACGTTACCGTCGATCAACACGCCAACCTGGTGTCGCTGCTACAGCAGCTGGTGCAGGACGCCTGGCAGAATGCCGCGTTCGAAGGCATCAGCATGGAGTGCCTTGGCCTGGCCGCGGTGCAGGCGACGCAAAGCGGCCACGTTGAGCATAACGGCGAGCGGGTTCCGGCGCTGCGCGGCCACCGGCTGGACGATAACGCGCCGCTGACCGTCTACCCGGGCGACGTGCCGCCGCGCCTGCCCGGCCAGGCGTTCTGGCAGCAGCAGGGGTTTCATTTTGAACAGTTCCGGCCGCAGCCGCTGGACATTGACCGGCCGCTGCCGCATATCCGCCTGGATGCCGCGCTGGAATTTTTACTGGGAGATAAGCTGCGATGAGCACACCGATCAAACCGCGGGTTGATTTTGCCAGCCCGCTGCAGGATAAGCCCGAGCCGCAGCTGCGGCCGTCGCAGGCGTTTAACGCCGGGGAGCCGGATTTTGTCGTAGCGGCTGAGCCGGATGACGAGGTGCTGGCCGCCGAAGGCGCGGGCGAGCAGGCGGTTGAAGCGGCGCTGCGTCCGAAGCGCAGCCTGTGGCGCCGCATT
>NZ_JRZZ01000013.1:54349-94185 GCF_002865965.1 Erwinia sp. B116
GTGAACGGCTGGCGCGCCAGGCCGGGCTGGACGCTGGCAACCCGGCGTTACAGCGCTGGCAGGCTGCGCTGCACGAAACCCATAACGATCGTGAAGTGGTGATGCTCTATGCCCGGCTGGTGCAGCCGCAGCTGGATCGCCAGGCGCGCCGCGAAATCAGCCGCTGTGCCGCCGAGTCGACCCTGATGATCGCCGTCAGCCCGCTGGCGCTGGTAGACATGGCGTTTATCGCCTGGCGCAACCTGCGTCTGGTGAACCGGATTGCGGCGTTGTACGGCATTGAGCTGGGCTACTTCAGCCGTATCCGTCTGTTTCGCCTGGTATTAATCAATATCGCTTTTGCCGGCGCCTCTGAACTGGTGCGCGAAGTGGGCATGGACTGGATGTCGCAGGATCTGGCGGCGCGCCTCTCCGCCCGCGCCGCGCAGGGCATTGGTGCCGGCCTGCTGACCGCCCGGTTAGGCATTAAAGCGATGGAGCTGTGCCGCCCGCTGCCGTGGCTTGAGGAGGATAAACCCCGCCTCGGCGATTTCCGGCGCGAGCTGCTGGGGCAGTTAAAAGAGACGCTGGCGCGCGATAAAAACGCGAAGTAACACAAAAGCAGGGGTTGCGTGTCAACTTATGCTGACACACCACTTCTGGACAAACAGGGGATAGCGTATGATTGGCGTTAATGACCCTGCTGCCGTTCACGAAGGTTAAAACATATGCGTCTTGAAGTCTTTTGTAAGGACCGGATTGGTCTGACCCGCGAACTGCTGGACCTGCTGGTGGAGCGCGCTATCGACCTGCGCGGCATCGAAATTGCCGCCATCGGCCGCATCTACCTCAACTTCTCCACCATCGGCTTCGAGCAGTTCAGCCAGCTGATGGCGGAAATCCGCCGCATCCCCGGCGTAACCGACGTGCGCACCGTGGCGTTTCTGCCCTCAGAGCGCGAGCACCGGGCGCTGAGCGCGCTGCTGGTGGCGCTGCCGGAGCCGGTGTTCTCCATCGATATGAAAGGCAAAGTGGAGCTGGCTAACCCGGCGGCGCAGTCGTTGTTCGATCTCAACGAAGAGAAAATCCGCAGCCACAGCGCGGGCGCGCTGATCGGCGGGTTCAACTTCACCCGCTGGCTGGAGAGCGAGCAGATTACCGCTCAGGCGCATCACGTGGTGCTGCAGGGGCGCGATTTCCTGCTGGAGATTACCCCAATTTACGGCCGTGATGATGAGCAGCAAACGGTGATGCCGGTCGGCGGGGTGGTGATGCTCAAGTCCACCGCGCGCATGGGGCAGCAGCTGCAGAACCTGGCGGTCAACGACGACAGCGAATTCCAGCATATCGTCGCCGTCAGCGGTAAGATGCGGCAGGTGGTCGATCAGGCGCGCAAGCTGGCGATGCTCGACGCGCCGCTGCTGATCGTCGGCGACACCGGTACCGGCAAGGATATGCTGGCGCGCGCCTGCCATCTGCGCAGCGCGCGCGGCAAAAACCCGTTCCTGGCGCTTAACTGTGCCTCGCTGCCGGACGATGTGGCAGAAAGCGAGCTGTTTGGTCACGCCGCCGGGGCTTACCCGAACGCGCTGGAAGGTAAAAAGGGTTTCTTTGAGCAGGCCAGCGGCGGTTCGGTGCTGCTGGATGAGATCGGCGAGATGTCCCCGCGCATGCAGACCAAGCTGCTGCGCTTCCTCAACGACGGCACCTTCCGCCGGGTGGGTGAAGAGCACGAGGTACACGTCAACGTGCGGGTGATCTGCGCCACGCAGAAAAATCTGCTGGAGCTGGTGCAGCGCGGCGAGTTCCGTGAAGACCTGTTCTATCGGCTGAACGTGCTGACGCTGAACCTGCCGCCGCTGCGCGATCGTCCGCAGGATATTCTGCCGCTCACCGACCTGTTCGTCGCCCGCTTTGCCGATGAGCAGGGCATGGCGCGGCCAAAGCTGTCGCCACAGCTGAACGCATTTCTGACCCGTTACACCTGGCCGGGCAACGTGCGCCAGCTGAAAAATACGCTGTACCGGGCGCTCACCCAGCTGGAAGGCTACGAACAGCGGCCGCAGGATATCGTGTTGCCTGAGTATGCGCTGGAGATGCCGCTGGGTGATGAGGCGATCGAAGGATCGCTGGATGACATTACCAGCCGCTTTGAACGTTCGGTGCTGACCCGGCTCTATCTCTCCTATCCGAGCACCCGCAAACTGGCCAAACGGCTGGGCGTCTCGCATACGGCGATCGCCAATAAGCTGCGTGAGTATGGCCTGAGCCAGAAGAAAAGCGACGGGGAGTAACGCGGAAACCGGCGATCCGGCTGGGAAAACAACGGGCCGCCCGGAGGGGCGGCCCGCAGAGATTACTTCAGCGCCGCCAGGGCCGCATCGTAGTCCGGCTCGGTGGTGATTTCATTCACCAGCTCGCTGTAAATCACGTTATCCTGCTCGTCCAGCACCACTACCGCACGTGCCGCCAGGCCGCTCAGCGGGCCAGCTGCGATCGCCACGCCGTAGTCCTGGATGAAGCTCGCGCCGCGCAGGGTGGAGAGGGTTACCACGTTGTTCAGGCCTTCCGCGCCGCAGAAGCGTGACTGCGCAAACGGCAGGTCGGCGGAGATGCACAGCACCACGGTGTTTTCCGCGTCGCCGGCCAGCTGGTTAAATTTACGCACCGAGGCGGCACACACGCCGGTATCAATGCTTGGGAAGATATTCAGTACCTTGCGCTTGCCGGCGAAGCTGGACAGCGCCACATCGGAAAGGTCTTTGGCTACCAGGGTGAAGGGTTTGGCTACCTGGCCCGGGGCCGGCAGCAGGCCATCGACGGCAACCGGGTTGCCCTGAAAATGTACGGTCTGAGACATAAACTATCCTTTGTATGTTAATGGTGTTTAAGCGCCCCCAGTGTATGTCATGCCGCGGCAGGGAAACAGTAAAAAAACAGACGCATAGCAGTGAGGGTTCGCCCGGCGTTATGCGTGTATGGACTGAAGATATGGCGGGTATCAAACCTGAACAGGAAGGTGACGATGAGAACGGTTAAGGTTTACCCGGAAAGCTGGCCCCTGCACACGCCGTTTGTCATTGCCCGCGGCAGCCGCAGCGAGGCAGCGGTGGTGGTGGTGGAGCTGGAAGAACAGGGCATCAGGGTGCAGGGCGAGTCCACGCCATACGGGCGCTACGGCGAAACCGAAGGTTCAGTACTGGCGCAGATTGCCCCGCTGATCGCCGCGCTGCAGCAGGGTATGAGCCGCGCAGAACTGCAACAGGCGCTGCCGGCCGGGGCTGCCCGCAACGCCATTGACAGTGCGCTGTGGCAGCTGGAGTCACAACTGAGCGGCCGCAGCCTGTGGCAACTGACGGCAGCCAGCGCCCCGGCGCGGGTGGAGACCGCACAAACCGTCACCATCGACCTGCCGCAGATGATGGCCAGCAGCGCGCTGGCGCTGTGGGAAAACGGCGCGCGCCTGCTGAAAATTAAGCTCGATAACCACCTGATCGCCGAACGGCTGGTGGCGATCCGCGCGGCGGTGCCGGAGGCGACGCTGATCGTTGACGCCAACGAATCCTGGCACGGCGAGGGGCTGGCTGAACGCTGCCAGCTGCTGGCCGACCTCAATATCGCCATGCTGGAACAGCCGCTGCCCGCCGGCGAAGACGCCGCATTAGAGACCTTTATCCACCCGCTGCCGATCTGCGCCGATGAGAGCTGCCACACCCGTGACAGCCTGCCGGCGCTGCGCGGGCGCTATGAGATGGTCAATATCAAGCTGGACAAAACCGGCGGGCTGACCGAAGCGCTGGCGCTGGCCGATGCCGCGCAGGCGCAGGGATTTTCGCTGATGCTGGGGTGCATGCTCTGCACCTCAAGGGCGATCCGCGCCGCGCTGCCGCTGGCACCAAGGGTGCGCTTTGCCGATCTTGACGGCCCCACCTGGCTGGCGGTAGACGCCGATCCGGCGCTGGATTTTCACGGTGGGCGCATCCAGCTCTAAGCCTGCCAGCGCAGCAGTGCGGTCATCGCCGCCAGATAGCGTTCGCTGGCCTCATCGGTCGAGATGGCCGGCAGCTCGGCGGTGATCACCGGCAGGCTGAGGTCGGCGCACCAGCTGCCAAACGAGCCGGGTGTGGCGTAGCCGACGCTGCTGACCAGCGGCAGCGCGGTCTGCTCTGCCAGCCAGTGGCCGAGCGGGCTGGCCTGCGGATCTTCAATACAGGCCAGCGGCTCGTGGAAGGTGACCACCCAGCGCGGTTGCAGCTGATGGATCAGCTGGCACAATGCCTGGGTCTCCGGCTCCGAACCGGCCTGCTCGCCGCTGGACAGCCGCACGTCACGTTCATCTGCCGCGCTGTTCCAGCGATATACCGTCTCACCCGGCTGCCAGTTGGCCGCCGGAAAGTTGCGGTTCAAATCCACCCCGCGCGCGTTGGCGCGCAGCCCCAGCTGGCAGCCGTCCGGATTCACCGCCAGCACCACGTGGTGGCGGCGCAGCGCCTCCGGCAGCGTGCGCAGGGCACAGGAGAGGGTGACGATACTGGCGGCTTCGTCACCGTGGGTGCCGGCAAGGATCAGCCCGCTGTCGGCGTCTGCCTGCAGCGCCGGAAACCACAGTAACGGTGCGCCGAGCACCGAGCTACCGTACTGCTGCACCGCAAGGTCGAGTGGCCCGCGCAGCGGGCGCGGCTGGTGGTTTAACATAGTCGGCTCCTCAATGTTGGCCCTTCACTGTGGCATAAATTTGCGGCGCGAAACACATCCTGTTGAAAAGTCTGTCGGTCTGACAACATTTTACGCTACAGTGCCAGCAGTCGTTTTCCTCAGTTACCCCGCGGCGCGGCTACAGTGGTGCGCCCGCCGCCGGCCAGGCATGGAGAAGTTCAGGATGCAGAAAACCCGATTTACGCTGGGCGCGCTGGCGGCGTGCCTGAGTTTTGCTTCGCTGGCCGCCGAGGTGCCGGCCGGCACCCCGCTGGCCGCCAGTCAGGAGATTATCCGTCATATAAAAGATGAGCCTGCCTCGCTCGATCCGGCCAAAGCGGTCGGCCTGCCGGAGATCCCGGTGATCCGCGATCTGTTTGAGGGGCTGACCAGCCAGGACGCCAGCGGTAAAACCGTGCCCGGCGTCGCGACCAGCTGGCAGACCAGCGATAACAAAACCTGGATTTTCACCCTGCGTAAAGACGCGCGCTGGTCAAACGGTGACCCTGTCACCGCTGCCGACTTTGTTTACAGCTGGCAGCGGCTGGTCGACCCGAAAACCAGCTCCACCTTCGCGTGGTTCGCCGCGCTGGCGGGGATAGAAAACGCGGCGGCGATCGTCAAAGGCGAAATGAGCGCGGATAAACTCGGCGTCAGCGCGGTGGATGCCACCCACCTTAAGGTGACGCTGGACAAGCCGCTGCCGTGGTTCGCCAGCCTGACCAGCAACTTCAGCCTGTTCCCGGTGCCGCAGAAGGTGATTGCCGGGTTCGGCGAGCAGTGGACGCGGCCGGGCAACCTGGTGGGTAACGGAGCCTATCAGCTGGAAAGCCGGGTGGTGAATGAGAAGCTGGTGCTGGTGCGCAATAGCCATTACTGGGATGACGCCCACTCGGTGCTGACTAAAGTGACCTTCCTGCCGCTCAGCTCCGAGTCCAGCGCGGCGAAACGCTACCGGGCCGGCGAGATCGACATCACCGAATCCTTCCCGAAAGAGCAGTTTGCCATGCTGAAAAAGCAGCTGCCGGGCCAGGTCTACACCCCGGACCAGCTGGGCACCTACTACTACGCGTTTAACACCCGGAAAGGGCCCACCGCCGACGCCCGCGTGCGCCAGGCGCTCTCCTGGAGCATCGACCGGCAGATTATCGCCGGCAAAGTGGTCGGCAGCGGTGAAAAGCCCGCCTGGCACTTTACCCCGGACGTTACCGCCGGCTTCAGCCCGAAGGCCAGCTTTATTCAGCAGCACAGCCAGGCGGAACTGAATCTGCAGGCTAAGGCGCTGCTGGCGGCGGCGGGCTACGGGCCGTCGAAGCCGCTCGATCTGACCCTGCTGTATAACTCCTCTGAGAATAACCAGAAGATCGCCATCGCCGTGGCCTCAATGTGGAAGAAGAACCTCGGGGTTAACGTTAAGCTGCAGAACCAGGAGTGGAAAACCTACATCGACAGCCGCAGCAGCGGTAACTTTGACGTGATCCGCGCCTCCTGGGTCGGTGATTACAACGAGCCGTCCACCTTCCTCAGCCTGCTGGGTTCAACCCACAGCGGCAATATCTCGCGCTTTAACAGCAAAGAGTACGACGCTATTCTCGCCCAGGCCAGCCAGCTGACCGATGCGCAGGCGCGCAACGCCGCCTACAACCGTGCCGAACAGTTAATTGCCGACCAGGCGCCGATTGCACCGATCTATCAGTACACCAACGGACGGTTAATTAAGCCTTACGTGAAAGGTTATCCAATTAATAACCCGGAAGACGTGGCTTACAGCCGTCAGCTGTATATTGTGCAGCACTGATAACGGGATATTTAACGGTTAGCGGTAATTAAAGTAAAGGCCAACGGAGAAACCGCTGGCCTTTTTTTAATGGCAGGTCGGGGCGGCGGAGTGAAGGCGTTAAACTGTTGTTAATGCTATTGAGTTGCCTCGGTAAATACGGGCGATTAATGCGACATATTAAACTGCTGGCCTTTTAATTACGCGCTTACTGCTCCTGGAAACATGTTGCTCTCTGACGATATAATAACCGCGGCGCTTGCGGCTTTTTGCCCGGGCGACGTGCAGAAATGCTGATTTGTCTGTGGCATAAAGTAGAAAAGCCCCGAAGTTAATTTTCATTAACCCCGAGGCCTACCCTATGCTTCACAACATCAGGATAGCCTCTTACCTGCCTCAAGGCAAGGAGAAGACGGTCATGAAACTGCCGAACAACCCCCTGATCGGGTGCGTATTGATACTGTGTATAACATTACTGATATTCACGCTCCTGACGCGGCGCTCGCTGTGTGAGTTAAGGCTGAAGGATGGAGAAAGGGAGGTGGCAGCCAGACTGGCTTGCGGATCTGACGGTAAGTAGTCTGTTTTAAGGCGGGGGTAAGCCCGCCTTATCAGGACTGATGGAGTTTTGCACCCAGGCGCTTTTATCAAGCGCTCTTCACAGATGCGGAGAGCGCTTTTTTTATTAACCCGATGGTTTTTAGCTGTTATTTATTTGGCAGGATATGAATGGTCAGGTTTATCCGAAGTTTTTTACCAACTGCTAAGAAAACTCATCTTTTTATCGCCAGGAAATACCCCCCCTTAACGCTGCTGTTCGACCTATTGCCCGCGGGCCGCGCTGCCATAATCAGCCACTCTTACACCATCAGGGTCTCATCATGAAAACAATAACCGGCCTGCTGACCGTCAGCCTGCTGCTCAGCGGCTGCGCAGTGAAAAGCTATCCCGACTCGCCGCCGTTGAGCAACGTGCAGCAAACCCAGCTGGACTGCCAGGGCGCGCAGAAGCTGACGGCTGAACAGCAGCAGGTCCAGCAGCAGATTGATAAGAAAGGCGAATTCGACGGTCTGACGATGGTCGGCGTGCTGCTGGACTTTGGGGTGGGTAACGGTATCGCTAAGGCGCGGGCGCAAAGCCAGGCCGATAAGCGGGAAAAACAGCTGCAGGCGTTAACCCAGGCAAAGTGTACGCAGCCTGGCTGAAAACAGATCGCGAGCTGAATCACATTTCAGCCTCTGACCGCTTGAGACGGTCGTATAAAGGATTATCGTGTTACCACTACTGGATTGTTACTGCATTTACGCAGGCAAAACCTGATCTCCGGACTCCACCGGCGGTCGGGTTTTTTTGTTTTCAGGCCAAAAAAATGATAATAGCGAAAGTACTTAATAATAATGTGGTCATCGTGCATGACCAGCAGGGCCAGGAACAGGTGGTAATGGGGCGCGGTCTGGCGTTTAAAAAACGCGCGGGCGACGAGCTGGACCCGCAGCTGGTGGAAAAAACCTTCGCCCTGAAAAGCCATGAACTGACCGGGCGCTTAACCGAGCTGCTCTCTGAGATCCCGCTGGAGGTGGTTATCGCCTCGGAATGTATTATCGCGCTGGCGCGCGAGCAGCTCAGCGGCGCGCTGCACGACAGCCTGGCGATAGCGCTGACCGATCACGTTAACTTTGCCCTGACGCGCCACCAGCAAAACCTGCCGATCCGCAACGTGTTGCAGTGGGAAATCCGCAGCCTCTATCCGAAAGAGTATGGCATTGGTCTGGCGGCGCTGGATATCATCGAAAAACGGCTGAAGGTCAGGCTGCCGGACGACGAAGCCGGTTTTATTGCCCTGCACCTGGTTAACGCCCAGCTGGGCAGCGAAATGCCGGCGGTGATGCATATCACCAGATTTATGCAGGAGATCCTGCATATCGTAAAGTACCAGCTGCAGCTGGACTATCAGACCGACTCGCTGAGCTATAACCGCTTTGTCACCCACCTGAAGTTCTTTTCGCAGCGCATGCTTGGCAAACGCGGCGTCTACAGCGACGATGATTCACTGCACGACGTGGTACGTGAGCGTTATCCCGCCGCCTATAAGTGCGTGGAGAAGATCGACCGCCACGTGATGAAAAACTATGACTACGCGCTGGGCAGCGAAGAACGCATGTTCCTCACCATCCATATTGAACGGGTGCGTAAGGAGACGCTGGCGCTGGATGAGAGTGCGGACGAAGCGTAACGCTAGCGCATGATGGTGGCGGCAGGGAGGCCGCAGAGGGCTGGTACAGGCAACGTCATTAACCGGGCACGCAAACATAAGGGCAGCGAATCGCTGCCCTTATGTTTTTTACTTCAGTGATTCACCGTGGGTTTTAATCACGTCCTGATACCAGAAGAAGCTTTTCTTGCGGCTGCGGGCGAGAGTGCCGTTGCCCTGGTCGTCGCGATCGACGTAGATAAAGCCGTAACGCTTGGAGAACTCCGCTTTCGAGGCGCTGACCAGGTCGATCGGCCCCCAGCAGGTGTAGCCCAGCACTTCAACACCGTCTTCAATCGCTTCACGCACCTGTACCAGGTGATCGTTCAGGTAAGCGATGCGGTAGTCATCGTTGATCGAGCCGTCGGGTTCCACCGTATCGCGCGCGCCCAGGCCGTTTTCGACGATAAACAGCGGCTTCTGGTAGCGGTCATACAGCACGTTCATCAGATAGCGCAGCCCTTCCGGGTCAATCTGCCAGCCCCACTCTGAACTGGCCAGGTGCGGATTCGGCACCATATTCAGGATATTGGCGCGCGCTTTCTGGTTGTGCTCTTCGTCGGTGGTTACGCAGCCGGTCATATAGTAGCTGAAAGAGATAAAATCGATCGGCTCGCGCAGGTCGGCCTTGTCCTGCTCGCTGATTTCCAGGGTGATACCCTGCTCTCTAAAGTAGCGGTTCATGTAGGACGGGTAGTAGCCGCGCGTCTGCACGTCGCCGAAGAACAGCCAGTCGCGGTTCTGCGCCAGCGTTTCCAGCACGTCGGCCGGTTTGCAGGTCAGCGGATAGAGCATCGCACCCAGCAGCATATTGCCGATTTTAGCGTCCGGGATCAGGGTATGACAGGCTTTCACCGCGCGGGCGCTGGCCACCAGCTGGTGGTGAATCGCCTGATACACCGCCTGCTTATTGCTCTCTTCCGGCAGACCGACGCCGGTGAACGGCGCGTGCAGCGACATGTTGATCTCGTTAAAGGTCAGCCAGTGCTTCACCTTGTCTTTGTAACGCGTAAACACGGTCTCTGCATAATTCACGAAACAGTCGATGGTGGTACGGCTGCCCCAGCCGCCGTACTTTTTAATCAGCCCGTACGGCATCTCGTAGTGGGAGAGGGTCACCAGCGGCTTGATGTTGTACTTCGCCATCTCATCGAACAGGCGATCGTAGAAGGCCAGGCCCGCCTCGTTCGGCTGCGCTTCGTCACCTTCCGGGAAGATGCGCGTCCAGGCGATGGAGGTGCGCAGCACGGTGAAGCCCATCTCGGCGAACAGCCTGATGTCCTCCGGGTAGCGGTGGTAGAAGTCGATCGCCTCGTCTTTAATACCGAAATCGCCAGCCTGACGCTCCACGCGTTCACCGAAAATGCCGTGCGGCTGCAGATCGGAGGTGGAGATGCCCTTGCCATCGGCCTGCCATGCGCCTTCAACCTGGTTAGCGGCAACCGCACCGCCCCAGAGGAAGTGTTGTGGGAAACGTTGAGTCATGATGATTCTCCTTATGAAAATTTATTTAATCAGCGTCAGCAGCGGCTCACCGGCGGCCACGTCGGGCTGCGGGCTGGCGGCCAGCACGTCAATATAGTCATCGCTGTTGCTGACCAGCACCGGGGTGGTCAGGTCATAGCCTGCGGCGGTAATCGCCGGGATATCGAATTCGATCAGCAGGTCGCCGACGCGCACGCTGTCGTCCTGCTTAACGTGGGCAATAAAGTGCTGACCATCCAGCTTCACCGTATCGATGCCGACGTGGATCAGCACCTCCGCGCCGTTTTCCGCTTCCAGGCCAATCGCATGGCGGGTGCGGAACAGCGAAGCGACCGTGCCGTTCACCGGCGAATAAACCCGGCCTTCGGTGGGTTTGATAGCGATGCCTTTGCCCAGCAGGCCGCTGGCAAAGGTTTCGTCGGCCACCTGTTCCAGAGCAACCACCGCGCCGGTCATTGGGCTGGCCAGCGACGCCTTATTCAGCAGATCCGGGTTAACCGGGGCGGATTCGGCAGCAGCAGGCGCCGCGGTCTGTGCAGCCGCAACGGCCTCATTCGGTAAACCAAACAGCGCGGTGGTTACTGCGGCAAAGCCAAAGGCGATCAGCGCGCCGGCAATCGCCGCCATCACGCTGGCGTCAAAACCGGTTTTTGGCACCACCTGACTGAAGGTAAACACCGACGGCAGGCCAAAGGAGTAGCTGGTGGTGTGCCAGAAGCCGAGCACCGCGGCACCCATCGCACCGCCGATGCAGCCAAAGATAAACGGACGACGCTTCGGTAAAGTGACGCCGTACACCGCCGGTTCGGTAATACCGAACAGGCTGGCGCTGAACGCCGAGGCGGCAATCCCTTTCAGCTTCAGGTCACGGGTACGCAGCAGTACGCCCAGCGTGGCACCGGCCTGGCCGAGCACCGCCGGCATCAGCAGCGGCAGCAGGGTATCGGCACCGTGTACCGCCAGGTTGTTAAGCATAATCGGCACCAGGCCCCAGTGCAGACCGAAGATTACGCACACCTGCCAGAAGGCACCCATAAACGCGCCGGCAAAGGTTGGGCTGAAGGTGTAGGCGTGCAGATAGCCCGCCGCCAGCAGCTCGCTAACCCAGGTGGCGGCCGGGCCGATCACCAGGAAGGTCACCGGCACCACGACAGCCAGGCAGATCAGCGGGGTGGTAAAGTTACGGATCGCCGACGGCAGGCGCTGATGGATCAGGCGCTCGATCACGCAGGAGAACCACGCGGCGAAGATAATCGGGATCACCGACGAACTGTAGTTAATCAGGATCATCGGCACGCCGAAGAAGTGCAGCGGGGCGCTGCCGGCCTGAGCGGCGGAAAAGGCGGCCATCATCGACGGATGGATCAGCGCAGCGCCGATAATCATGGTGATAAACGGGTTGCCGCCAAACTTTTTACCGGCGCTGTAGCCGAGGATCACCGGCAGGAAGTAGAACACCGCGTCGCTGGCGGCGAACAGAGTGATATATGTGCCGGAGGCTTCGGTGGTCAGGCCAAAGGCCAGCGCCAGCGCCAGCAGACCTTTCAGAATACCGGCCGCCGCCATTACGCCGACAAACGGGGTGAAGATGCCGGAGACGATATCGATAAAGCGGGCAAACAGCGACCCTTTCTGCTGGCCGTCGTCGCTGCTGTCGGCACCGTCTCCCAGGCCTGCGATCTTCAGCAGCGCCTGATAGACGTCACTGACGTGGTTGCCAATCACCACCTGGTACTGGCCGCCGCTCTCTACCACCATGATCACCCCGGCGTTGTCTTTCAGCCCGGCGGTGTCGGCTTTTTTGCTGTCTTTAAGTTTGAAACGCAGGCGGGTGGCACAGTGCATCACCGAGGTGATGTTCTCTTTCCCGCCAACGCCCTGCAGAATCTCTTCTGATAACCCCTGATACTTCATTGTACGCTCCTGGTTCAGACATCTTGTCATGCGACCGTTACCGAATTCAGGCCAAAAAAAAACCTAAACCGCCTCTGCAGGGCCCGAAGGGCGCAAGAAAAGCGATTTAGGTTTTGCCTGAAGCTCAGTAGCAATCCTGTTTTTAGTGCAGCGATAGTTCCCCAGCGGCGGATAATTAGCAAGAGGTGTGGCAGATCAAAACTGATTTTCGTGACCGCGATCCGCTTTTGGTAGCAGTTTGATACGCTTTCTCACCGCTGTTGCCGCGCGTGCGATTATGCAAGCCTGGGCGGACAGGCTAAACTGTATCGCATTGATTATGCTGAATCCGGAGACACAATGGAGTCAATTTCAGGCAATGCGTTACAGGTATCAGACGCCATTATCTCCTGCCAGCTGGACGGGAAGGGCGGGCTGATCCCGATTGAGAACAGCGAAGTGGTCCATTGCGACCGTCCGTGCTGGCTGCATCTGAACTACACCCACCGCGCCAGCGCTGACTGGCTGATGTCGACGCCGCTGCTGCCGGATGCGGTCAGGGATGCGCTGGGCGGCGACAGCATGCGGCCGCGGGTCAGCCGGCTGGGCGACGGCACGATGATCACCCTGCGTAGCGTGAACCTCAACAGCGAGTCGCGCCCCGACCAGCTGGTGGTGATCCGGGTGTTTATCAACGAAAAGCTGATCGTCTCGACGCGCCGCCGCAAGGTGTTCGCTATTGATGAAGTGCTGACCGACCTGAACAACGGCAACGGACCTACCGACGGCGGCAGCTGGCTGGTGGACGTCTGTGACGCGCTGACCGACCACACCAGCGAGTTTATCGAGGACCTGCACGACAAAATCATCGAGCTGGAGGACGCGGTGGTCGACCAGCGCGTGCCGCCGCGCGGCGAGCTGGCTTTAATTCGCAAGCAGCTGATTATTATGCGCCGGTATATGGCGCCGCAGCGCGACGTGTTTTCGCGGCTGGCCAGCGAGCGCCTGCCGTGGATGAGCGACGACGACCGCCGCCGCATGCAGGATATCGCCGACCGGCTGGGGCGCGGGCTGGACGACCTGGACGCCAGCGTGGCGCGGACCGGCGTGCTGTCCGATGAGATCAGCACGGTAATGGCCGAGGCGATGAACCGCCGGACCTACACCATGTCGCTGATGGCGATGATCTTCCTGCCGACCACCTTCCTCACCGGCCTGTTCGGCGTTAACCTCGGCGGCATTCCGGGGGGCGAGTGGCGCTTTGGCTTTGGCCTGTTCTGCCTGCTGTTAGCGGTGCTGGTTTCGGGCGTTGCATGGTGGTTACGGCGACGTAAATGGCTGTAAAAAAATACAAAGGCAGCAGATAAAATCGCGGAAAGCGTGCGGAACCTGATCGAAATCAATAACGCCGCGACGGCTTCGCGGCAAACTTCATTTCGCAGGTGAATGTAACGTCAAGCGATGGGCGTTACGCTCCATATTGTCTGACTTCCTTTCAGAATTAATGCTCAGCGCATTTAATTCGCACGACGCCGGCCGCTGGCCGGTTTTTTTTTGCCGGTTTGCCAGCCGGGCCAGATCTTCTACGCTTAAGGTTCGACCTTACCGAGGAGGACGCCATGTTATCCGCTATCCATCCGCACATTCGCAGCTCAGAACCGCTCAGCGACCCGCTGCCGATCCCCGGACCGCAGCCGACGCCGCCGCCGGACCCGTCACTGCCCGATCCGCCGCCGATCGATCCACACCCGATTATTGACCCGCCGGCGCACCGTTAAGACAGCGTGCAGGCAGGGCAGGATTGGCTTAGCGAATTTCCAGCACGTCGAGACGCACCGGCGCGTCATCCTGCTCTTCCGGCTGCCAGCCGGCAGGCTGCACCGGCAGCGTTTCGCGGTCAAAGGCCAGATCGCCGCCGTCAACCACCTCGCTGCCGTGCTGAATGCCCTTGAAGTCGAACAGCTGGTGGTCGGCAAGGTGGGACGGCACCACGTTCTGCATGGCGCTGAACATGGTTTCAATGCGCCCAGGATAGCGCTTATCCCAGTCGCGCAGCATCTCGCCTACCACCTGACGCTGCAGGTTGGGCTGCGAACCGCAAAGGTTGCACGGGATAATCGGGTATTCGCGGGCGATGGCGAAGCGTTCGATATCCTTCTCGCGGCAGTAGGCCAGCGGGCGGATCACGATATGCTTACCGTCGTCGCTCATCAGCTTCGGCGGCATGCCTTTCATCTTGCCGCCGTAGAACATATTCAGGAACAGCGTCTGCAGGATATCGTCGCGGTGGTGGCCAAGGGCGATCTTAGTACAGCCCAGCTCGGTAGCGGTGCGATAGAGAATGCCGCGGCGCAGGCGCGAACAGAGCGAACAGGTGGTTTTGCCTTCCGGGATCTTCTCTTTAACGATGGCGTAGGTGTTCTCTTCAACAATCCTGTACTCCACGCCCTGCTGCTCCAGGTACTCCGGCAGAATGTGGCCCGGGAAGCCCGGCTGCTTCTGATCGAGATTGACCGCCACCAGCGAGAACGAAATCGGCGCGCTCTGCTGCAGATTGCGCAGGATCTCCAGCATGGTGTAGCTGTCTTTACCGCCTGACAGGCAGACCATGATACGGTCACCCTCTTCGATCATATTGAAGTCGGCAATCGCCTGGCCGACGTTACGGCGCAGGCGCTTCTGCAGCTTGTTCAGATTGTATTGATCTTTTTTGGCGGTCTCTGGATTCGATAGCATTTTCTGACGTTCTCAACTCGGAATTAGTGGCGGGTTTATTCCACGGTAACGGTGGGTAAGCCCTGATGGCGTGTATGGTACGGATTCCGCGGGGGAATTCCAGCACGATTTGTGGTGCATTAACCGCACCCGAGCGACGGCCGGGCAGGATGCGCACCCGCAGCGGGCAGCCGGGCGGGGCCACCGCGCGGAAAGTCGCCCTGCGGACGGGTTATCTGCTACAATCCGCGCCATCTTCCTTTGCTGTTTTGAGAATCATCCCGTGACTGCTTTTTCCACCCTGACCCAACTGCCCGCCAGCCAGATCGACAACCTTAACGAGCTGGGCTACACCGTGATGACCCCGGTGCAGGCCGAAGCGCTGCCGGCGATCCTCGCCGGGCGTGACGTGCGTGCCCAGGCCAAAACCGGCAGCGGCAAAACCGCCGCCTTCGGCCTCGGCGTGATGCACGTGATTGACGCCAGCCAGTACGTCACCCAGGCGCTGGTGCTGTGCCCGACGCGTGAACTGGCCGATCAGGTCAGCAAAGAGCTGCGCCGGCTGGCGCGTTTCACCGCCAATATCAAGATCCTGACGCTGTGCGGCGGCCAGCCGGTCAGCGCGCAGCGCGACTCGCTGGTGCACGCGCCGCATATCGTGGTCGGCACGCCGGGGCGCATTCTCGATCACCTGAAGCGCGAAACCCTCGGGCTCGACGGCGTCAAAACGCTGGTGCTGGATGAAGCCGACCGCATGCTGGAGATGGGCTTCCGGGACGATATCAACGAGATCGTCAGCTACTGCCCGCCGCAGCGGCAGACGCTGCTGTTCTCCGCCACCTGGCCGCAGGATATCGCGCAGATCAGCCAGCGCATCCAGCGCGACCCGCTGACCGTGGAAACCGGCGACGTCTCCGATCTGCCTGCCATCGAGCAGGTGTTCTATGAGGCCGGCTCGCGGGAGAAACTGCAGGCGCTGACCGGCCTGCTGAGCGAGCGTAAGCCGGCCTCCTGCGTGGTGTTCTGTAACACCCGCCGCGAGTGCGACGACATCGCAGCCGCGCTGGAAAGCGCGCAGATCAGCGCGCTGGCGCTGCACGGCGACCTCGAACAGCGCGACCGCGATCGCGTGCTGGTACGCTTCTCCAACGCCAGCTGCCGGGTGCTGGTGGCTACCGACGTCGCCGCGCGCGGCCTCGATATCAAATCGCTGGAGATGGTGGTTAACTACCAGCTCTCCTTCGATCCCGAAGTTCACGTGCACCGCATCGGCCGTACCGCCCGCGCCGGGCAGGAGGGCTTTGCCGCCAGCCTGGTGGCGCCGGACGAGATGGCCCGCGCCCACGCGCTGGAAGATCTGCTGCAGCAAAAACTGCAGTGGCGCAGCGTCAGCGAGCTGAAGTCGGTGGCGACGGTGGCGCTGCCGGCGGAAATGGTTACCCTGTGCATCGACGGCGGCCGTAAGGCCAAGATCCGCCCTGGCGATATTCTCGGGGCGCTGACCGGCGACGGCGGGCTGAAGGGCGATCAGGTGGGTAAAATCGAGATTGCGCCGAATCACGCCTATGTGGCGGTGCGCCAGTCGCTGGCCCGCCAGGTGATGAAACAGCTGCAGCAGGTGAAGATCAAAGGTAAATCCTGCCGCGCGATGCTGATGAAGTAAGCCGGCGGTCGGGCAGGGAGCCTGACGCTGGCATCAGCGTTCGCCATTTGACCCGAAATATTACCGCCCGCGTTAACAGCGTGCGGTAATATTGGGATCAACCAGATGCTTAAACAGAAATCTTGCTGACCACCGGTGCTGCCGCCAGCAGCGGTGCCGCGCCCTGCTGCAGCGCCAGGTAGTGCGGCTGCTGCTCGTGTTCGGCCACGGCGGCCACGCTCTTCCAGGTCTCATGGAACAGGAACGCATCCGGGTTGGCTTCGCTGCGGTAGAGATCGTAATGCACGTTGCCTGCCTCGGCGTGGCTTGGCCCTACGCAGGCCTGCAGCACTTTCGCCAGTTCGTCACCTTTACCGGCTTTGGCAGTCAGGGTGGCAATAATTAATACCTGCTTATCGGTCATAACGGTTCCTTTTCTCTTCAGATAAGCGATGGGCTGACCATCGCCGCGTTTTTTCGCCAGCCAGTCTGGCACAGCAGCCTGGCAGCGCCACAAGCATTTCAGGCTATCGTATTTTTACGAAATTTGCCGTTTTTAATCCGACCCGCTGACGTCGTTGTCCAACGCCTCTGAAATTGAGAGCGCTGCCTATTGCCAATTGCCCACTTTTGATTTTGTAAAAAAACGTGACAGCTATCGACCTGCTGCGGAAGGTAGCCTATTCTCGTTGAGCCCTTACCGCCTTCCGAACCGGAGATCGACCATGAAAGCCGCGAAACTTCTTCTGACAACGGCCGTCCTGCTGTTGTCCGCCTGCAGCAGCAGCGATAACGAACCGCCGCAGCAGGCCACGGCAGCTCACGTTCCGGCTCGGGTGGCGATGGCCGATCTGGCCGCCAGTAACTGCGAGAACGCCGGCGGCACCCTGGCGCTGTCACGCCAGCTCGACGGCAGTTCGGTGGGCATGTGTCAGCTGACCAACGGCCGCCGCTGCGGTGAAAGTGCGCTGCTTAACGGCACCTGCGCACGCTAAGCTCCCCTCACGGCACCTGTGCGTTGAGTTTCACTGACGGCTCCTGCGCACGCTTAGTTCCACGGACGCGTGCGGGCCGTCTCAGATGCTCTCTTTGATTCAACGTTGACCGGCGCAACCTGCGAACCTGGACCGTTTAAGTACGGCAGGTCGCAGTGAGCGCAGGTTGATTCAGAGACGGCGTTAAGCCGTCAGTGATGTTCCCCCTTTCAGAGCTGATTGGCGCAGGTCTCGCCTTGATCCAGCTGGCTCAGATTCTGTAGCGTGGTCTGTGAGATGCTGGTCAGCGCTTCGGCGGTAAGAAACGCCTGATGGCCGGTAAACAGCACGTTGTGGCAGGCGGACAGGCGGCGGAAGATATCATCCTGGATCACGTCGTTAGACTTATCCTCAAAGAACAGATCGCGTTCATTCTCATACACGTCCATCCCCAGCGCGCCAATCTTGCCCTGTTTCAGCGCGTCAATCGCCGCCTGCGAGTCGATTAAGCCACCGCGGCTGGTGTTGATCACCATCACGCCGTCCTTCATCCGCGCGAAGGCTTCGGCGTTGAGCAGGTGGTAGTTTTCCGGCGTCAGCGGGCAGTGCAGGCTGACCACGTCGGACTCGGTCAGCAGGGTGTTGATATCGACGTACTCCGCGCCCAGATCCCGCGCCTGCTGGCTCGGATAAGGGTCGCTGACCAGCAGGCGCATGCCAAAACCTTTCAGGATGCGCAGGGTGGCAATGCCGATCTTGCCGGTGCCGATCACCCCGGCGGTGCGGCCGTGCATGTTAAAGCCGATCAGCCCGTCCAGCGAGAAGTTGGCGTCGCGGGTGCGCTGGTAGGCGCGATGAATGCGGCGGTTAAGGGTCATCATCAGCCCCACCGCGTGTTCCGCCACCGCTTCCGGCGAGTAGGCCGGTACGCGCACCACCTGCAGGCCGAGCTCGCGGGCGGCGTCCAGGTCGACGTTGTTGAAACCGGCGCAGCGCAGGGCGATAAACTTCACCCCCAGCGCGGCCAGCTCCTCCAGCACCTTACGGCTGCCGTCGTCGTTAACAAAAATACAGACCGCCGTGCAGCCGGCGGCGTTTTTCGCCGTGCGTTCGCTGAGCAGGAAGTCGAAAAACTCCAGTTCAAAACCGTAACCGGCGTTGACCTGCTCCAGGTATTTCCGGTCATATTGCTTGGTGCTGTATACCGCAAGTTTCATTTTTTCTTTCCCTGACTGCGCGAAGTGAATGGCTTCAGTGTAACAATTAATGCGCTGACAGCGAGAGCGGTGTGATGCCGGAGCCGGTAAAAAGGATCTGCTGCGGCATTTCTGCCGGGAATAATTTCACCCTGGGCGCTTTTCCGTGCCATCATTTAGCATTATTTCAGGGATTAACAGGATGTTTTTTGCCATGACCCGCCGATGGAAAAGAGCGCTGGCCGCGCTAATGGCCCTCGTTCTGCTGATCGTCGGCCTGCTGCTCAGCGTCACCCAGTGGCTGCCGCGGCTGGCCGGCGTCTGGCTGCCCGCCGATACCGCTATCGCCCTTGACGGCAACCCGCGCCTGCGCCACGGCGCGCTGGTGCTGCCCGGCGTGCATTACTACGCCGGCGACTGCGAGCTGGCGGTGGTCAGCAACGTTGCCCTGCGTTACGCCGATGGCGGCTGGCTGGCGTCAGCGGACCGGCTGCAGATTGACAGCGCCTGCGCCTCGCGCATTGAGTCCGGCCCCGCCTCAGATGCCCCGCGCACGCTGGCCGAATGGCAGCAGATGCTGCCCGCCGCCCGCGTCACCCTTGGCCGCTTAACCCTGCTGCCGTGGGCCGACTGGGCCGGTGAGCTGGCGCTGGATCTCGACCCGCAACGCCAGCGTCTGCACTACCAGGGAAAAAATATTGCGCTTGAGGCCGAGCTGAACCAGCAGCAGCTGACGCTGCGCAGCCTGAGCCTGCAGGCACCCGGCGTTGCCCGGCCGGTGGCGGTAAGCGGCGAGCTGACGCTGCCGCGCCTGCCGGGCGACCTGCCACAGGCCGGCGCGTTGCACGGAGCGCTGCGGCTCGACGCCATCCCCGACCCGCTGCGGCTCGAGCTGAACTGGCAGCAGCAGCAGGGCACGTTGCGGGTGGTGGCGGAAAATCAGCCTGCGCCGCTGCTGACGCTGCCGTGGCAGATTTCACCGCAAACCCTTACGCTGAAGCAGGGGCAGTGGCAGTGGCCGTACGCCGCTCAGCCGCTCTCCGGCGGCATCACGCTGACCGCTGACGGCTGGCAACAGGGGCTGGCCGCCACGCAGATTGCCGGGCGGCTCAACCTGCTGACCGCCGGGCGCGGCGGTAAGGGCAACGTGGTGCTCAACGTCGGCCCGGGCCGTCTTGACGTCACCGACAGCCGGCTGCCGCTGCGGCTGACCGGCGACAGTAAACTGGCGCAGCTGCAGTTCTTTGCCCGCCTGCCGGGCGAGCTGCGCGGTCCGCTCCTCAATCCGGTTCTGCAACTGCAGCCGGGGGCGCTGCTGCGCATGAAAGGGCGGCTGCTGGATACGCTGGAGGTGGACGAAGCGCGCTGGCCGTTAGCCGGGGTGACCCTTGCCGCCAGCGGCATCAGCGGCCGCCTGCAGGCGATCCTCAGCGCGCACAACGGCGAGCTGGGGCGCTTCCGGCTGCATCTGGACGGCCGCGCCCGAGACTTCTGGCCGGATAAGGGCGAATGGGGCTGGGGCTACTGGGGCGAAGGGCGGCTGACGCCGCTGGCGGCGAAATGGGACGTCAGCGGACGCGGGCGCTGGCAGGATACCCTGATCGCGCTTGATTCGCTCTCCACCGGTTTTGACCGGCTGAGCTACGGCAGCGTCAGCATGGCTGCGCCGCGCCTTACCCTCACGCAACCGATCCTCTGGCAACGCGACGAACACCGCGCGGCGTTTGGCGGCGCGCTGAGCCTCAAATCGGGTGAGACACGCTTCAGCGCCGGCGGCTTCCTGCCGCCGTCAACGTTAACCCTGACGGTGAAGGGGCGCGATCCGGCTGATTTCCTTTATCAGGGAGCGCTGCAGGCACAGCGGATCGGCCCACTGCAGGTACGTGGCCGCTGGGACGGCGCGCGCCTGCGCGGCCAGATGTGGTGGCCGGAGCAGTCGCTGCGGGTGTTCCAGCCGCTGCTGGCACCGGACCTCAAGCTGGCGATCCAGAGCGGCACGCTCAAGGCGCAGGTGGCCTTTTCGGCCGCCGCTGATCAGGGGCTGGAGGCCGGTGGTCATCTGCTGGTGGGCAACGGCGAACTGCGCCTGCCGGACAATGAATTTCACGGCGTCGATTTCTCGCTGCCGTTCCGCCTGGCGTCGCACCGCTGGTACTTTGGCACCCATGGCCCGGTGGCGCTGCGCATTAAGCAGATTGCCAACCAGTTTATGCTGGAAAACGTCACTGCCGACCTGCAGGGCTGGTATCCGTGGAGCACGGCGCGCCCGCTGCGCCTGAGTAACGTCAGCCTCGATCTGCTCGGCGGCCAGCTCAGCCTCGCCAGGCTGCAACTGCCGCAAACCGAAGCCGCCACGGTCCGGCTGCGCCAGCTCAGCCTTTCCGAGCTGGTCAGCGCCATTAAGCTGAAGCAGATTGCGCTTTCCGGTCGGATCAACGCCGCGCTGCCGCTGTGGCTGAATAACTCGCGGTGGCTGGTGAAGGAGGGCTGGGTGGCCAACAGCGGCGAAATCACCGTGCGCATGGATAAACAGATCGCGGATGCCATCAGCAGCAACAATATGGCCGCCGGGGCGGCGATTGACTGGCTGCGCTATATGCAGGTGACCCGCTCGTGGGCCACGCTCGATATCGATAACCTTGGCCTGATGACGCTGACCGCTAAGGTTGATGGCACCAGCCGCTTCAGTGATAAAGATCAGCGGGTTGCGCTGAACTACACTCAGCAGGAAAACCTGTTCCAACTCTGGCGCAGTCTGCGCTTTGGCGATAATCTGCAGTCCTGGGTGGAAGACAACGCCACGCTGCCGACGCAGAAGGAAAAACGTAATGACAATGCAAACTAACCTGCTGCTGGCCTGCGCCGGGCTGCTGCTAAGCGGCTGCGTGCCGCGCATTGAGGTGGCGGCGCCGAAAGAACCGATCACCATCAATATGAACGTGAAGATCGAACATGAGATCCACATTCGCGTGGATAAAGACGTGGAGGCGCTGCTGAAAAATCAGAGCGGGCTGTTCTGATGGCGGCGCGATGTGGCGTGAAAAGCGTACTGCTGGCGGCGCTGCTGCTGGCCGCGGCTCCGGCGCTGGCCGCCTTAACCCTCGACCAGGCGCGGTCGCAGGGTTTAGTCGGTGAAACGCTGGGCGGCTATCTGGCGGCGATAGCAAACGATGCGGAGACCCAGGCGCTGGTGGCGCGGATAAACGACGGACGGCAGCGCGAGTATGCGCGGCTGGCAGAGCAGAATAATCTGACCACGCGGGACGTGGCGAGTATCGCCGGGCAGAAGCTGGTATCACGGGCTAAGGCCGGTGAGTACGTGCGTGGAATTAACGGTCAGTGGCTGCAAAAGTGAGATCGGGCAGAACAGGCAGACGGCGGCACTTGTCAGCACCGCCGTGATTCGCCTGAGCAGGTCAGGCGAGGGAGTCGTTACGCGGTCACCAGCTGGGAGATCGCGTCTTTCGCATCGCTGGCGGCTTTAGCAGCGACTTCCGGGCCGTAACCGATGCCTTCAGCAAACACGAACTGCACGTCGGTCATGCCGAGGAAGCCGAGGAAGATGGTCAGGTACGGGGTCAGCAGGTCGTTAGGGGTATCTTTATGAATACCGCCACGGCTGGTCAGCACCACCACTTTCTTATTTTTCACCAGGCCTTCCGGACCGTTTTCGGTGTAACGGAAGGTGACACCCGCACGGGCAACCAGATCGAAATAGTTTTTCAGCTGGGTAGGGATGTTGAAGTTGTACATTGGCGCGGCGATCACGATGGTGTCGTGCGCCTGCAGCTCTTCGATCAGCGCGTCAGAGAGCGCCAGCGCTTCCTGCTGACGCGGGGTCAGGGCCACGTCGGACGGACGCAGCGCGCCGACCAGTTCACCGTCCAGCACCGGGATCGGGTTCGCGGCCAGGTCACGCACGGTTACGTCGTCGCCCGGATGAGCAGACTGCCACTCTGAAACCAGATGGTCGGCCAGCTGGCCAGACTGAGAGTAACCGGCGAGGATGCTTGATTTCAGAACGAGTACTTTGCTCATGGGACTGTTTTCCTGTTATTAGAAGCGACTGCCTGCCGCCGAATGTCAGACACTTTACTGCCTGTTGGCGAAATGTGTAAGTGCGAGTTTTCGATGTCTATATTCGAAAAATCTGAATAAGAGTATCAGCGCCGCTTCTGCGCTAAGTGGTTGTCTGTGCTACCATACGAAAAATTTTTTATTGCCAGGATCAATCCGGCTGCCGCCCGGCGGCACCGCGTGAGTTAGAAACCCTATGTCTGAGAAACCACAATCTGTTCTGACCCCGCTGTTTGACCGCCTGCCGGCGCTGATGCTGCGCGACGGCCAGCGGCTGCAAAAGCGCCTGCACGGTGCGAAAAAAATCAGCAATCCGGCCGCGCTGCAGGCGCTGCTGGGCGAACTGGAGGGTGAGATCGCCAGCGCCGAGCAACGCATCGCCACGCGCCGCGCCGCCACGCCGACCATCCGCTACCCGGAAAACCTGCCGGTCAGCCAGAAGAAGCAGGCGATTGCCGAAGCGATCCGCGACAACCAGGTGGTGATCGTCGCCGGTGAAACCGGCTCGGGTAAAACCACCCAGCTGCCGAAAATCTGCCTCGAACTGGGCCGCGGCCTGCGCGGCCTGATCGGCCACACCCAGCCGCGCCGGCTGGCGGCGCGCACGGTCGCCGACCGTATCGCCAGCGAGCTCGAAACCAGCCTCGGCGGCTGCGTCGGCTATAAGGTGCGTTTCAACGATCAGGTCGGCGAGACCAGCCAGGTCAAGCTGATGACCGACGGTATCCTGCTGGCGGAGATCCAGCAGGACCGCCTGCTGATGCAGTACGACACCATCATTATCGATGAGGCGCACGAACGCAGCCTGAACATCGACTTCCTGCTCGGCTACCTGCGCGAGCTGCTGCCGCGCCGCCCGGATCTGAAGGTGATTATCACCTCGGCGACCATCGATCCGCAGCGCTTCTCGCGCCACTTTAATAACGCGCCGGTGATTGAAGTCTCCGGACGCACCTATCCGGTGGAAGTACGCTACCGCCCGGTGGTGGATGACGCCGACGACAGCGAGCGCGACCAGCTGCAGGCGATCTTCGACGCGGTGGATGAGCTGGGCGACGAGAGCCCCGGCGATATTCTGATCTTTATGAGCGGCGAACGGGAAATCCGCGACACCGCCGACGCGCTGACCAAACGCAACCTGCGCAATACCGAGATCCTGCCGCTCTACGCGCGCCTCTCTAACGCCGAACAGAACCGCGTATTCCAGTCGCACAGCGGGCGGCGCATCGTGCTGGCGACCAACGTGGCGGAAACCTCGCTGACCGTGCCGGGCATTAAGTACGTCATCGACCCCGGCACCGCGCGCATCAGCCGCTACAGCTTCCGCACCAAGGTGCAGCGCCTGCCGATCGAGCCGGTGTCGCAGGCCTCGGCCAACCAGCGTAAGGGCCGCTGCGGCCGCGTGTCTGAAGGGATCTGTATTCGTCTCTACGCCGAGGACGACTTCCTCAGCCGCCCGGCGTTTACCGACCCGGAGATCCTGCGCACCAACCTTGCGTCGGTGATCCTGCAGATGACCGCGCTTGGCCTCGGTGACATCGCCGCGTTTCCGTTTGTCGAAGCGCCGGATAAACGCAATATCCAGGACGGCGTGCGGCTGCTCGAAGAGCTGGGGGCGCTGACCGTCAACGACGTCGGTCACTATAAGCTGACCGCCTCCGGGCGTTCGCTGGCGCAACTGCCGGTGGATCCGCGGCTGGCAAAAATGGTGCTGGAAGCGCAGCGCTTTGGCTGCGTGCGCGAGGTGATGATTATTACCGCCGCGCTGTCAATTCAGGACCCGCGCGAACGCCCGTCCGACCGCCAGCAGGCGTCGGACGAGAAGCACCGCCGCTTTGCCGATAAAGACTCGGACTTTACCGCTTACGTTAACCTGTGGAACTACCTTAAGGAGCAGCAGGCCGAACTCTCTTCAAGCCAGTTCCGCCGCCAGTGCAAGCTGGACTTCCTCAACTACCTGCGCGTGCGCGAATGGCAGGATATCTACACCCAGCTGCGCCAGGTGGTGCGGGAGCTGGGGATGCCGGTCAACAGCGAACCGGCGCCGTTCCGCGAGGTGCACTGCGCGCTGCTGACCGGCCTGCTGTCGCATATCGGCCAGAAGGACGCGGAGAAGCAGGAGTTTACCGGCGCGCGCAACGCCCGTTTTGCGCTGTTCCCCGGCTCCGGCCTGTTTAAAAAGCCGCCGAAGTGGACGATGGTCGCCGAACTGGTGGAGACCAGCCGCCTGTGGGGGCGCATTGCCGCACGCATCGAGCCGGAGTGGATTGAGCCGCTGGCGCAGCACCTGATCAAGCGCAGCTACAGCGAACCGCACTGGGAAAAAGCGCAGGGCGCGGTAATGGCAACAGAGAAGGTGACGCTGTACGGCCTGCCGATTGTGGCGGCGCGTAAGGTCAACTACGGTCAGATTGACCCGGTATTATCGCGCGAGCTGTTTATCCGCCACGCGCTGGTGGAGGGCGACTGGCAGACCCGCCACGCCTTCTTTAAGGCCAACCTTAAGCTGCGCGAGGAGGTGGAAGAGCTTGAGCACAAGTCACGCCGCCGCGATATCCTCGTCGACGATGAGACGCTGTTTGGCTTTTACGACCAGCGCATCGGCCATGAGGTGGTCTCCGCCCGCCACTTTGACCAGTGGTGGAAAATCGCCGGCCGTGAGGACCCGGAACAGCTGAGCTTTGCCCGCGAAATGCTGATCCGCGACGGTGCGGACAACGTCAGCAAGCTCGACTACCCGAACTTCTGGCAGCAGGGCAATCTTAAGCTGCGCCTCAGCTACCAGTTTGAACCGGGGGCTGACGCCGACGGCGTCACCGTACACGTGCCGCTGCCGCTGCTCAACCAGGTGGAGGAAAAGGGCTTTGAGTGGCAGATCCCCGGCATCCGCCGCGAGCTGGTGATTGCGCTGATTAAATCGCTGCCGAAGCCGTTACGCCGTAACTTTGTGCCGGCCCCTAACTACGCCGACGCCTTCCTCGGCCGCGCCACGCCGCTGGCGCTGCCGCTGCTGGAGTCGCTGGAGCGCGAGTTCCGCCGCATGTCCGGCGTCACCCTCGACCGCGAGGCCTGGCAGTGGGATCAGGTGCCCGATCACCTGAAAATCACCTTCCGCGTGGTGGACGAAAACAACCGCAAGCTGGCGGAAGGCAAAGATCTGCCGGCGCTGAAGGCCAGCCTGAAGGGCAAAGTACAGGAGACGCTGTCGAAGGTTGCCGACGACGGGCTGGAACAGAGCGGGCTGCATATCTGGAGCTTTGGCAATCTGCCGGATCACTTTGAGCAGAAGCGCGGCAGCTACAGTGTGAAGGCGTGGCCGGCGCTGGTGGACGAAAATGACAGCGTGGCGATCCGCCTGTTTGACTCGCAGCACGAACAGCAGAAGGCAATGTGGCGCGGCCAGCGGCGACTGCTGCTGCTCAACATCCCGTCGCCGATCAAATATCTGCACGAGAAACTGCCGAACAAGGCCAAGCTCGGCCTCTACTTTAACCCCTACGGTAAGGTGCTGGACCTGATCGACGACTGCATCGCCTGCGGCGTTGACAAGCTGATCGCCGAAAACGGCGGCCCGAGCTGGCAGGAAGAGGGCCACACGCGGCTGCACGACAAGGTGCGCGCCGAACTGAACGACACCGTGGTCGACATCGCTAAACTGGTTGAGCAGATCCTCACTGCGGTGTTCAACATCAACAAGCGGCTGAAGGGGCGGGTGGATATGTCGATGGCGCTGGCGCTCTCCGACATCAAAGCGCAGATGTCCGGGCTGGTCTATCGCGGTTTTGTCACCGGCAACGGCTGGAAGCGCCTGCCGGATACGCTGCGCTATCTGCAGGCCATTGAACGCCGGATGGAGAAGCTGGCGGTCGACCCGCACAGCGACCGCGCGCGCATGCTCAAGGTCGATTCTGTACAGAAAGCGTGGAGCCAGTGGTTTAACAAGCTGCCGCAGCAGCGCCGCGACGATGCTGACGTGCAGGAGATCCGCTGGATGATTGAAGAGCTGCGCGTCAGCTTCTTCGCCCAGCAGCTGGGCACGCCGTACCCGATTTCGGAGAAGCGTATTCTGCAGGCGATGGAGCAGGTAGAAGCATAACGCGCAACGGCCCCGAATCGGCTCTGCATCTGTGCTGGGCCATTTTTTAGCCAGTTTATACGTCGAAAAATATCGTCCGGCAACCTGGTTTTGCCGGGCAGTAAAGGCTGATTAATCTGACTGGTGGCTAAATGATGTCATTCGATTTTTGGATTTTTTACTAACCGCCACTTCATTAAGCGCAGAACTGAACGAGGTATAATAGTTGCGGCGCTTGAGGCTTTTGCCTCATAGCCGTTGGTAGCAGTGCTGATTTGTTGTGAGGCAGAAAGCAGAAAAGCCCCGAAGTTAATTTTCATTAACCCCGAGGCCCCTGTATGCATGAACAACATCAGGATAGCCTCTTACCAGCCGCAAGGCAAGGAGAAGACGGCCATGAAACTGCCACGCAGTACCTTGATCTGGTGCCTGTTAATTGTGTGCGTAACACTATTGATATTCACCGGTCTGACGCGAAAATCGCTATGCGAGGTACGCTACAAGGACGGGATCAGGGAGGTGGCAGCGTCAATGGCCTGCAAATCCGGTAAGTAGCAACCTGGAGGCGGGGAAACCCGCCTTTTCAGGGCTCTGATGGAGTCAGGCACCACAAGCGCTTTTTGAAGGCTCTCCGATAAAACGGAGAGCCTTTTTTATTATGGCCTGCGGGTAAGTTTTTTACGGCTGGGTGCAACATAATGTCAGGCGGGATGCATGCTGGAAGAGGGCCCTGTCGGGCCGGGCATGCAGAATTCACTGCTGCGCCAGCGCCTCCAGACTATCCCGAAACGCCGTCACCGCAATCGCGCGGTTATCCGCCAGGTAGCGGTCTTTCGCCGCCGGGGCCGAACTCTGTACCGCGATCAGCTGCCATTCACCGTTAACCTTTAACAGCAGCGGCGATCCGCTGTCGCCGGGCAGGGTGTCGCACTGGTGCGACAGCACGTTTTTCTGCGCCCAGCCGGTGACCAGGCAGTCGCTGTGCGAATAGAGGTTGTCCAGATGATCTTCCGGATATCCCGCCTGGGTGACTTTGCGGTTGGTCGCCTTCAGCGCGGCGGTTAACTCGCTGCGCGTGCCGCTGAACAGCGGCACCGGCGTAATGCCGGAAGGGGGATTGCGCAGCACGATCAGGCCGAAATCGTAGGGCGCGGCGGAGGCCGGTACGATCCAGCCGTCACCGTCCGCTTTGAGTTTTTTGCCCAGCGCCGGATCGACACGGCCTTCAATGTCGTGGATCTCATAGCGCCAGCCGCGTTTGCCGCCGGTGATAAAGCGCAGCGCTACGGCGGGATCGGGCTTGCCCGGCGGGGCCAGCAGGCAGTGGCCGGCGGTCAGCGCCAGGTGCGGGGCGATCAGCGTCGCGCTGCACAGGTTGCCGCTTTCCGTCTCCAGCTGGCCAATCGCATCCCAGGGCGCAGCGCCCGGATTGCTCACTTCCTGACGATCGTCATGTCCAAAAAACAGCGTTTTGGTTTCAGTGTTACTGCGGGCATCGTCATCGGCATGGGTGGTAAATGAAACAGCGAAGCAACCCATTAATAGCACAGCGGTCAGGCGCATATTGTTCTCAGGCTGGAAGGGATTCAACAAGTGATAACGCGGGTGTAATAACTATAGACGCAACGCGTTAAAAAGGGGAGATTATTTTGATATATCAGCGTGCTACGGGGATTACAGGTAGAAGCTGGCAGCAATAATTCCGCACAGGATCATCAACCCCAGAATAATTTCGAACAAGTAGCGTCGGCCCATCATTCGAAACTCCTTAAAAAAACACCCGGAAAATCCGGGTGTTTGAGTGAGACATTCAGCCGGGGTGAGCGATTCACCCCTCAGTCAGACTTACGCTTTTGGAGCAGATTTTTTCGCTTTGTGGTGTTTTTTAGCAGCCTGGGCTTTCTGAGCAGGTTTTACCGCTTTGTGATGCTTTTTAGCAGCCTGAGCTTTCTGTGCTGGCTTAGCAGCGGCTTTGTGATGCTTTTTAGCAGCCTGAGCTTTCTGCGCTGGCTTAGCAGCGGCTTTGTGGTGCTTTTTAGCCGCCTGCGCTTTCTGCGCTGGTTTAGCAGCGGCTTTGTGGTGCTTCTTAGCAGCCTGCGCTTTCTGTGCGGCGACTTTCTTGGCTTTGTGATGCTTTTTAGCGGCCTGGGCTTTCTGTACCGCGGTTTTCTTGTGGGCTTTATGGTGCTTAACGGCTGCTTTCGCTGGAGCAGCGGCCGGAGCAGCGGTAGTGGCAGCAGCCGGAGTGGTGGTGGCCGGCGCGGCGGTGGTTTCAGCAGCGAAAGCAACTGAAGAGATACCCATTGCAGCGGCTACAACCAGAGCAAATAATTTTTTCATCGCAAAACCCTCAAGTGTTTAGTTCATATGTCAGCCCACTGCGGGGCCGGTGAGAAGACTATAAGGGATGGCGTGTTGGCTTTCCGTGAGTGATTGGTATCGGCGTGTAACCTAATGTACAACGTGGCCAAAGGGCGTTAAGAGAATGTCAGGACAGTGAAAAATTGAGCGGGGCTGGTGGCCTGAACGGATGCACTCAGCACGATGCGGCAGGCAGAAAACAGCAACCGGTAAGTCGGGTCAGGAGAGCGGAGAGGAGCCCGGAGGCGCAGCAGCCGGTGAAGGGTAAGGAGGCAGACAGCACAGGCTGCCTGCCCGCAGCTCAGTTACAGATAACGCTGCTCAAGGTGCTTACGGAAGTGCGCCGGGTTAAGGTCTTCGCCGGTGGCGTTCTCGATCAGCTGACGGGTGCTGAAGCGGCTGCCGTGCTGCCAGATATTCTGCTGCAGCCAGTCAAATACCGGCTGCAGTTCGCCCTGGCGGATCATCTCATTGACCTGCGGCAGCGCACGCTGCAGCGCCTGGAACAGCTGCGCGGCGTACATCGCCCCCAGCGTATAGGTCGGGAAGTAACCAAAGGCACCGTCGGTCCAGTGAATATCCTGCATACAGCCGTTGCGGAAGTCGCCGCGGGTGTCCAGCCCCAGCAGCGCCTGCATTTTCTCCTGCCACAGCGCCGGAATATCCTCCACCTCGATCTCACCGGCTACCAGCGCACGTTCGATCTCATAGCGCAGGATCACATGGGCCGGGTAGCTCACCTCATCGGCATCCACGCGGATCAGCCCCGGTTTCACCCGCTGGTTCAGCGCAATAAAGTTGTCTGCCGCCAGCGCCGGCTGGTCGCCCAGCAGCTCTACCGCCAGCGGCTGCACCAGGCTCAGGAACGCCGGGCTGCGCCCCAGCTGTTTCTCAAAGAACAGGCTCTGCGATTCGTGGATGGCGGTGGAGCGCGCCAGCGCCACCGGACGCCCGGCCCACTGTTTTGGCAGGTTCTGTTCGTAGCGGGCGTGGCCGGTTTCATGGATCACCCCCATCATCGCGCTGATAAACTCCGCCTCGTTATAACGGGTGGTGATGCGCACATCTTCCGGCACGCCGCCGCAGAACGGGTGGGCGCTGATATCCAGCCGCCCGGCGTTAAAATCAAAGCCCAGCAGCTTCATCACCGCCAGCCCCAGCTGCTGCTGGGCGGCCTGCGGGAAGGGGCCATCCGGGCGCTGCACCTGCTCAGTAGCCTGTTTATCCACCACCCGTTGCAGCAGGTCCGGCAGCCACTGTTTCAGGTCGCCGAAGGTGCGGTCCAGCATGGCGCTGGTCATGCCCGGCTCATACAGGTCGAGCAGCGCATCGTAGCGCGAGCAGCCGTTGGCCTGGGCGCGGATCTCCGCTTCTTCGCGGCTGAGCTTAACCACCTCCTGCAGGTTGGCGGCAAAGCCCTGCCAGTCGTTGGCCGGGCGCTGCTGCCGCCAGGCGTGTTCACAGCGGGAACCGGCCAGCGCTTTGGCCTCCACCAGGCTGGCGGGCAGCAGCGAGGCCTGCTGCCAGTTGCGCTGCATCTCGTGCAGGTCGGCGCGCTCCACGTCGTCCAGCTCTTCCTGCTGCGCCTGCTGCAGCCACTCGCCCACCTGCGGCGCGGTGAGGATCTCATGGCGCAGCACGCTCAGTTCGGCCAGCGCTTCACCGCGCGCGCGGCTGCCGCCGGCGGGCATCATGGTTTGCATATCCCAGCCGGCGATGGCGGAAAGATGGCCAAAGCGCGACAGGCGCAGGAAGGTATGGGTTAAACGGGCATAAGCTGAAGACATAATTATCCTTATTAATGAACAGGTTCAGACATTGCGTAAGGGTAGATCAACCGGCCAGCAAAAGCGAACGCTGGCACCGCCCAGCGGGCTGCTGTCGATGGTGACGGTGCCGCCGAAGGCCTGCGCCACCGAGTGGACGATCGCCAGGCCCAGCCCGCAGCCGCCGGTGGCGCGGTCGCGGCTCGGGTCGAGGCGCACAAAGGGTTCAAATACCCGCTCGCGTTCTTCGGCAGGGATGCCGGGGCCGTCATCTTCCACCTGCAGGCAGGCGAGGTGGCCGTCAAACCACAGGCCCACCCGCAGGCGCCCCTCTGCATAGCGCAGCGCGTTGTTGACCAGGTTATCCAGCACCCGCTCCATCAGCCTCGCGTCGGCCACGCCGGGATTCTCGCGCTGCGGCGTGTCGAGTTCGATGGTGAACTCCGGGTGCACCAGGCGGAAGTCCAGCAGCCGCTCCTCCAGCCAGTCGGCCAGATCGAAGGCCTGCAGATTCAGCTCCACCCGCGGGCGGTCGAGGCGTGCGTAGGTCAGCAGCTCTTCGATCAGCGCCTCCAGCTGGCCGATATCACGATTCAGCGCGGCGGACTCTGCGGCGCTCAGATTGTCGCTCATCTCCAGCCGGTAGCGCAGCCGCACCAGCGGGGTGCGCAGCTCGTGGGCGATGCCGTCGATTAGCTGTTTCTTGCTGGCGACCAGCGCGTTGATATTGTCCGCCATCTGGTTAAAGGCCACGCCAACCCGCAGCAGGCTCGACGCGCTGTCAAAATGAATGCGCTCGTCAAGGTGCCCCTGGCCGAAGCGCTGTGCGGCGTTTTCCAGCCTGAGCATCTCCTTCCAGTGCGGGCGCATCCAGATAAACACCGGGAAGGCCAGCGAAATGCCGATCAGCGCCAGCAGGGCGATATCGAACATCCGCATCTCGTGCAGGTAGAACAGATAGGGGATTGGCCCGACCGCCAGCACGTAGTGGCTGCGCGGAATGTGCTGCAGGAAGGTGTACTCATCGTCCAGCGCGACGATCTCCCCGGCGCGCAGCCGCTTCAGGGTGGTCGGGTCAAGCTGATACTTGTTCATCGGCTCGATATGCAGCTTAAACGACAGGTTAAGATCGAGATTCTCGATGGTTTTGTTCCAGTCGCGCGGCGGGATCTCGCGCAGCTCGCTGCGCATCAGGTACAGCGAGCTTTTCATCAGGTCATCCATCGACTGGCGGCCGGCGCGCTCGGCGGTGAACTTGTATACCAGCCCGACCAGCATTGCCATCACCAGAAAGCAGACGAACAGCAGCAGATAAAACTGTATAAACAGCTTTCTCATGGCTGCGCGTCCCAGGCATGCGGCGCAAACAGATAGCCGCGGTTGCGGATGGTTTTGATGCGGTAAGGTTCGGTGGCGCTGTCGAGCAGCTTTTTGCGCAGGCGCGATATCGCCACGTCAATGCTGCGATCCATACCGTCGTAGCTGACACCGCGCAGGGTTTTGAGCAACGCGTCGCGGTTAAGCGTGCTGCCGGCGTGGGTCGCAAGCTCCCACAGCAGGTCAAAATCGGCGGTGGAGAGCGCAATCACCTCGCCGGAGAGGATTACCTGGCGGTTGACTGGATCAATGCTCAGGGTGCCGAAGCGCAGCATCTTCTGCGCGGAAACCGTGGGCGCGATATCGTCGCTCTGGGTGCTGTTGCCGGCCTGGCGCAGGTGCAGGCGCAGGCGTGCCAGCAGCACGGCGGGCGGGGTGGTTTTCAGGATATAGTCGTTAGCGCCCATCTCCAGCGACAGAATATGGTTCATATCGCTGTCCAGCGAGGTCAGCAGTACGATCGGCCCGCGCCAGCCGCTGCCGTTGCGCAGGTCGCGGCACAGGGTCATACCGTCTTTGCCCGGCAGCATAATATCCAGCATCACCAGGTCCGGCTCGTGGGCGGCAATGGTGGCCTCGGCCTGGTCGCCGCGCGGCTCGACGATCACCTCGATGTCGTGGCGGCCGAGATAGGCGGCAATCAGTTCACCGACGTCTTTGTCATCTTCTACAAATACAATTTTGTTCATAACGCCTTCATGCCTGCGCGGAGGGCCGCGGCCGTTTCGTCAGGAGTTTGACGAGGGTCAGGATTGTCACTCTGCTGGCTAGTGTATAATGGCTGTGGAATATGTCATTATATTCGTCAGTGCTGGCGTAATATCAACCAATTAAGGAGAGCAGGGTGGCGGAAAAGAAGCTGGCGGGCGCTGACTACGGTGACCGTATCTGTCTTAACTACATTGATTTTCTCTCCGCCTCCTGTCGTAAGCGCTGGAGTTTTGTCGACGCCATCTACGGCGTGATGCCGATTTTCGGCATGGTCACCAAAAAGCCAGCCGCCGTCGCGCCGGCCGGCCCGGAAGAGATTAAAGAGCTGGCGCTGCAGATCCTCTCCACCCAGGTCAGCGATGAGATCAATATTGCCCGGCTGATTGCCCTCGCCGAACAGCAGCAGCTGTCCCGCTTCGATATCCTGTTACCTTACCCGCTCTCCGCTTCACAGCTGGACACCGTCCGCCAGGAGTATGCGCGGCCGCTGGAGTTACAGCAGCTGGACGATCGGCTGCAGGTGACGCTGGCCTCACAGACGCACTGAAGGGGCGGGTTTACGCCCCACGGGTTGGCCTCCCCGGGCGTCCGGCAGGTCAATCCCGTGGCTCCGCACTGGATGGCTAGCCGCTTCGCACCGGCTTAAATGTATCACTGGCGGTGCGTTTTTTAGGGGATGAGGGCCAGCGAGTTGCGCGTGCTAAACCTCAGTGCATCAGCTGCCACAGTGCCGGAACCGCTGCCACCCCAATCAGCACCATCAGCCCTTTTTCCCAGATCCTCAGCGGCTTTACCCCGGCGTTACGGTGGCGCGCATACAGAAACAGCAGCAGCCCCGGTGCATACAGCACCACCGACAGCAGCAGATGCATCACACCAGACGCGTACAGCAGCCACAGCCCGTAGGCGCAGGCCCCGGCGGCCACCAGCGTTATCGCCGGCTTATGCTCCACCCGCGCCAGCCGCAGCAGGTAGGCACCGACCAGCAGATAGGGCAGCAGGATCATCTCCGAGGCGATGGTCAGCAGGGTATTGTAGTCGGCCCCGGTGACGCCGATCAGGATCAGGCACAGCTGTACGCTGCCGTTGGTCAGCCACAGCGAGGCGGCGGGCGCGCCGCGGGCGTTCTGCCGGCTGAGAATGCGCGGGAAGGCCCCGTGTTTCGCGGCAATCATCGGCACTTCGGCGGCCATAATCGTCCAGCTCAGATAGGCCCCGCACACCGAAACAATCAGCCCGGCGACGATAATCAGATTGCCCCACGGCCCGACCAGCGCGGTCATCAGCCCGGCCATCGACGGGTTACGCAGCTGAGCCAGTTCGGCGCGTGGCACCACGCCGAGCGCCAGCAGCGTCACCAGCAGATAGACCACCAGCGCCGCCATTACCGCCAGCAGCGTGGCGCGGCCGACGTCGCGCTTGTGGCGGGCGCGGGCGGAGACCACCACCGCCCCCTCCACGCCGATAAACACCCACAGGGTGATCAGCATGGTGTCTTTCACCTGCTGCCACACCGGCTTACCGAGCGTTATTCCGCTGAAATCCAGCGTAAAGCGGTCGAGGTTAAACGCGACCAGCGCCAGCAGGACAAACAGCCCCAGCGGCAGCAGCTTGCCCAGCGTCGCCAGCAGATTAATGCCCGCCGCCGTCTGCACCCCGCGCAGCACCAGCCCGTGTACCGCCCACAGCAGCAGCGAGGCCGCCAGCATTGCCTGCCAGGTGTTGCCGTCGCCAAATACCACCCGCTGCGGCGTGTCGGTAAAGAAGCTCATCGCCGAGAAGACGATTACCAGATAGGAGACGTTAGCGATCACCGCACACAGCCAGTAACCCCAGGCCGAACAGAAGCCGATCAGGTCGCCAAAGCCCGCCTGCGCGTAGGTAAAGATGCCGCCATCCAGTTCCGGCTTAAGCCGGGTCAGCAGCAGCATCGCCGTTGCCAGCAGCAGAATGCCGAAGCCGGTGATCGCCCAGCCGATCAGCAGCGCCGCCGGGCCGGCCACCGCCGCCATATTTTGCGGCAGGCTGAACACCCCGGCACCGAGCATCGAGCTGAGTACCAGCGCCGTTAACGCCGTGAGCCCTAATTTTTTGTCCAATAAAAACTCCAGTAACAGAATATAAAACCAGATTACGACGCCATGGTGGCGTTCTGTTCAGGCCCAGGCGCGTTAAGGTGAACGAAACCGCTGTGAAGGGCGGCGATTTTACGGAGGGACGGGGCGGGATGCAATGACTTGCTATGCAGTTTCTGAACGAAACTATGCAAAAAAAAGGGCAGCACGCGGCTGCCCCTGGCGATCCCCCGGGTCAGGGGAAGCGCGATTACTTAAACAGGTCGGCGCTGATGGTCAGGTTGCCGCCGCTCTGATTCGACCACTCACGGGTGACGTGATAGTACTTGGCGCCTTTGGCAATGGCGCGTTTACCCACTTCTTCCGAGATTTCGGTCGGGGTGCTGAAGTGGCCGGTAAAGGTGATGCTGTCGTACGGCTGCATCTGCGCCGCGGTAATGGCGTTCACTTCCTGCACGCTCTTGCCGTTCGGCAGGGTCACGGTATAACGCTGACCGCTGGAGCTCTGGGTTTCGTAGAAACGGCCAACCTTGTTGCTTGGGGTTTCCGACGAGGCCACGCCCGGGATCTCAACCTTTTTCGCTGCTTCGCCGCCGGCGGCCAGCGCCGCTTTACCGGCTTCTGAATCGGCAGGGATCAGGTTAGGCGACTGCACCTTACGCTGTGGAGCATCGGCCTTGTAGATATAGGCGTTAACGATCTGGTTGCCACCGCTGTTGATGTCAACCTGGCGCACGATAAAGAATGACGCGGCACCCTTATCTTTCGCGGCGCGGGTGATGGCATCGTTGACGTCCGGCTGGCTGCGGAAGAAACCGCTGGCGGAGACGGTATCAAACGGCTCCAGCTTGAAGGCTTCCGCTTTGGTCAGTTCACGCACGCCGTTGATCACGCGGTCTTTGTTTTTTACCGCTTCCGGTGCGTCTGCACGGTAGAGGTCCGCCGTCACGGTCCAGTTGCCGCCGTTGCCGTTCAGATCGTTGATGCCCTGAATGTAATAGGAGGCCGCACCCAGTGCGTCAGCACGGCGCGAAACGGCACTGCTGGCCTCATTGATCGCGTTAAAACGTCCGTTGATCGTGATGCGATCGAACGGCTTCAGCGCGGCGGCCTTTTCCGGCGTCAGTTCCTGCGCCGCGTGCGCGGAGAGTGCGGTCATTGACAGCAGGGCTGATGCCAGAATGGTGTTCTTAAGCTTCATAAAATAATCCTTCGCCTTACGCAAAAAATGAGTTCAAAAACGTGCGGACTCTTGATGTGTAACAGATTAGTTGTCGAATATTACATGTAATCATCTGCGCTGTCTCAGCCATTTTATGGGGTTTTATCGGTCAGGCTATTCTGGATTTCAGAATAACGGCGAAAGCTGGCTGAATCGTGTCATATTACGGCTCGCTACCACTTATTCCGATAATAGTAACCACCGGACTCGTTAATGCATTGTTAATCAATGTTTTTTTGAGCGTCACGCAGCCAGATGTTAAAAAAAATCGCAGCAGAAAATCGCTGAAAATATGCGATATTCAGGTCTGATATAGGGTGTTGATGGCGGAAGCCTGAATTTTTATAGTTAATGTGGCCATAAGGCCGCCGTTGGCTGGATCGGAAGGCATATTTTCAGTAGGTTATTAAGACTTTGCTACAAAAAATGCTGCGGTATTTTTCACCGCAGCCAGAAGAACAACCCGTCTTACTCTCTGAAGAAAGGGAAGAAAATGCTTATTGGTATCACCAAAGAGCGGTTATCCGACGAAGCCCGCGTGGCCGCCACGCCGAAAACGGTTGAGCAGCTGCGCTTGCTGGGTTTTAGCGTGGCCGTTGAACGCGATGCCGGGAAACTGGCCAGTTTTGAAGACGCTGCCTTTGTGGCGGCCGGTGCGTCGATCGTCGACAGCGCTGCCGTCTGGCAGTCAGATATTGTGCTGAAGGTCAATGCGCCAACGGATGAAGAGATTGCCCTCAGCCGCGCAGGCTCGACGCTGGTCAGTTTTATCTGGCCGGCGCAGAACCCGGAACTGCTGGAAAAACTGGCGGCGCGCAGGGTCACCGTGATGTCGATGGATGCGGTGCCGCGCATCTCCCGCGCCCAGTCGCTGGACGCCCTCAGCTCAATGGCCAACATCGCCGGCTACCGCGCGATTATTGAGGCCGCTCACGAGTTCGGCCGTTTCTTTACCGGGCAGATCACCGCCGCCGGTAAAGTGCCGCCGGCCAAAGTGATGATCATCGGTGCCGGTGTTGCCGGCCTGGCCGCCATCGGTGCCGGCCGCAGCCTCGGCGCTATCGTGCGTGCCTTCGACACCCGCCCTGAAGTGAAGGAGCAGGTGCAGAGTATGGGCGCCGAGTTCCTTGAACTCGACTTCGAAGAGGAAGCAGGCAGCGGCGACGGCTACGCCAAAGTGATGTCAGAGGCCTTTATTAAGGCTGAAATGGCGCTGTTTGCCGCCCAGGCGGCGGAAGTGGACATTATCGTGACCACGGCGCTGATCCCGGGCAAACCGGCACCCAAGCTGCTGACCGCTGAGACGGTGGCGCTGATGAAGCCGGGCAGCGTGATCGTCGATATGGCCGCGCAGAACGGTGGCAACTGTGAGCTGACCGTACCGGGCAAGATCCACCTGACCGAAAACGGCGTGAAGGTGATTGGTTACACCGATCTGCCCAGCCGCCTGCCGGGCCAGTCTTCGCAGCTGTACGGCACCAACCTGGTGAACCTGCTTAAGCTGCTGTGCAAAGAGAAGAACGGTGAAATCACCATCGATTTCGACGACGTGGTGGTGCGCACCGTGACCGTGGTGCGTGACGGCGAAATTACCTGGCCGGCACCGCCGATTCAGGTTTCAGCGGCACCGAAGGCGCAGGCCGCGGCACCGCTTGTCAAACCGGAAGCTAAACCCGCCTCGCCGCTGCGCAAGTACGCGCTGCTGGCGCTGGTGGTGGTGCTGTTTGGCTGGCTGGCCAGCGTGGCACCGGCCGAGTTTCTGTCGCACTTTACCGTATTCGCGCTCTCCTGCGTGGTCGGCTATTACGTGGTGTGGAACGTCAGCCATGCGCTGCATACGCCGCTGATGTCGGTGACCAACGCCATTTCCGGCATTATCGTCGTTGGCGCGGTGTTGCAGATTGGGCATGGTGGCTGGGTCAGCGTGCTGTCGTTTGTGGCGGTGCTGATTGCCAGCATCAATATCTTTGGTGGCTTTACCGTCACCCAGCGCATGCTGAAAATGTTCCGTAAAAACTAAGGGGTAGTCCATGTCTGGCGGATTAGTGACTGCAGCGTATATCGTTGCTGCGATCCTGTTTATTTGCAGCCTTGCCGGGCTGTCTAAACATGAAACCTCGAAGCAGGGGAATATTTTTGGCATCAGCGGGATGGCGCTGGCGTTGCTGGTGACCATTTTCGGCCCGGAGACCGGCAACGTAGCCTGGATCCTGCTGGCGATGGTGATCGGCGGCGGCATCGGCGTGCGCATGGCGAATAAGGTGGAGATGACCGGTATGCCGGAGCTGGTGGCGATGCTGCACAGCTTTGTCGGCCTGGCGGCGGTGCTGGTGGGCTTTAACAGCTATCTTGACCATGGTCCGGGGCTGGAGCCGGTGATGGAGAATATCCATCTGACCGAGGTGTTTATCGGCATCTTTATCGGTGCGGTAACCTTTAGCGGTTCCATCGTTGCCTGGGGCAAGCTGAACGGCAAGTTTTCGTCGCGCCCGCTGGCGTTACCGCACCGTCATAAGCTGAATCTGCTGGCGCTGGTGGTGTCTGCCGTGCTGCTGATTATCTTTGTGCGTACCGACAGCGTGGGTCTGCAGAGTTTTGCGCTGCTGGTGATGACGCTGATTGCGCTGGCGTTTGGCTGGCATCTGGTGGCGTCGATCGGCGGTGCCGATATGCCGGTGGTGGTGTCGATGCTGAACTCTTACTCCGGCTGGGCGGCGGCGGCGGCGGGCTTTATGCTGAGCAACGATCTGCTGATCGTGACCGGTGCGCTGGTGGGTTCCAGCGGGGCGATCCTCTCTTACATTATGTGTAAGGCGATGAACCGTTCGTTTATCAGCGTGATTGCCGGCGGGTTTGGTACCGACAGCAGTTCTGTCGGTGAAGAAACCGAGATGGGTGAGTACCGCGAGATCGACGCGGCGGGCACCGCCGAGCTGTTGAAGAGTTCAACGTCGGTGATTATTACCCCGGGTTACGGGATGGCGGTGGCGCAGGCGCAGTATCCGGTGGCGGATATTACGGCGAAGCTGCGCGAGCGCGGGATCAGGGTCCGTTTTGGTATTCATCCGGTGGCCGGGCGTTTGCCGGGGCATATGAACGTGCTGCTGGCGGAGGCGAAGGTGCCGTATGACGTGGTGCTGGAGATGGATGAGATTAACGATGATTTCGCAGAGACGGATACCGTGTTGGTGATTGGTGCCAATGATACGGTGAATCCGGCGGCGCAGGAGGATCCACGGAGTCCGATTGCCGGGATGCCGGTGCTGGAGGTGTGGAAGGCGCAGAACGTGGTGGTGTTTAAGCGTTCGATGAATACCGGGTATGCCGGGGTGCAGAATCCGCTGTTCTTTAAGGAGAATACGCAGATGTTGTTTGGCGATGCTAAGGCGACGGTGGATGCGATTCTGAAGGCGCTGTGATTTTTCTCGCGATCTGATACGAGGCCCCCTTAGGGGGCCTTTTTTTTGCCTGCAGGGCTGAAGGGCTGAAGGGCTGAAGGGCTGAGGGGCTGAAGGGCTGAAGGGCTCGTTGTCTGGTGGATCGAGATACGCCGGGCCTGTCAGCG
>NZ_JRZZ01000013.1:94275-105201 GCF_002865965.1 Erwinia sp. B116
GCGGGGGTGTGGCCTGATGAGGAGGAAGGGCGTGTTGTCTGGTTGATCGGGATACGCCGGGCCTGTCAGCGGGCGACCCTCCGCGGGTTACCCCGCTCCGGGCTCATCCCGCTGCCCTCCCGAAAAATGGACTTTGGATTGGACTGTGGGTTGGATTGTGGGGGGCGCTGGAGGGGCGTTGGCGGGCCACAGCGTTAGCTGTGGCCTGTGGGGGGGTTAGCCGCGGGAGTTGGGGTCCTGTTCGCCGAGGAACCAGTACCAGAGCGGGATCGAGAGCAGCAGGGTGAAGACGCTGGTGTAGATCATGATCATAAAGAATTCGGAGACGTAGAGTTCTACCGGCCAGGTGTTGAACGGCATGTTGTATTCGTTGATGGCGCCGCCGATGATCGCTTTGACCATGACGACGGCGATGCAGAGCCAGAGGATGCCCTGGGCGATAAAGAAGTTGCGGCGTTTTTTGCCTGGGGGAAACATGGACATGACGATCTCCTTGTTAGTTAAAATTTCACGTTAACTTTGGCCCACCAGGTGCGGCCAGGTTCATTGACCGGGGTGCTGGCCGAGTAGCCGAAGGCGCTGTTACCGGCCAGGTTCAGGTGTTCGCTGTAGGCCTGGTTGAGAATATTGTCGACGCCGGTGCTGAGCCTGACGTTTTTATTCACTTTATAAGCGGCGTTGGCGGAGAGTACCGCGAAGCCGCTGCTGCGTTCAAAGTCTTTGCCGACCACGTTGCCCTGGTTGAGCGCGATGCGGTTCTGGCTGCTGACCATGCGCAGCAGGCCGGTGGTGCTCCAGTCGCCCTGTTGCCAGGTGAGGCTGAGGCGGCCGTCCAGCGGCGGCATTTGCGGCAGCGGCTGGTGGGTGGAGCTGTTTTGCCCCCAGGCCCAGGCGAGGCTGGCGTCGGTGGTCAGGCTGTCACTCAGTTTATAGCTGAAGCCGGCTTCGCTGCCCATGATGGTGGCGTCAACGTTGCTGACCCGGCTGATGTAGGCATTGTTTGGATCGTAGTTAAACAGGATAAAGTCGTTGATCCGCCCCACGTAGGCTGAAACCCAGCCGTCCAACCGCTGGCCGCTGTACTTCGCGCCGAAATCCAGCTGGGTGGTTTTTTCCGTTTTCACCTTATCGAACGCCCTCGAATGGCCGTCGGCGGCGTAAGTCGGCGAGAACAGTTCCCAGTAGTCCGGGAAGCGTTCGGTATAGCCGATACCGGCATAGACCATCAGCGACTTCTGCAGGCTGTGCTCCAGGCGCAGGAAACCGGCGGGCAGGGTAGCACTTCTTGATGCGTCTGCGGAAGTGGCAAAGCTGTCCACCCAGCTGCGATCGAGACGGGCACCGCCGATAACCTTGTTCTGTTCGTCGGCGCTCCAGGTGAGTTCACCAAAGGCACCCACGTCGTGGAAGCGGGCGTCCCTGATCCAGGCACCGCCTGCCTGTTGACGGTTGCGGTGGGTGCTGGTTTGCATATCCATACCGCTCTCCAGTTTGAAGTCGGACCACAGCCAGGTGCCCATCATCCGGCCGCTGACGGTGCGGCGATCCACCTGCATCGACATGCCGTGGTCCATGCCCGTATCGCCCATGTCCATGTCACTCATGTCCATGTCGGCGCTCGCCATTCCGGACATGCTCATCATACCTGAAGGGGCGCGCAGGGTAATGTTATCCATGATGTGGTTGGCGTAGTTATACTTAATCTGCGCTTCGAACCTGTCGAAGGTGTCGCTGATGTTGTTTTTTTCCAGCCGCAGGCCGAGGCTTTCACGTTTGAACTGCGATCCGTCCATTGCGCGGCCGCCGTAGCGGGCTTCGCCGTTGCTGCGCCCGGCGCTCAGTTCCAGCAGGGTGTCTTTTTCCGGCGTCCAGCCCAGCGCCACGTCAGCGCTCCACTTATCCCACTTTGACGGCACGCGCTGGCCGTTGCCGTCTTTATAGTCGTTAGCGCGTGACTTACTGCCGATAGCGCGCAGGTAGCCCTGCTCGTTGCCGAGGCTGATATCCGCATTGCCGTCGTTGCGGCGGTTAGAGGCGGTCAGCAGGCTGGCATCGCCCTTGACGCCGGCTTCATCAAACTGAGGCGGTTCACGCTCAAAGCGCACTGTTCCTGCTGAATTGCCCGGGCCCCACAGCACGGTCTGGGGTCCTTTAATGATGCTCAGCAGGTCAAAGCTTTCCGGTGAAATGTAGGAGCTGGGGGCGTCCATACGCGCCGGGCAGGCTCCGGGCATGTCGCTGCCGTCGGTCAGTATGCGCAGGCGTGAACCGAACATGCCGCGCAGCACCGGGTCACCGTTGGTGCCGCCGTTGCGCACCTGGGCGAAGCCCGGAATGGTTTTCAGGTAGTCAGAGCCGTCACTGGCCGGTACCGGCTGGCGCGGGATTTTCGGCGAGGTGACGATGGTCAGCGGCGATTGCGCCGGGGCGGTGACGGTCATCACCGGTTCGGCGTACTGCAGGTCGGCGGCCTGGCCCTGAGCGGCAAACAGAGAGAGCGTCAGTAGCGACAGCGGAAAATAACGAGGTAGCATAATCAATTCCTTTTAATGGCGGCACAGGGCGGCCTGCGAACGATTGATCGCAACAGTGAGAAGAAAAATAGATTCATTACCGGCACTGACGTTATTCAGCACCGGGTAAATTAAACAACGGTATATTTAAGGCGTCAGTTACCCTGTGCAGTGCACATATTTATTCGCGACGCGATGTTATTACCGCGTCAGGCGGCAAATGCAGGATAAACGAGGAGCGATCAGGCGTGTGGTGGCGCGCGCGGCTGTGAAGTGCCGGGGAACCAGCATTGCGGGTAAGGGGGTAATGCGAGTGGCGGCGGCAGGCGGCTGGTCAGCAGGATCAGCCACAGCAGCGGGATAAAGATCCACACCAGTATCGGCAGGTGTGCCAGCAGCTCACAGTAGCCGCAGCTGAACTCATCCATACCACGCGGGTGAGGGTGGGTCGAATCGGCCCCGGTACCAGCCCGTGTCTCAGTAGCAGATGTCGTGTGCCCCTGGTGCGCAGGCTCTGCGCCACGCTGCCCTGGCGTCTGTGAATGATGTCTGTGCCTGGAAGGGTGACCTTCTGCTGCTGCGGCGTTATCTGGCGTTGCAGAGCCTGTGGAATGATGGCTAAAGCGCTCGCCGGTTATCGCGCTATGGCCCGATGCTGATTCGCTTTCGCCCGTTGCGCTAATGCCAGCCTGCGGCATCGTCATCTCATGCATCCCCATGCGCATTCCGCCCCAGGCGGACATTCTTTGCTGTTCGAGGATTTTGGAAATGTCCGGCGCAATAAACAGCAGCCCGATCGCCAGCAGGGCGATAAAGGCAGATATTCGGCTATGCGTCAGACGATAAGATAACAACAAACCAGCGATCCATCATGGCGTATTACAGGTGGGCTAAAGTGTAACGATTTTCTTTCAGAAGTTTAAAGCCTTATTTAATTAAAAGTGATTATTGCGCCGGAAGTCAGATTTATTCTGCTTATCCGGCGCTAATTTTAACATGCTGGCAACAATAAGCCGCTGGGCTTAATCATCGTCATCGTCATCCAGCGCCACCGGCGAGATAAATCCATCGGGCTTAATCGCCAGCAGATCGCAGCGCAGGTGATCGATCACCTGCTCTGCGGTATTGCCAAGAAACGCAGCGGAAAAACCGGTGCGGCCGATGGTGCCCAGCACCACCACGCCGGCGTCCAGATGCTCGGCGACGGCCGGGATCACCTCTTCCGGCAGACCCTTTTCAACGTGGGTAAACTTCTCATCGATGCTGTACGACTGCCGCAGCGCCTTCATCGCCACCAGGTGCTGGCCGCGGATGGCGTCGTTGTAGACGCTCGGGTCGAAGTCGGGAAGCTCAATGGCGATATTGATCGGCGTAATCGGGTAGGCCCCGACCAGATGCACTTCGGTATGGTTAACCCGCTCCGCCAGGTCGAGGGTTTCGCGCACCAGCTTGGCGTTCAGCGGGTCGTGATGCGGTTCTTCGCTCGCGAGATTAACCGCCACCACGGCTTTGCCGCCTTCCGGCCAGGCCTGGTCTTTCACCATCCATACCGGGCACGGGCACTTGCGCAACAGATGCCAGTCGGTCGGTGTGAACACCACCGCCTGCAGGCGATCGTGCTGGTGGGCCATCTTAATCACCAGGTCATGCTGGTGGTTTAGCACTTCCTGAATAATCGCTTCGAACGGCCGGTTGTGCCACACCACTTTAATGTCGATCTGCACCCCGGCGGCCAGATAAGCCTGCGCCTGTTCGCGGATCCACTCAGTGCGTTGACCGATCACCCCTTTGCGCATGGTCTGGCGTTCATCAGGGGAGAGCAGGGTGGTCATCTCATAGGAGAAGTCGTAAATCGGCAGAAAACAGGTGATTTTGCCGCCAAGCCGTTGATTAAGATAGACGGCACGGCGCAATGCGGGCTGGTCGTCCTGCTGCGGGTCGATCGCCACAAGGATATTCTGATAGTTAGCCATAACGGGTTCCCCTACGCTGAGCATGTCGTTTAAAGATAGCCCAATCATGGCAAAGGAAAAAGCGGAAAAGTTGTTGCCGGATCAATAAAATAACAAATATTAACCCGGCAAAGGGTCAGCCAATTGCGCGGCTCTGGCCGGCCAGCTGGGAGAGGATTTCATGATTTTCAATGGTGATGTATTTGCCTTTCACCGCCAGCATACCGTTTTTCTGGAAGCGGCCGAGCAGGCGGCTGATGGTTTCCACCGTCAGGCCAAGATAGTTGCCGATATCACCACGGGTCATGGTCAGACGGAACTCGCGCTGCGAGAAACCGCGCTGGCCGAAGCGGCGTGACAGGCCATAAATAAAGGCGGCCAGACGCTCCTCGGCGTTCTTTTTCGACAGCAGCAGGATCATCTCCTGGTCGCCTTTGATTTCGCCGCTCATCAGACGCATGATCTGCTGGCGCAGGTTGGGCATTTTTCCCGACAGGTCATCCAGCGTTTCAAAGGGAATTTCGCAGACCATCGCGGTTTCCAGCGCCTGGGCAAAGCTCGGGTGCTGGTTAGCGCTGATGGCGTCAAAGCCTACCAGGTCGCCGGCGAGATGGAAACCGGTAATCTGTTCATCGCCCTGCTCGGTGATGGTGTAGCTTTTAATGGTACCCGCACGGATAGCGTAGATCGACTTCAGCTCGTCACCGGCCTTGAACAGCGTTTGTCCCTTCTGGATCGGCTTTTTACGCTCGATGATATTGTCCAGCTGGTCAAGCTCGTGCTCGTTAAGTGTGAACGGGATGCAAAGCTGGCTGATACTGCAATCCTGGCAGTGAATGGCGCAACCGCCGGATTGTACGCGTCTGCTGATAATTCGCTTTTCGGGAATCATAATCTACGCTCGATGATAATTGACTGGAATCAATTTTACCCTGTTACAGGTCGGATGAAAACTCATCTGAGCAGTTAAAAGGTATTAAATATAAGTATGTTGCGAAAATTGTTTCTTTATGTGATTCACGTGTAACAATCCAGTCTTCATCGTACTTGCCGCTCTATACGCTAAAAATTATCTCCGTGCATTAGCCGGGTAGAGGTTCTGCTTCGTTAATAACTGTAAACTTGATCTAAATCAATTTTAATGGATTCAACGGTTGCCTTAAATAAATTTAGTTTAAGTCTGCTAATCAGTCGCGGTGACGACGCGACGGTTGCTGACCCGGTCTGATGACGGTCAGGTCTTCCTTTAACGACGTATGCTAAAATTTATCCGCCCCCGCATTACGCAGGTGGCAATCTACAGCATCGGGGGAGAGGCGATGACCTGCCATCATGACGACAACGATCTTTTTCAACAGGCGATGGGTGACGTTACCCCGCTGAAAACCTGCGGCAGCACGCTGTGGCTGCCGGTGTCCGCGACCAGGCCCGACCGCGATCGCCAGCAGGAGCTGCAGCTCGATAACCCGCTGACCAGCGGACTGCTGGAGATCGTCCCCTGCACCACCGATCTCGCGTGGCAGGCGGCCGGCATGCAGCAGGGCGTGGTTGACAAACTCTGGCTGGGGAAATATGCCCCGCAGGCCAGTATCGATCTGCGTGGGGTTTCGGTGGAACAGTGCCGCCAGCGGCTGTATCTGTTTATCGGCCAGGCGCAGCAGGAGAACTGGCGCAACCTGCTGATCGTGCACGGTAAAGGCCGCCACGATCGGTCTCATGCCAATATCGTGCGCAGCTATCTGATGCGCTGGCTGCCGCAGTTTGAGTCGGTACAGGCGTTTTGTGCCGCCCGGCCGCAAGACGGCGGCAGCGGTGCCTGTTACGTCGGCCTGCGTAAAAGCGAGCAGGCGCGCCAGGAGAACCGCGAACGCCATGCGAAACGCAGCCGCTAGCGCCGGTACAGGATTACGGCCGTGATTGAGCTCGACAGCAGGCGAGACCCGGCAGTATGCGCATCGGGAGCTTAGCCGCCATAACAGGCTGGCAGGTAAGGGATGCCCCGCCGTGCAAGGCACTCCGTTCAGCCGGAGTGGGATTTACGTACCGTGGATAAAAACACTTCGGCACTCAGGCTCAGCGGCTTGCCGGAGCGGGTGACGATGCCCACCGGTTCGCCCGGCCCGTGCGAGGAGATCGGCAGCGCCGCCAGCGCATTGTGCAGCAGGTCGTCCTTGATCGCACCGGAGGGCACAAACCAGACGTAGCTGGCGCGTAAGGCCAGCTGGCGCGCCAGGGAAGTGGCTGAGGTCTCGACCAGCGTGGCGGGCAGGCGGCAGCCCTGGTCTTTAAGCATCGCCTCGGCAACGCGCCGTGGGGCGGTACCTTCCGGGGAGATCACCACCGGCCATGACAGCGCTTTCGACAGCGTGACGTTGTCACTTAGAAGCGGATGGTCGGGGCGCACCACCAGCCGCATCGACTCAAGAAACAGCAGCTCATAGGTCAGGCCGGTCATCAGGCCGGGATCGGCCATGCGGCCAATACCCACGTCAAACTCACCGGCCTTCAGCCCGGCCAGCAGCACGTTATTGTGCAGGGTCGCGACCTGCACGATGGTCTGCGGCTGCTGCTGGTGAAACCGTTCGAGGATCGACGGCAGCATCCCCAGCGCCACCGTGGTCAGCACGCAGACCCGCAGCACCTCCGGATCGCGCGCCTGCGGCAGGTGGAAACTCTGCCCGGCATGGTTCAGCGCGTCCAGTACCCGCACCGCGTGAGTAAGGAACTGTTCGCCCATGGTGGTCAGCTGTGCACCCAGCCGCCCGCGCTCGAACAGCCGCACGCCGGTCAGCTCTTCCAGCTCGTTAAGCGTTTTTGACAGCGCCGGCTGGCTGAGCGACAGCGTTTCGGCGGCACGGCCCAGCGTGCCTTGCTGGGCAACGGCCACGAAGGTATGCAGGTGGCGCAGGCGAATGCGCTGATTAAAAACGTAATTTTTGTCCATAGCTCAGAGTAGTAACCCGCAGGAGGCCCTGGCAAGTCTTGCCTGTGGGTTTTGTTAACCTTATTGCAAAAATTAATTAACATTTGGCGGAAATACCGGCGTATCTATTACTTTTATTCCCTCTTAGCGGCCGGGATATGCGTATAGCTTATCGTTCTTCGCCCGTCAGGGCTGCGGTGCAATGCTCCGAAATGATAATCATTATCGAAAAACTGCCCATTTTTACGAGTCAACGTCATCACTATCCGTTATGATAGCCAGCAATTTTTACCGGTCCCGCGCTCTGCCGCAGGGAGTCAACCAGCCAGGGAGCGCGAAGTGAACCGTACCGCAGCGATCGATATCCGTGGATTAATCAACCAGGGTGGCCTGAGCCGTTATCAGAAACGCATTATTGCCCTGAGCTTTGCCATTGTGGCGATGGACGGCATGGATATTGCGCTGATGGGCTTTATTGCTCCGGCGTTGAAAACCGCCTGGGGCGTCAGTAACCACCAGCTCGGGCTGGTAATCAGCGCCGCGCTGATCGGGCTGGCGCTGGGGGCGATGTTTGCCGGGCCGCTGGCCGACCGCTTTGGCCGCCGGGTGATGATCCTCAGCAGCGTGTTCTTCTTTGGCCTGTGGACGCTGGCCACCGCCTTTTCGCAAAATCTTGACCAGCTGATGCTGTTCCGCTTCCTGACCGGGCTGGGGCTGGGCGCAGCGATGCCCAACGTCGGCACGCTGGTGGCGGAGTATTCGCCGGAGCGTAAACGGGCGTTTCTGATCACCGTGGTGTTCTGCGGCTTCACCTTTGGCGCGGCCAGCGGCGGCTTTGCCGCCTCCTGGCTGATCCCGCATTACGGCTGGCATTCGGTGCTGGTGATGGGCGGCGTGTTGCCGCTGCTGCTGCTGCCGCTGCTGATGCGCGGGCTGCCGGAGTCGGTGCGTTTTATGCTGACGCGCAACGCTCCCGCTGCGCAGGTACGGCAGATCGTCGAGCGGATGCGGCCGGGCAGCACCCGGGAAGACAGCCGCTTTGAGCTTAACGAACCGCAGGTAAAAGAGGCCGCGGTGCGGCTGGTACTGTCGCGCCAGTACCGCTTTGGCAGCCTGATGCTGTGGGGCAGCTACTTTATGGGGCTGTTTCTGGTTTACCTGATCGGCAGCTGGCTGCCGTCGCTGGTAAAAGATGTCGGCATGACGGTGACCCAGGCGGCGCTGGTGACCGCCATGTATCAGGCGGGCGGCACGGTCGGCTCGCTGTTTGCCGGCTGGATGATGGATCGCTTTAACGCGAACCTGGCGCTGGCCGCCATCTACTTTAGCGGCGCCATTGCCACGGTAGGCATCGGTTTCGCACCGGCGGATGCCTGGCTGCTGAGCGCCATCGCCTTCTGCAGCGGTTTCTGCCTCAACGGCGCCAACACCGGCATGAATGCGCTCTCGGCCAGCTACTATCCGACCCGCGCCCGCGCTACCGGCTCCAGCTGGATGCACGGCATTGGTCGCATCGGTGCCATTCTCAGCGCCTTTGCCGGTGCGCAGATGCTGTCAATGGGCTGGAATATTACCGACGTCTTCTCTTTCCTGGCGATCCCGGCGGTGCTGACCAGCCTGATGCTGGTGGCGAAATACCGTTTCGCCTGGCACCCGCAGTAACGCGGGCCTGCCCGCCTGAGCGCGGGCAGGCCACGTCTCAGGTCAGGCTACCGTCGCGCACCAGCGTATAGCGTCCGGCGCCGAGGAACATCACCGCCAGCGCGCCGAACAGGTACAGCGCTTCCACTTCCAGCGCCCAGGCACCGACCGCGGTGCGATCCCAGAACACGCCGCTCTTCGCCAGCAGCGTCGCCACCACCAGATTGATTGCTATCACCAGCGCCGCCGGGCGGGTCAGCAGGCCGAGCACGATCATCGCCGGTGCCAGCACCTCACCGATATAGGCCCCGTAAGCGATAAAGCCCGGCAGGCCGTGCCCCTCCAGCAGGCGCGCGATCCAGCCGACGCCGTGCTGCATTTTAAAGAAGCCGTGGAACAGCAGCAGCGCCCCGAGCGAGACGCGCAGCAGCAATTTGCCAAAATCGGGTGTATCGGCGAAGCGGGAAAATCCGTTATTGATTGAGGTAAACATCGGGTCATCCTTTTAGATAGCAGAAGGGGGCGGGCGCGTAAAACGCGCCGCGTCGGGCGCTGAGATCCTGCCGCCCGCGGTACGGCTCTGCTATCAGCATAATCTGCAAAACCGCCGGCGGGAGGGTTTTTTAAACAACCTACGGCGCTCTGCGGGGAGAAACGCCCGTACTGAAACAATCAGAAATACTTTTGTTGCGGCCACAGATAACGTTATCTGCTGATTTATTGGCGGGTTTAAAGAAGAATACTCTGTCACAACAGCGGCTTATCCTGTTCTTTCGCCTGGTACGATCGGGCGATTCAGTATCCTTTCTATAGTGTTATCTGCTCACCTTTGCCGTAAATATGCCGATAACCTACGTTGAATACCCTAAAAACTAAAATCTCAACGGTTTCACCAGGTTATGGAGTCACTATGCAACTTTTAAAAAACTACACCATCCGTGCGGTCATGCTGTGGGTGCTCGGACTGTTCTGCCTGCTGTGGGGCGCGGTGGGCGGCTACAGCATCTACTCGCTTAATCAGTTAGCGCAGGGCAACGCGCTGGATCGTGAGCTGGTCAGCCAGATGAACACGCTAAGCCAGGGCAATGACCGCTATTTCCGCTTTATTACCCGCCTGACCCGCGCGCTCGACTCCGGTAAGCCGGAGGAGCTGGCCTCGGCGCAGAAGGCGCTGGATAACATGAACGGCCTGCTGGTCCGATTTAAAGAGCAGGCGCCCGGCCCGCTGGGCGATGAACTGGTGACACCGGTGATCAACAGCTGGCAGCAGCTGCTCGATCGCGGCGTGAACCCGCAGATGCAGCTGGCGGCGCAGGGTAACAGTGAGGCGTTTCGCCGGCACGCCAGCAGCGTCACCCCGGCGCTGAGCCGGGAATTTGGCAGCCACGTTGAACAGTTCAACGCCGCCGCCACCGCCAAGCTCGATCAGACCCGGGTTACCGTCGACCGGCTGACGCTGATGACCAAAGTGGTGCTGGCGCTGGCGCTGGCCGCCGGGCTGCTGATCCTGCTGTTTACCGATCGCTATCTGGTCAGCATGCTGGTGCGTCCGCTGGACCGCATCCGCCAGCAGTTCCGCCTGATTGCCGACGGCGATCTCAGCCAGCCAGTTGAGGATATGGGCCGCAACTGCGTCGGCCAGCTGGTCCCGCTGCTGAGCGCGATGCAGGACAGCCTGCGCGATGCGGTTAGCGCCATTCGCAGCGGCACCGACGGCATCTGGCGCGGGGCTGAGGAGATCTCCAGCGGCAATAACGACCTCTCCTCACGCACCGAGCAGCAGGCGGCGGCGCTGGAAGAGACCGCCGCCAGCATGGAGCAGCTGACCGCAACGGTGAAATTCAACGCCGACAACGCGCATCAGGCCAGCCAGCTGGCGGAAGCGGCGTCCGCTACC
>NZ_JRZZ01000014.1:0-19755 GCF_002865965.1 Erwinia sp. B116
CTGCCAGTGAACTTATTTATAACAAGGCCGTTATATGCACAGCCCTAAACCTGTTACACAACAGGAACATCCGCTCGACGACGATATCACGCTGATGACCACCACCGATGCCAGCAGCTACATCACCTACGCCAACAACGCGTTTATTGAGGTGAGCGGCTATGAACGCGACGAGATCGACGGTCAGCCGCACAACCTGGTGCGCCACCCGGATATGCCAAAAGCCGCTTTTGCCGATATGTGGGCCACCCTGAACCAGGGGCTGCCGTGGACCGGGCTGGTAAAAAACCGGCGTAAAAACGGTGACCACTACTGGGTGCGGGCCAATGTGGTGCCGGTGGTCCGCAACGGTGAGATTCAGGGGCATATGTCGGTGCGCACCAAGCCGCAGGCGGAAGAGGTGCGGGCGGCTGAGCAGCTGTATCAGAAGATCAATCAGGGAAAAATGAAGGGCTGGCGGCTGCATAAGGGGCTGCTGCTGCGCAGCGGCTGGCTCAGCGGTCTGAGCATCCTGAAAACCCTGCCGTTGCGCTGGCGCATCCGCAGCGCGCTGCTGGCGCTGTGGCTGCCGCTGATCGCAGCTGCCGCCGCATCTGGTGCATCCGGCCTGGCGCTGGCCGGCTTCAGCGGCGTTTCGGCGCTGCTGCTGCTGCTGGGCAGCCTGTGGCTGGAGAGCCAGATCTCGCGCCCGCTGGAGTCGGTGTGCCGCCAGGCGCTGGACGTGGCGTCCGGTGCCCGGCCGCAGGTGGGCCATCTGAACCGGGTGGATGAAATTGGCATGACCCTGCGCGCCGTCGGTCAGCTGGGGCTGATGTTCAGCTGGCTGATCAATGACGTGCGCGATCAGGTGGTCGACGTTCACCAGGCGAGTGACGCGCTGGCGCGCGGCAACGACCAGATCAGCAGCCACACCGAGCAGACGGCGGCCAGCGTGCAGCAGACCGCCAGCACCATGAACCAGATGACCAGCACCGTGCAGCGCAACGGCGAGAGCACCGAGCAGGCCAACCAGTTCTCGCGTACCGCCAGCAGTGCGGCGGCGAAGGGCGGCGAGGTGATGCAGGACGTGGTGGTGACCATGGACGAGATCGCCGAGAGCGCGCGGCAGATCGCCACCATCACCGGGCTGATCGACAGCATCGCGTTCCAGACCAATATCCTGGCGCTGAACGCGGCGGTGGAAGCCGCGCGGGCGGGCGAGCAGGGCAAGGGCTTTGCGGTGGTGGCCGGCGAGGTGCGTAACCTGGCGCAGCGCAGCGCCGGTGCCGCCAGCGAGATCCGCCAGCTGATTCAGGCCAGTAACCTCAAGGTGCAGTCCGGCGCCGGGCAGGTGCATGAAGCCGGCAAAGCCATCAGCGATATCGTTGAGAAGGTGCAGAACGTCACCGAACTGCTGCAGCAGATCAGCGTGGCTACCGCCGAGCAGAGCAGCGGCCTGAACGAGGTCGGCCAGGCGGTAGCGGCGCTGGATCGTCTGACCCATGATAACAGTGCGCTGGTCACGGAAGGGGCTCGCGCGGCACAGCGTATGAAGTACCAGGCGCAGCGGCTGGTGGAGGCGGTCAGCGTCTTCCGCTAACCCCCGGACGGGCCAGCGAAGGCCCGTTTTGCCGTTGTTGCAACACGATATTTGACTAAGCTCACAAATAAAATTTTTATTTCTTTTTGGTGTTTTGTGAAATAATAAATTCAACTATCCTGCAGGGCATTGACCGTTAACCTTGCCGGAGACGATTTATGTCCGCCATTCCCAGCCTTGAAACCCTGCTTGAGCAGGAAGCCCACGTGCGCGTCAGCCAGTTCAGTTTTGATACCGCCTGGCAGATCGGCAGCCTGCTGCGCGAACGTGCCGCCCGCGAAAACCTGCCGGTAGCGATTGAAGTTTATGCCTTTGGTCAGGTGCTGTTCAGCACCTCCCTGAGCGGCTCCAGCGCAGAAAACCTCGAATGGATTGCCCGTAAGCGCAACACCGTGCTGCGCAACGCCCACGCCTCGCTGTATACCGGCGAGCTGAACAAGGCCAACGGCGTGGCGATGGAGCAGATGAGCTATATGGATCCGCAGCGCTACACCGACTCCGGCGGCAGCTTCCCGCTGCTGCTGGCCGGCGGTGGCGTTATTGGCGCGGTTACCGTCAGCGGCCTGCCTTCCGATGAGGACCATGCGCTGGCGGTGTGGGCGATCCGGCAGGTCATGTAACGTCACGCCTCCTGGCCCCTCTGCACCCTCTGCACCCTCTGCCGACTGCGCCTGGCGCGTATTCGGCAGCTTCTGCCGCCGATCGCTCTGAAAAAAGCAGCACCGGTTATCCGCATCGGCGATGATAAAGGGCAGGAGACGGGCGGCTGGGTGCCACCTCGCCGTTGCACCGCCCGGTTTTGTGCCCTGAATAACGGTTAAGGAGAGTTATGAATAGCTATCAGGTAGCGGTGATCCCCGGCGACGGCATTGGCGTTGACGTCACCCGGGCCGCATGGCAGGTGCTGGAACACAGCGCGGCAAAATTTGATTTTTCCCTCGGCGGTGAGTGGTTCCCGTGGTCCTGTGAGTACTATCTTGAGCACGGTGAAATGATGCCGCAGGACGGCATCGCCACGCTGAAGCGCTTTGATGCGGTGCTGCTGGGCGCGGTGGGCTGGCCGGATAAAGTGCCGGATAACGTCTCGCTGCACGGGCTGCTGCTGCCGATCCGCAAGCAGTTCGACCTGTTTGCCAACGTGCGCCCGCACCGGCTGCTGGCCGGGGTGGAAGGGCCGCTGCGCAAGGGCGACTTTGATATCCTGTGCATTCGTGAAAATACCGAAGGCGAGTACAGCGGCGCCGGTGGCCGTATCCATCAGGGCACGCCGGATGAAGTAGCGGTGGAAACCTCGATCTTTACCCGCCGCGGCGTCGAGCGCATTCTGCGTTATGGCTTCGAGATGGCGCGTCAGCGCAGCGGGCGGCTGGCCTCGGTCACCAAGTCCAACGCGCAGAAATACACCATGGTGATGTGGGATGAGGTCACCGAAGAGATCGCCCGGGAATACCCGGACGTGACGGTGAACCGCTATCACATTGACGCCATCGCCGCGCGGATGGTGATGAACCCGGAGACGCTGGACGTGATCGTTGCCTCGAACCTGTTTGGCGATATCCTCACCGACCTTGGTGCGGCGATCCAGGGCGGTCTGGGCTACGCGGCCTCCGCCAACCTCAACCCGCAGCCGGGCGTGCCGTCGATGTTTGAGCCGGTACACGGTTCGGCACCGGATATCGCCGGGCAGGGGATTGCAAACCCGATCGCCGCCATCTGGTCAGCGGCGCTGATGCTGGAGCACCTCGGCGAGCGTGACGCGGCGGCGGCGATCCTCAGGGCGGTGGAAACGGTAACGGCGCAGGCGGGCAACGGCGGTGGGCTGAAAACGGAACAGATTACGGCGGCGGTGATCGCGGCAATTTGATGGCAGATGATCACTGTTAAAGTCTGAATGTCAGGCCGTTAACGGGCAGGTACCGGCTGCGCATATCGGTTAGATGACTGTGTTAAAACGGCCTGTTACGCCTTTCAGGAATTACAGCGCTGTTGCATAAATTTCAGACGAGGCGCTGATTTAGCGCAACTGAAGTCGTTGATTTAAAAGTAAAGGAGTAGACTGCGTGGCGGGTGCTCAGGATCTTATGTCCTGAGCCATTCTGGTAAGGGACGTAAAGAGAAAAAGCCCCACATGATGTTAATCACGTGAGGCTGCTCCTTACATCTCGACAATGTGAGGGTAGCCTTTTGCCAGCTGTAAAGCAATGGAGAAAGGAGGCCAAAGATGGCAAAGAAACTGCTAGCCCTGTGCATTATTGTGGTCTGTGTGACCGCGGTTTTGCTGGTTCTGGTTACCCGCGGTTCACTCTGTGAGCTGCGGTATAAACAGGGAGGGATAGAGTTGCAAGCCAGCTTAGCCTGTCACCCGTAAGGTAAAGCCAGCTGACGGCGGGCCCTGTGCCCGCCCGTCAGGCACATTGCCGGGTGGAGGTCGATGAGCACCCTTTTACATGCTTTACTCAAAAAAAAATGGCCCCTGTGAAGGGGCCATTTTTATGCAGCATGCAGGACGTTAACCGAAAGGTTAGTCGTCCAGGAAGCTGCGCAGCACTTCGGAGCGGCTTGGGTGACGCAGCTTGCGCAGCGCCTTGGCTTCGATCTGACGGATACGCTCACGCGTTACGTCAAACTGCTTGCCCACCTCTTCCAGCGTGTGGTCGGTGTTCATATCGATACCGAAACGCATGCGCAGCACCTTCGCTTCACGGGCGGTCAGGCCGGCCAGCACGTCATGGGTGGCAGAACGCAGGCTCTCTGAAGTGGCAGAGTCCAGCGGCAGCTCCAGCGTGGTGTCTTCGATGAAGTCGCCCAGATGCGAATCTTCATCATCACCAATCGGCGTCTCCATGGAGATCGGCTCTTTAGCGATTTTCAGCACCTTACGGATCTTATCTTCCGGCATCAGCATACGTTCGGCCAGCTCTTCCGGCGTCGGTTCACGGCCCATCTCCTGCAGCATCTGGCGCGAAATACGGTTGAGCTTGTTAATCGTCTCAATCATATGCACCGGAATACGGATGGTACGCGCCTGATCGGCGATAGAACGGGTAATCGCCTGACGGATCCACCAGGTGGCGTAGGTCGAGAACTTGTAGCCGCGGCGGTATTCAAACTTATCCACCGCTTTCATCAGGCCGATGTTACCTTCCTGAATCAGGTCAAGGAACTGCAGGCCACGGTTGGTGTACTTCTTGGCAATCGAGATAACCAGACGCAGGTTAGCCTCAACCATCTCTTTCTTCGCACGGCGCGCTTTCGCTTCACCGATCGACATGCGACGGTTGATATCTTTTACCTGTTCGATGGTCAGGCCGGTCTCTGCTTCGATCTGCTGCAGTTTCTGCAGGCCACGATGCACGTCGTCAGACACTTCGTTCAGCTTTTCAGACCACGGCTTGTTCATCGCCAGCGCGGCTTTGAACCAGGTTTCATTGGTTTCGTTGCCGGTGAACAGGGTAATAAAGTTCTTTTTCGGCATCTTGCACAGCTCAACACACAGACGCATGATCAGACGTTCCTGAGTACGGACGCGGTCCATCATGGTACGCATGTTGTTCACCAGGTAGTCGAACTGCTTCGGCACCAGGCGGAACTGTTTAAAGACGTCGGAAAGCGCCTGAATCTCGGCGGCGGCGTCTGCGTGGCTGCGGCCTTTGGCTTTGATTACCGTACGGGCTTTTTCGTACTGGACGCGCAGGTCGTTAAATTTCTCGCGCGCCAGTTCAGGATCGATGCTGTTATCGTCTTCGCTGCTGTCGTCGTCGGACTCTTCATCTTCCTCTTCGTCGTCGTTACGTTCTTCTTCAGACAATTCGGAGCCGACGTGGGTCGCGGTCGGAGCGATATCTTCCTGTGCATTCGGATCGACAAAGCCGGTGATCATGTCAGACAGGCGGGCTTCACCTGCTTCAACACGATCGTACTGCTCCAGCAGGTAGGTGATCGCTTCCGGGTACTCTGCAACAGAGCACTGGACCTGGTTAATACCGTCTTCAATACGCTTGGCAATATCGATCTCGCCTTCGCGGGTCAACAGCTCAACGGTACCCATTTCACGCATGTACATGCGCACCGGGTCGGTGGTGCGGCCAATTTCAGATTCAACGCTGGACAATACCTGTGCAGCCGCTTCTGCCGCATCTTCATCGGTATCGTTACTGCTTTCATTCAGCATCAGATCATCGGCATCAGGCGCTTCTTCCACCACCTGAATACCCATGTCGTTAATCATCTGGATGATGTCTTCGATCTGATCGGAGTCGACGATATCTTCCGGCAGATGGTCATTGACCTCGGCATAGGTCAGATAGCCTTGCTCCTTACCACGGGTGACAAGAAGTTTCAGCTGTGACTGCGGGTTTTGCTCCATAAGACGGTATCCACACTTCTGTTAAATTAGATTGGTGTTGGTCGGCTATGAGGCCAACAATAACAGTGAGGGCGTTTGGATTATTGCCGCTGCCCGTCGTGGCGGCTGTCAGGGTCAACCTGACGGATATTCGGCACTCAAGCCGCTTGATGTTCTGTCCGAAGCTATCTCACTTGCCATTTTGCCCCCCGGCTGTGCTCGCACTCCTCACGTACTGATGTACGCTCCGGGTGCTGCGCGCAGGCGGTGGGCAAACTGGCTGCGCCGATAACGCTTCTTGATTCTGATTTGGGGCAGTGAGTGGGCGACCACTCACTGCAAAAATTATTGTTTCTTCAGCGCCTGGCTCAGTGCCCAAAACTCGCGGCGTTCTTCAGCGCTCAGTACATGGGTACGGTCACGGGCAATCAGCTCTTCCAGCCGTTGCTCCAGTGCGGCATCGTACATACTGGCCAGCGAGTCCTGGAACATGGTTTCCACTTCGTCATCCACGATCATGTGGTTCCATGTGGCCAGGGTTTCAAGGCTTTGACTAAATTTTGTGCCGCGATACAGCTCCAGCAGCTGCCCGGTACTCATACCGGGGTGGGCAACACAGGTGTTGACCAGTTCAACAAACAGAGAAAAACCGGCCATGTCTGACTGCTGCAGGCCTTCAAGCGACGGAACCTGAGCGGCCAGCTGCGGATTTTGTATCAGCAGCCCAATAAGTATACGCATGGTTGTGCGTTTTAGCTGGGGCTGCGGTGGCTGTTTCGCATTTTCAGCCTGTTTCGGCAGCAGCTTTTCCAGCTGGCTGTCGTCCAGAATCCCCAGCTTGTTGCCCAGCTCCTGGCGCAGGTAGATGCGCAGCGTTTCGCCGGGTACCTGGCTAATCAGCGGCAGGGCCAGGGTGCTCAACAGCGCCCGCCCGTCCGGTGAACGTAAATCAACCTGCGGCATCAACGTGTCAAACAGAAACGCGGAGAGCGGCGTGGCCTGCTCCATACGCGCTTCAAACGCCTCTTTGCCCTCTTTACGCACCAGCGTATCCGGATCTTCGCCGTCCGGCAGAAACATAAAGCGCAGCTGACGGCCGTCATTCATATAAGGTAGCGCAGTTTCCAGCGCCCGCCAGGCGGCTTCGCGGCCGGCCCGGTCACCGTCATAGCAGCAGATCACCGTGTCCGTCGTACGGAACAGTAACTGAATATGTTCCGCCGTGGTCGAGGTGCCGAGCGAGGCTACCGCGTAATCGACGCCAAACTGGGCCAGCGCCACCACGTCCATATAGCCTTCCACCACCAGCAGCCTGGCCGGCTGTGGATGGTTTTTCTGCGCTTCATACAGGCCGTAAAGCTGGCGACCTTTGTGGAATATATCGGTTTCCGGCGAGTTGAGGTATTTCGGCACTCCGTCGCCCAGCACCCGGCCGCCAAAGCCAATCACCCGCCCACGTTTATCGTGGATCGGGAACATCACCCGCTCGCGGAAGCGATCGTAGGTACGGCCTTTATCGTTGGTCACCAGCATGCCGGCGTCCGTCAGTGACTGACGATCGTCGGGATTACGGCCAAAACGTTTCAGGGCGTTGTCCCAGCCTGCCGGGGCGAAACCGATGGAGAAGTGCTGAATGACCTCATCGCTCAGGCCGCGCTCGCTCAGATACTGACGCGCGCCTGCCGATGGGCTCTGGGCCAGCGACTGCTGATAAAAATCACGCAGGCCGGTCATCAACTGGTAAAGACTTTGACGCTGGTGACGCTCTAACTGGCTGGGGCCACTACCGCTTTCATAGGGCACTTCCAGACCGTACAGCGTCGCCAGTTCTTCAATACTTTCGACAAATTCCAGACGATCGTAGTTCATCAGGAAGTCGACGGCGTTGCCGTGGGCACCACAGCCAAAGCAGTGGTAGAACTGCTTTTCACCGTTAACGGTGAAGGAGGGGGTTTTCTCGTTATGAAAAGGACAGCATGCGTGATAATTCTTACCCTGCTTTTTTAGCTTAACCCGGGCATCGATCAGATCCACGATATCCGTGCGTGCGAGTAAGTCATTGATAAATACACGCGGAATGCGTCCAGCCATAAATCCCCTTCAACTGCCATAAACGGCAACAAGCCGCGCATTCCTTTCGGAAGCACGGCCTGATAACTACTAACTTGTCTGTGAAACGTGAGGGTGACCCCTCAGGATATTAGTACAGACGAGTGCGGCGTGCGTTTTCGCGAGCCAGTTTCTTCGCGTGGCGTTTAACGGCTGACGCTTTAGCGCGCTTGCGTTCGGTAGTAGGTTTTTCATAAAACTCACGACGACGAACTTCAGCCAGAACGCCTGCTTTCTCACAAGAACGCTTGAAGCGACGCAGTGCTACGTCGAATGGCTCGTTTTCACGTACTTTAATTACCGGCATGTAACTCTCACCTCGATAAAATCGGTTTTTGCCGCTGGCGTCGATGCCAGCTCATTTCAAAATGGTGCGGAATTTTACTCCAACACAGGCTTCGTTGTAAAGCACCATAGCATATCTTCACCAACAGATGCGCCTGTGCGGCTGCCGGCTTTTTTCAGGGCGCTGATTATACATCAATCAGCCCGCCACGCCTAAAAAAAATCGCCTTGTTGTACAGTAAGTAAGCGCTGCGTGCATATAATTGCCGCCAGCAAAAGCGCGGTCATGCTACACTGCGCGCCGCTTGAATGAGGTGAAAAAACATGCGTGTTCTCGGAATTGAAACATCCTGCGATGAAACCGGCATCGCCATTTATGACGATACGGCCGGCCTGCTGGCCAATCAGCTTTACAGCCAGGTGAAGCTCCATGCCGACTACGGCGGTGTGGTGCCGGAGCTGGCGTCGCGCGATCACGTGCGCAAAACGGTGCCGCTGATTCAGGCGGCGCTGAAAGAGGCCGGGCTGCAGGCGCAGGATATCGATGCCGTGGCCTACACCGCCGGGCCGGGGCTGGTCGGCGCGCTGCTGGTCGGCGCCACCATTGGCCGCTCGCTGGCGTTTGCCTGGAACGTGCCGGCGATCGCCGTGCACCATATGGAAGGTCACCTGCTGGCACCGATGCTGGAAGAAAACCCGCCAGAATTTCCGTTTGTCGCGCTGCTGGTTTCCGGCGGCCATACCCAGCTGATTAGCGTCACCGGCATCGGCGAATATACGCTGCTTGGCGAGTCAATTGACGATGCGGCGGGTGAAGCCTTTGATAAAACCGCCAAGCTGCTTGGGCTGGACTACCCAGGCGGGCCGATGCTGGCGAAAATGGCGCAGCAGGGCGTGGAAAAACGCTTTGTCTTCCCGCGGCCGATGACCGATCGTCCGGGGCTGGACTTCAGCTTCTCCGGGCTGAAGACGTTTGCCGCCAACACCATCCGCGACAACCCGGACGATGCGCAGACCCGCGCAGATATCGCCCGCGCCTTTGAAGACGCGGTAGTCGATACCCTGGCAATTAAGTGCCGCCGTGCGCTGGATCAGAGTGGCTTTAAGCGGCTGGTGATTGCCGGTGGCGTTAGCGCCAACCGCACGCTGCGCAGCAAGCTGGCCGAGATGATGCAGAAACGCGGGGGAGAAGTATTCTATGCCCGGCCGGAGTTCTGTACCGATAACGGCGCGATGATCGCCTATGCCGGTATGGTGAGGATGAAAGGCGGCACGCATGCTGAGCTTAGCGTCACCGTGCGTCCGCGCTGGCCGCTGGCGGAGCTGCCCGCAATCTGAGTCCGCACGTCGGTTCTGGAGTGGGCATCGTCAGTTGAGTCGCGCTCGCCGGTATGCTTCAGGTGCGGCGGTCTGTCCGCGCCTGAGCCCGCCAGCGTTAGCGGCGACGATCCGCTCCCGTTGCCGTGGGTTTGCTGCTGACGCGCCGTAGCTCCCCGTTCTGAAAAGCCACGGATTTACGGCTGCTTTTTCTTCTTCTTCCAGATCTTGCCTTCCTGCCCGCGCCACAGCCGCTGAATATTGTCATGGTGGCGCAGCAGGATCAGGCAGGAGAGCATCGCCACCGGGAAGGTGAACTGCGGTTTGAACCACCAGACGTAAAACGGCGCGATCAGCGCGCTGATAATCGCCCCCAGCGATGAGTAGCCGCTGAGCAGCACGGTCAGCAGCCAGGTGCCGGTCATCAGCCCGGTCAGGTCCCAGCCGATCGGCGCAATCGCGCCAAACGCGGTGGCCACGCCCTTACCGCCCTTAAAGTGGAAAAACACCGGATAGATATGACCGAGGCAGGCGGCGATTGCCGTCAGGCCCAGATAAAGCGGCGGCAGCCCAAAGTGATACGCCAGCCACACCGGCAGCATCCCTTTCAGAACGTCAAACACCAGCACCGCGGCCGCCGCGCCTTTGCCGCCGATGCGCAGCACGTTGGTGGCACCCGGGTTGCCGGAACCGTTATGGCGGGGGTCCGGTAATCCGAACAGCCGGCACACCAGAATCGCACTGGAGACCGAGCCACACAGATACGCGAAAAGGATCATGCCAAGCGCGAATACACTCATAACAGCGTTCCGTCCTGTTGGGGTCGTTTTGTTGTCAGCATCCGTGGATAATACGCATAAAGCGCCGGTGATGGTATCGGCAACCACAAAAACAGAGAGCCGTTTCATGGATATTGTATTTATCGAGCAACTGTCGGTGATCACCACCATTGGCGTTTACGACTGGGAGCAGACTATTTCCCAAAAGCTGGTGTTCGATGTCGAAATGGCATGGGATAACCGTAAAGCCGCCGCCAGCGATAACGTCGCTGACTGCCTGAGCTACGCGGACGTTTCTGAGGCGATCCTGCGCCACGTGGCGAACGGCAGGTTCGCGCTGGTGGAGCGGGTGGCGGAAGAGGTGGCCAGCCTGCTGTTAAGCGAATTCGCCTCGCCGTGGGTGCGGATTAAGGTCAGTAAGCCGGGTGCGGTGGCCGAAGCGCGTACCGTCGGCGTGATCATCGAACGCGGGACAAATCCGAAATAAATTCAGGATGATTGCCATCACAATGAAACCAAATCACATTAAGCTCTGTCTTAAACCGGGTCTCATTGTATGAGCACAATTGGGCGGGCGCGATATGCGGCCGCCTTTTTAATGATTTGTATGCTTAGGGGTAGATTTTAATGGCAGATATTCACCAGCTGTGGGTGGCACTGATACTCGGCGTGGTTGAGGGATTAACGGAGTTTCTTCCGGTTTCGTCCACCGGACATATGATCATCGTCGGTCATTTACTGGGCTTTGAAGGCGATAAGGCCGAAACGTTTGAGGTAGTGATCCAGCTGGGATCGATTCTGGCGGTGGTGGTGATGTTCTGGCGCCGCCTGTTTGGGCTGATCGGCATCCACTTTGGCGGTAAGCCAGTCGCGCATGAGGGAACCGGCACCGGTCATCTGACGCTTATCCATATTTTGCTGGGCATGGTGCCGGCGGTGGTGATTGGTCTGCTGCTGCACGACCATATCAAAGCGCTGTTTAACCCGGTCAACGTGATGTATGCGCTGGTGGTCGGCGGCGTGCTGCTGATTGCCGCCGAGCTGCTGAAGCCGAAACAGCCGAAAGCGGTGGGCGTGGACGATATTACCTACCGTCAGGCCTTTATGATCGGCTGCTTCCAGTGTCTGGCGCTGTGGCCGGGCTTTTCGCGTTCGGGTGCCACTATTTCCGGCGGGATGCTGATGGGCGTCAGCCGTTATGCCGCTTCGGAGTTTTCGTTCCTGCTGGCGGTGCCAATGATGATGGGGGCTACCGCGCTGGATCTCTATAAGAGCATGGGCTTCCTCAGCATGGCCGATCTGCCGATGTTTGCCGTAGGCTTTGTCACCGCGTTTATCGTCGCGCTGATTGCGATTAAGAGCTTCCTGCACATTATCAAACGGATTTCGTTTATCCCGTTCGCGATCTATCGCTTTGTTATCGCAGCGGCCGTTTACGCGGTGTTTGTGCTGTAAGCCGGTAAGTCGCCAGTTGGCTGGGGGGCAGGCTCAGGGAGCCTGTACACTCCGCAAAGACGCAAAAAGCATCATCCCTGATAGCTCAGCACGGGCCTTCCCTGGCCCGTGATGCTTTGCTCCGTGTACAGGCTCCCTTCGCTTTATGTTCTGAGTTGTCTGTAGGTAGAAAACCGTTAACACTGTGCATGGCTCAGGGAGCCTATACGAAGTACATCTCTAATCGGTGATACTTTATTGCTGCGCCTGCCAGTGGGCCAGTGCGGCAATCCGCCGCCGGGAGAGTTCTTCGCGTACTTCTGCACCTTTGAATCCATCGGCGACTACCGCGCGCGGTTCCACCTTCAGCACCTGCTGAAAGGCGGTGCGCAGATAATCACCCTGCGGGTAAGCATTCTCTTCAAACCCGGTACGGCCGCGGGCGTCGGCTTCGCTGGTCAGCGCCACCTGCTCAATACGTTGCGGTTTACGCCAGGCGTCCAGCCGGTCAAACAGCGCCACCAGCGTTTCCGCGCTCTGTCGTTGAATGGTATGCACGATATCGTGAAACTCGGTGACCAGCAGCGCGAGGTCCCGCACCTGATTAGGCACGCGCAGCCGCTGGCAGAGATCGGCAACCAGCGGCACGCCGGCCGGACCGTGGCCGTGATGGCTGGGCCATTTGGCCGGGTCGGTCAGCCCTTTGCCGACATCATGGAACAGGGTGGCAAAGCGGATGTCCAGCTGCGGGCTGAGCCTGGCCGCCATCGCCAGCGTCATCAGGCTGTGGACGCCGGTGTCGATCTCCGGGTGCCACTGCGCTGGGGCGGGCACGCCAAACAGCGCATCCAGCTCGGGGAACAGTACCGCCAGCGCGCCGCAGTCGCGCAGTACTTCAAAATAGATCTGCGGGCTGTCGCTCAGCAGGGCGTTTTCGGTCTCTTTCCATACCCGCTCGGCAGTGAGGTGCGCCAGTTCACCGCTGGCGGTCATCTCGCGCATCAGCGTCAGCGTTTCTGGCGCCACGCTAAAACCCTGGCGGGCGAAGCGCGCGGCAAAGCGGGCCACGCGCAGCACGCGCAGCGGGTCTTCACTGAAGGCGGGGGAGACGTGGCGCAGCAGGCGCTGTTGCAGATCGGCGCGGCCGCCGTAGGGATCGTAATAATGCCCGGCGTCATCCTGCGCGATGGCGTTGATGGTCAGATCGCGGCGCGCCAGATCCTGCTCCAGCGTCACGTCCGGCGCGGCGTAGCAGACAAAGCCGGTGTAACCGCTGCCGGATTTGCGCTCGGTGCGGGCCAGCGCATACTCTTCATGGCTTTTTGGGTGCAGAAATACCGGAAAATCGCGTCCCACCTGTTCATAACCCGCCGCCAGCATCTCTTCAGGTGAGGCACCTACCACCACCCAGTCTTTGTCTTTCAGCGGCAGATTTAACAGGGCATCGCGGACGGCACCACCGACGAGGTAGGTTTTCACAACGGGTCTCCAGCAGGGGAAAGGGGGCCAGAATTGAGGTTCTGGCAGGCGTTTACTCTATCATTTTTAGCGTGCAAAGGCTAAATCGCAGGCACGACAAAAGGGGCATCAACGGATGCCCCCGGGCACGGCCGCTGCGGATCAGTTCATCCAGCGGTTATTTTGCTTCCGGCGTGGCAGCATATGCGGCAACAGCAGGCCGAGCAGCAGGCCAACGCCCGCCACGCCGCCGCCGTACATAAACCACTGCATGATGATGGCGCGCTGCTTGTCATCCAGCTGCACGTTGGCGGCATCGACCTTTTTCTTCGCCACCACCAGCTGGTTTTTCAGCTGCTGATTCTCTTCCTTCAGCGCGTTAATCGCGTCATCGCTGCCGGCCACTTTCTTCTGCATATCGGCGGTACGCTGGTTCCAGCTGCTGTCGATATTATCCAGCTTGGCGGTGAGATCCTTCACCTGCTGCTCCAGCTCTGGCACCCGGGTGCGCAGGCTGGGCTGCTGGCTGAGCTGGGCCAGTGGGATCCAGGTGGTACGCCCCTGGCTGTCGCGGATCTGGCCATATTTGCTGTTTTCATTGGACTGCAGCAGGCTGACTTCTTCACCGGCGTTCAGCGTGCCGATCAGGCGGTAATCGTTACCCGGGCCACTGCGTACCCAGGTAGAAAGTTCGTCGGAAACATAGCGTTTCTCTTCGGCGTGCACGGTAGCTGCCGTGCTGAGGGCCAGCAATGTCAGGCCCATCAGGTGAGTTAATTTCATTCGAACTCTTTAATTGTAGTTAATGCGGAAAAACCCAAAGGCACAGTCTGGAGCGGCCCCGCAGAAAGCTGAATGGGAACTATCCTGGTCTCACCGGGCCTGCGATCTGCCACGCGAAAGCATAATAAACCCGAGACAGCCCGGCGGTTTGTGCATTAATCTGCTCGCTATTCCGTGGCACAACCCCAGGTTACCGTGCCGGTAACGACATAAAATAAGACATTATGACCATCGAAATCGAATTAAAGTTCATTACCCGTAGCGACGCCGCCGGCGTTGCCGAAAAACTCGCCGCCCTGCCGCATCAGCATCATGCCGGACAGACGCTGACCAATATTTATTTTGAAACCGCCGACAACCAGCTGCGGCGCTGGGATATGGGGCTGCGCATCCGTGGGGTCGGCGATCGTTATGAGATGACGCTGAAAACCGCCGGTCAGAGCGTAGGCGGCCTGCACCAGCGCCCCGAGTACAACGTCGACCTCGAAAAACCCGAGCTGGATATCCAGCGCCTGCCTGCGGACGTGTGGCCCGCCGGTACCGATGTCGCCGCCCTGCAGCAGCAGTTACAGGCGCTGTTCAGCACCAACTTCACCCGTGAAAAGTGGGTGGTCACTTACCGTGAAAGCGAGATTGAAGTAGCCTGGGATCGCGGCGACGTGCGCGCGGGCGAACTGAGCGAGCCGCTGGCGGAGATTGAGCTGGAGCTTAAAAGCGGCCAGCGTGACGATCTGCTGGCGCTGGCCGCCGAACTGGCCCGGCTGGACGGTCTGCGCTTGGGCAGCCTGAGCAAGGCGGCGCGCGGCTATGCGCTGGCGCAGGGCAACCCGCCGCGCGCGCTGCACCCGCTGCCGGTGCTGAAGGTGCGGCCGAAGGCCACGGTGGAAGAGGGCATGCGCGCCGCGCTGCTGCTGGCGCTCTCGCAGTGGCAGTACCATGAAGAGCTGTGGCTGCGCGGCACCAACGGCGCGCTGGTTGAGATCAAAAACGCGCTGGAAACGCTGCGCCAGGTGTTCTCCCTGTACGGCGCGCTGGTGCCGCGCAAAGCCAACAGCGAACTGCGCCAGCGGCTGACCGCGCTGGAAGAGGCGCTGCTGGACGACAACCTGGATCCGCAGGCGCTGTGCTTCAGCCCGCTCTGGCTGGAAGCGCAGTTAGCACTTACTCACTGGATTGTCACCGAGCGCTGGCGTGAATTCGCCGATGCGCGGGCCGAGGCCAAACTGCAGGGCTCCTTTAAGCGCTTCAGCGATATCATGCTGGGCCGCATCGGTGCCGATCTGAAAGAGACCTTTGCTCAGGTTAATCAGCTCAATGAGTATCAGGACAAGCTGACCCGCCTGCATCGCCAGCAGCTGGCCGCCCGTCTGCTGGCCGGTGCCTATGAGCCAGCGGTGGTCGGTGAGTGGCTGCAAAACTGGCAGCTGTTGCAAACGGCGATCGTCGAACAGCAGGATATCTGGCTGGACGGTCACCGCCGCCAGGCGCTGAAGCAGCCGCCATTCTGGAAAAACGGCAACGCCTGAGGCCTTGCCGCCGCCTGTTTTGTCATTGTGTATACACATCATCATTCAAGCTGCATCAAGGCGGCAAACGAGTGAATCCCCGGGAGCATAGACAACTATGTGACTGGGGTGAGCGAGAGTAGCCAACGCAGAGGCAGTTTGAAGGATGACGTGTATAGCCGATTATCAGGGAGTGTTTATGGTGCCATCTTTATCTCAGCCGCTGCCTCCGGCACTGGCAGAGCAGATTACGCGGCTCGATCCGCTGTTCAGCAGCGCTGGCGCGCAGCAGCAGGCGGTGCTGGCGTTCAGCGATTTCATCAGCGATAACCTGAGCAAACGCCCGGAGTGGTGGCAGCAGCTGCAGCAGCAACCGCCGCAGCCGGACGAGTGGCAGCATTACGCCCGGTGGCTGCAGCAGCAGCTGGCTGCGGTGCAGGACGAGAACGGGCTGATGCGTGAGCTGCGGCTGTTCCGCCGCCATATGCTGACCCGTATTGCCTGGATGCAGGCGCTGGCGACCAGCAGCACGCAGCAGTCGCTGACCCAGCTGAGCGAGCTGGCCGAAACGCTGATCGTGGCCGCCCGCGACTGGCTGTGGCACGCCTGCTGCCGCGAGTTCGGTACGCCGGTTAACCCGGCGGGAGAGCCGCAGCCGCTGCTGATCCTCGGCATGGGCAAGCTGGGCGGCGGCGAGCTGAACTTCTCCTCGGACATTGACCTGATCTTCACCTGGCCGGAAAACGGCACTACCCAGGGCGGCCGCCGCGAGTTGAGTAACGCGCAGTTCTTTACCCGCCTCGGGCAGCGGCTGATTAAGGTGCTGGACCAGCCCACCGTTGACGGCTTCGTCTATCGCGTGGATATGCGCCTGCGGCCGTTTGGCGACAGCGGCCCGCTGGTGCTGAGCTTTGCCGCGCTGGAAGATTATTACCAGGAGCAGGGGCGCGACTGGGAGCGCTACGCGATGGTTAAAGCGCGGCTGATGGGCGGCGACAACGATCGCTGGAGCCTGGAGCTGCAGCAGATGCTGCGGCCGTTTGTGTTCCGCCGCTACATCGACTTCAGCGTGATCCAGTCGCTGCGTAATATGAAGGGGATGATCGCCCGTGAAGTGCGGCGGCGCGGGCTGACCGACAACATCAAGCTCGGCGCGGGGGGCATCCGCGAAACCGAATTTATCGTGCAGGTGTTTCAGCTGATCCGCGGCGGGCGCGAACGTTCGCTGCAGATGCGTGCGCTGCTGCCCACCCTGGCCGCCATCGGCGAGCTGAACCTGCTCAACGGCGAGCAGGTGACCCAGCTGCACGACGCCTATCTGTTCCTGCGCCGGCTGGAAAACCTGCTGCAAAGCATCAACGACGAACAGACCCAGACGCTGCCCGCCGGCGAGCTGGACCGCGCGCGTCTGGCCTGGGCGATGGGTTTTGCCGACTGGGCGGCGCTGCTGCTGCTGCTTGACGGGCATATGGCGGCGGTACGTACCATCTTTGACGACCTGATCGGCGACGACGCGCCGGAACCCGACGAGCAGCGTGACGCGGGCGATTACGGCGTGCTGTGGCAGGACCGGCTGGAAGAGGCGGAGCTGGCACCGCTGGTGCCGCATCTGGCGGGCGACGCGCGCCAGCAGCTGCTTAACGCTATCAACGGCTTCCGCCACGACGTCGACAAGCGCACCATCGGGCCGCGCGGCCGCCAGGCGCTGGATCAACTGATGCCGCGTCTGCTGGCGGAAGTGGTGCCGCGCGATGATGCATCGGTGACCCTGAGCCGCCTGACGCCGCTGCTGCTCGGCGTGGTGACGCGAAGCACCTATCTGGAGCTGCTGACCGAGTTCCCCGGTGCCCTGAAACACCTGATCCGCCTGTGTGCGGCCTCGCCGATGGTCGCCAGCCAGCTGGCACGCTATCCGCTGCTGCTCGATGAACTGCTCGATCCGGCCACGCTCTATCAGGCCACCGCCACCGACGCCTATCGCGACGAGCTGCGCCAGTATCTGCTGCGCATCCCGGAAGAGGACGAAGAGCAGCAGCTTGAAGCGCTGCGTCAGTTTAAGCAGGCGCAGCATCTGCGCATTGCCGCAGCGGATATCGCCGGCACCCTGCCGGTGATGAAGGTCAGTGACCACCTCACCTGGCTGGCGGAGGCGATGATCGAAGCGGTAGTGCAGCAGGCGTGGCAGATGATGGTGGCACGTCACGGTGTGCCCTCGCACCTGACCCACGACGGTGAGCGCGGCTTTGCGGTGGTCGGCTACGGCAAGCTGGGCGGCTGGGAGCTGGGCTACAGCTCCGACCTCGACCTGGTATTCCTGCACGACTGCCCGACCGACTCGGTGACGCTGGGCGAACGCAGCATCGACAGCCGCCAGTTCTACCTGCGGCTGGCGCAGCGGGTGATGCACCTGTTCAGCACCCGCACCTCCTCCGGCATCCTCTACGAGGTGGACGCCCGCCTGCGGCCGTCCGGCGCGGCCGGCATGCTGGTCAGCACCTTCGACGCCTTTGACGACTATCAGCGCACCGAAGCCTGGACCTGGGAGCATCAGGCGCTGGTGCGGGCGCGCATCGTGTCGGGTGATGCCGCGCTCAGCCAGCGTTTTGCGGCGATCCGCCGTAATATTCTGGCGCTGCCGCGTGAGGCGCAGACGCTGCAAACCGAGGTGCGTGAAATGCGCGAGAAAATGCGCGCGCACCTCGGCAATAAACACAAAGGCCGCTGGGATCTGAAGGCAGATCGCGGCGGCATCACCGACATTGAATTCATCACCCAGTTTATGGTCTTACGCTATGCCGCACAGGATCATAGCCTGACGCGCTGGTCGGATAACGTGCGCATCCTCGAACTGCTGGCCAACGGCGGGCTTATGGAAGAAGAAGAGGCGCGCGAGCTGACCCGGGCTTACGTCACCCTGCGCGATGCCCTGCACCATCTGGCGCTGCAGGCGCTGCCGGGGCACGTCGAAGAGGGCGCGTTTGCCGACGAAAAAGCGCGGGTTAACGCCAGCTGGCAGGCGTGGCTCGGTGAGTAACGCCGCGCCCGGCGGCGGTGGTCAGCCATAGCCACAAATGTGCTATCATCGCGCGCATCATTTTTTGAATTTTACTGCAGTCTGGAGTGTCTGGAATGAAAGTTACACTGCCCGATTTTAAGCGTGCGGCGGTTCTGGTGGTTGGCGACGTGATGCTGGATCGCTACTGGCATGGTCCGACCAGCCGCATTTCTCCTGAAGCACCGGTACCGGTGGTCAAAGTGGAGCAGATCGAGGAGCGTCCCGGGGGCGCGGCTAACGTGGCGATGAATATCGCCTCGCTGGGGGCGGGATCGCGCCTGGTGGGCCTGACCGGCAATGATGACGCGGCGCGCGTGCTCAACACCACCCTGGGCGGCGTGAACGTAGCCTGTGATTTTGTCACCGTTCCTACCCACCCGACGATCACCAAACTGCGGGTGCTGTCGCGCAGCCAGCAGCTGATCCGCCTGGATTTTGAAGAGGGCTTTGACGGCGTTGACCCGCAGCCGATGCACGATCGTATCGCGCAGGCGCTGCCGCATACCGGCGCGCTGGTGCTCTCTGACTACGCCAAAGGCGCGCTGAGCAGCGTGGAAGCCATTATCAGCCTGGCGCGTGAGGCTGGCGTACCGGTACTGGTGGACCCGAAGGGCACCGACTTCGGCCGCTATCACGGCGCCACCCTGTTGACGCCAAACCTGTCTGAATTTGAGGCGGTGGTCGGTAAGTGCAAAAGCGAGGCCGAGATCGTCGAGCGCGGCACCGCTCTGATGCAACAGCATGCGCTGTCCGCGCTGCTGGTTACCCGTTCTGAAAACGGCATGACCCTGCTGCAGCCGGGCAAAGCGCCGTTCCACCTGCCAACCCAGGCGCAGGAGGTCTTCGACGTTACCGGTGCCGGCGATACGGTGATCGGCGTGCTGGCGGCGGCGCTGGCGGCGGGCAACACGCTGGAAGAGAGCTGTTTCCTCGCCAATGCGGCGGCGGGCGTGGTGGTCGGCAAGCTCGGCACCTCGACCGTTTCCACCGTTGAGCTGGAAAATGCCATCCACGCGCGGCCGGAATCCGGCTTTGGCGTGATGGATGAAGCGCAGCTGAAGGCAGAAGTGGCAAAAGCGCGTCAGCGCGGTGAAAAAGTGGTGATG
>NZ_JRZZ01000014.1:19783-47338 GCF_002865965.1 Erwinia sp. B116
AGGGCGAAACCCGCCCGGTTAACCCGCAGGAAAACCGCATGATCGTGCTGGGTGCGCTGGAAGCGGTGGACTGGGTGGTGAGCTTTGAAGAGGATACGCCACAGCGGCTGATCGCCGGCGTCCTGCCGGATCTGCTGGTGAAAGGCGGTGACTACAAGCCGGAAGATATCGCGGGCAGCAAAGAGGTGTGGGCCAACGGCGGCGACGTGCGCGTACTTAACTTCGAAGACGGCATCTCAACCAGCAACATCATCAGGACCATTATCACCCGCAAGGGGGGATAACCGGGCACCGGGCGGCTGTCCTGGGGCAGCCGCAGGAGAACGGCGGGCGCCTCCGGTTAACTGCTGAGCGCCAGCGGCGTTCACGGCAGGTATCAGGTTAACCGCCGTGGACAAACGGCTGTCAGCGCGGACCTGTGGTTTGACCGCCCTGAACAACCGCTTATCCTGGCTGGCCCGCAGCGATGACGGCTTTGGGAGGGAATTGTCCCGCAGAGCCGATCGCGGAGCGTTTACGGCCCGCCTGGCGTCCGGTCAGAGCGGTTTTTTCAGGTCGACAGGCTGCTCCGGCTCGGCCGGTGCTGCGGCAGGGGCGGAAGCGCTGCCGGGTACGGCTGCACTCGTCGCAGTAACGACAGGTGCGGCGGCCGGACGGCTTTCCAGCACGGCAAGCCGCTGTTCCAGCGCCGCCAGCTTCTCACGGGTGCGCAGCAGCACCTGCGTCTGCACGTCAAACTCTTCGCGGTTCACCACATCCAGCCGGGTCAGCTGCGCCTGCAGCGTCTGGCGGATCTTCTTCTCAACGTCATCACCCAGCTCACGAATGCCCTTCGGCATGGATTCGTGAACCTGACGGGCCAGTTGTTCAATTTTTTTCGTGTCAATCATGACGGCTTCCTGGTAGTGACGGGTATCGCTTAAGTGTAATCCCTGATGGCAAAAGGATAAACCGGAAAACGCCGTTAACGGCATCTGCGATCGACCAACGCGGTGATTATGCTGCGCGGCTCACCGCCACCGGCGAGAGAATCGGCCTTTTTCAGGGCCGGTTAGGGTGGCTAAATCCGCACGGTGGATAACAATTTGCGCGTTTTGTTCGTTGCCGCGCCAGTTTAACGGCGTTATAGTATTCAGGCTTATTCTCAGGGCGGGGCGAAATTCCCCACCGGCGGTAAATCAGCGTCAGCTGAAAGCCCGCGAGCGCTTCAGGAGCCATTCTGAAGGTCAGCAGATCCGGTGTAATTCCGGGGCCGACGGTTAGAGTCCGGATGGGAGAGAGTAACGGCATCCGTCGGGCTTGTGCCCGCCTGCGTTATTTTTTTGTCACTTTCTGACACTCCTAAGCACGCCCTGGTTCTGGTAACCCATACATTTATTAAGGTTTATTTACCATGAATCAGTCGCTACTTTCTGAATTTGGCACGCCTGAACAGCGTGTAACCCGTGCTATCGCAGCGCTGCGCGAAGGCCGCGGCGTGATGGTGTTAGACGATGAAGATCGTGAAAATGAAGGCGATATGATCTTCGCCGCCGAAACCATGACCGTCCAGCAGATGGCGCTGACCATCCGCCACGGCAGCGGCATCGTCTGCCTGTGCCTGACCGAACAGCGCCTGGAACAGCTGGATCTGCCGATGATGGTGCAGAACAACACCAGCTCTTACGGCACCGGCTTTACCGTCACCATCGAAGCGGCGCAGGGCGTCACCACCGGCGTTTCCGCCGCCGATCGCCTGACCACCATCCGCACCGCGATTGCCGACGACGCTAAACCCAGCGACCTCAACCGCCCGGGGCACGTGTTCCCGCTGCGCGGCCGTGCCGGTGGCGTACTGACCCGCGGCGGCCACACCGAAGCCACCATCGACCTGGTGACGCTGGCGGGCTTCAAACCGGCGGGCGTACTCTGTGAGCTGACCAACGATGACGGCACCATGGCGCACGCGCCGGAAGCGGTGGTGTTCGCGAAGCAACACGACATGCCGGTGGTGACCATCGAAGATCTGGTGGCGTACCGCCGCAGCCACGAGACGCAGCAGGCCAGCTGATCCGCGTAAGGGCCGGCTCCGCTGGCCCTTTTCATCTTCAAATTTCCTGACTATCTCCATCAGGCTTATCCGAGTTTTTCCCGGCCTGAAAGGGCGTAATGTGTGCTCATCAGAACAAATTACCCCTGGGAGCAATATCATGAGCCATTCCCGTATGCCTGCGCTTTTCCTTGGCCACGGCAGTCCAATGAACGTGCTGGAAGAAAACCCATATACCGAATGCTGGCGTCATCTGGGCGAAACCCTGCCGCGCCCGAAAGCGATTATCGCCGTTTCCGCCCACTGGTACACGCGCGGCACCGCGGTGACCGCGATGGAGAAACCGCGCACTATCCACGACTTCGGCGGCTTCCCGCAGGCGCTGTTTGATACCCGCTACCCGGCACCGGGATCGCCACAGCTGGCGCAGCAGATCGCCGACGCGCTGTCGCCGGTTATCGTGCATCAGGATCTGGAGTGGGGCTTCGACCACGGATCCTGGGGCGTGCTGATCAAAATGTACCCGAATGCGGATATCCCGGTGGTGCAGCTCAGCGTCGACGCCACCAAACCGGCGGCTTATCACTTTGAACTGGGCCGCAAGCTGGCCGCGCTGCGCGAGCAGGGCATCATGATCGTCGCCAGCGGCAACGTGGTGCATAACCTGCGCATGGTGCGCTGGGGCGGCGGCGAGAACTACCCGTGGGCCGAGTCATTCAACCAGTACGTGCGCGACAACCTGGCCTGGGAAGGCGAAAGCGAACAGCATCCGCTGGTCAACTTTATGCAGCACGAAGGCGCGGCGCTCTCCAACCCGACGCCGGAACACTACCTGCCGCTGCTCTACGTCCTCGGCGCACGCGCCAAAGGCGAAGCCGTCTCGATTCCGGTGGATGGCATCGAGATGGGATCGCTGAGCATGTTGTCGGTGCAGGTAGGCTGACGAACCACCAAAGTGGCTTTCAGTCAGGCAACTCAGAAGTTAAAGCGATGGGAGCCCGTACACGGAGCAAAGCATCACGGGCCAGGGAAGGCCCGTGCTGAGCTGTCATGGATGACGTTTTTTGCGTCTTTGCGGAGCGTACGGGCTCCCTGAGCAGGTCACGGAGTTGACGGTTTTACCTTCAGACGATTCAGAAGTTGAAGCGAAGGGAGCCTGTACACGGAGCAAAGCATCACGGAACAGGGATGTCCCGTGCTGAGCTGTCATGCATGACGTTTTTTGCGTCTTTGCGGAGTGTACGGGCTCCCTGAGCAGGTCACGGAGTTGACGGTTTTACCTTCAGACGACTCAGAAGTTAAAGCGAAGGGAGCCTGTACACGGAGCAAAGCATCACGGAACAGGGATGTCCCGTGCTGAGCTGTCATGCATGACGTTTTTTGCGTCTTTGCGGAGTGTACAGGCTCCCTGAGCGGGGCACCTTACAGCAGGGGCACCTCACTTCCAGCCAGTTACTCAACAAACGTATGCGGATAGAACCGGGAAAGATCCTGAGTGATCAGCTCGCGATCCTCGCGAATACCGATCCCGGCCGGTTGATCGTTAACCAGCCAGCTGCCGATCAACGTATAGCTGTCGCCAAACTTTGGCAGCGGATGGAACTGCTGCACGATCATCCCTTCCTCCCCGTACGGACCGTCTGCGCGGGCGATCTCCTTACCGTTCTCCACGATGCGAATGTTCGCCCCTTCGCGGGAAAACAGCGGCTTGATCACGTACTTATCCATATGCGGCACGTTATCTTCGGCGAAGTAAGCGGCCAGCAGATTCGGGTGATCGGGGAACATCTTCCACAGCAGCGGCAGCATCGCTTTATTTGAGATAATGCTCTTCCAGCCCGGCTCCAGCCAGCGCACGCCGGCGTCGGCCAGCTTGGTGGAGAAGATCTCGCGCAGCATAAACTCCCACGGATAGAGCTTAAACATATTGCCGATCACCTGGTCGTGCACGTCGGTAAACTGGCCTCTTTCACCCAGCCCGATCTCATCCATATACAGGAATTCGCTCGGCAGCCCGGCTTCGGTGGCGCAGTCCTGCAGATACTGGATGGTGGCGCGATCCTCATCCGTATCGCGGCAGCAGGCAAAGTGCAGCCAGCTGAATCCGTGCTGCTGATGCAGCTCGCTGAAGCGGTCGATCAGCTTCTCCTGCAGGCTGTTAAACTGGTCGCTGCCTGTCGGCAGCTTACCGGCTTTAAGCTGATCCTCCAGCCAGATCCACTGGAAGAACGCCGCCTCATACAGCGAGGTTGGCGTATCAGCGTTATTCTCCAGCAACTTAGGTGCAGACTGACCATCCCACGCCAAATCCAGCCGCGAGTAAAGCGACGGCTGGCCGCTTTTCCACGAATCGCGGACGAAATCCCAGGTGTGGTTTGGAATGCGGAACTTCTCCAGCAGCTCTTCGCTGCCGGTGACCAGATCCACCGCCTGCAGGCACATCTGGTGCAGTTCAGCGGTAGCGTCTTCCAGCGTCTCGATCTGCTGCAGCGTGAACTCATAGTAGGCATCCTCACACCAGTACGGCTCGCCGTACATGGTATGAAAATGAAAACCGTACTCGTTGGCTTTCTCGCGCCAGTCCGGGCGCTCGGCAATCGCAATACGTTTCATGCGGCCTTAGCCCCCGAAGCTGCGGCTGGTGGTGCCGGAAGAGCGGCTGCTGCTGTTATTGCTGCTGGCGCTGCTGCGCTGCATGGTGTTCTGTTTAGCGACCGACTCGCCAAAGCCGCCACGGGTGGTGGTGGTGGTGGTCGCCGGTTTCGGTGCCATCGCGCTTTTCGGCACGGTGGCGGTACGGCCCGGAGTTGCCGCGCCGTAGCTCTTACCGCTGGCATCGACGTACTGGCCGGCGGCCGGGCTGCCTGCCGCTTTCGGTGAGAACAACGGCTGCTGCTGGGTGGCGCCGCCGCTCATCATGCGGCCCATCATATAACCGGCCATCAGCGGCATCCAGAAGCTGCCGCTGGACTGGTTTTCCGCGTTGGTGGTGCCCACGCCGGCCTGCGCCGGTGCGGTCTGCTGGCACTGGCCTTCGCCGAACTCGGCCACGCAGTCTTCACGGCTGGCGTATTTTGGCGCGGTCTTCTCGGCTTCCACTTTGGCCTGGTTAAAGGCGGTGGTGCACTGCGCGCCCTGGCCCGGGTTGGCCTTCGAACAGTCGTCGGCGTTCTGATACATCGAGACGGTTTCGTCCGCCTGCTCACAACCGGCCAGCATAATGACGGCGGTCACCGCCAGCGCCACCGGGGTAAGGTGGCGTGCGCTCCAGCTCTTGCGGAAGGAGGCATGATTGATCTGTTTAGTCCGTTTCATCGTATATTTTCCTTTGCCCAAAGATAACGACTAGGATAGGGGAATAGCGGTGGAAAATGAAGCGATCGTGAGGGATTGCGGGCTTATCTTTACCAAGCTATACGTTTGATTGTGAACGGCCAGACGTTCTGCGGCACAGAGCGTAAAAAAGGGCAGCCCGTGGGCTGCCCTGGATAAAGAATACCTTGTAAGAATTAGCTGACCGGCTTGTGCTGAAACCGGGCGACTCTGCTAACCGTTACTGGCCGAACGGGTTACCGCTGGCTGGTTTGGCCGCCGCCGGACGGATAGCCGCCGCGCGGGCCGGCTCTGCACCGTCAGCGCGGGCGTCCTGCCCGGCGTTCTCCGGTGCCACCTGCGATGGCGCGGTGCTGATATCCTTGCCGAGGTGGCTGTTCAGCACCTGCAGATCTTCCTCGTTCAGCGTACCCAATGCCGATTTGATATTCAGCTGGTTGATCATATAGCTGTAGCGGGCGTTAGCCAGCTGCTGGCGAGCGTTGTACAGCGTGGTGGTGGCGTCCAGCACGTCAACGATGGTGCGGGTACCAACCTGATAACCGGCTTCCATCGCGTCCAGTGAACTCTGTGACGACACAACCGCCTGCTTGTAGGCGTTGATGCTGCTGATTGAGGCATTGACGTTGTTAAACGATGAACGCACGGTCTGCACCGCAGTACGGTGTGCGCCTTCCAGCTGCTCGCTGGCGGCAACAAAGTTGTACTGCGCCTGTTTCACCTGTGAACTGACCGAGCCACCGCTGTAGAGCGGCAGCTTAAAGCTTAAGCCGACCTGGTTGCTACCGGTGATCGCGTCATTCTGTGTTGCGCGATCGCCAGTGTAACGGTTATTGCTCAGGCCGGTTGAGGCGGTCAGATCCAGCGTGGGCATATGACCAGTTTCTGCTGAACGGATCTGCTCGCGCGCCAGATCCTGCGTGAGGCGGGCGGAGAGCAGGCTGAGGTTACGGCTTTCCGCCTCTTTCAGCAGCGCGTTGACCGGCTGCGGCTTGTCAGTTTTGAAGCGATCGACGTTCAGTGAGGCCAGGCTCGGGTAGTAGTTGCCGGTCACCTGACGCAGGGTTTCTACCGCGTTATCCAGATCGTTACGCGCGGACACTTCATTAGCCAGCACGGTATCGTACTGTGAGCGGGCGTTCTGCACGTCGGTGATCGCCACCAGACCAACGTTAAAGCGCTGGGTAGTTTGATCCAGCTGACGGTAGATCGACTGTTTCTGCGCCTCAGTATAAGAAAGCGTATCGATGGCGTTCAGCACATTGAAGTAGGCGGTCGCGGTATTAAGGATCAGCGTCTGCTGCGCGGTCTGATAAGAAACATCCTGAATGCCTGCCGTTTTTTCCTGCAGAGTCAGCGAGCGCCATTTTGACATATCAAAGATGGTCTGCGTCAGCTGCAGCGAGGCGCTTTTTGTAGTGCTTTTTGAATCGCGGGCATCGCGGTAGCCGCTGTTATAGGCGTAGTCAGCCCCAAGGCCCAGCTGTGGCAGCAGCGGACTGCGCGCTTCGTTGATTTTCTCAAAGGCCGCGTCGCGGTCGGCTGCAGAGCTACGAAGGTCCGGGTTGGATAAACGCGCCTGCTGATAGACCTGCAACAGGTTTTCAGCCTGGCTGGTGACGCTGAAGCCGCCCAGGCTCAGACCAATAAATAAAGGGAGCAGTTTGTTCATTCGCATTCCTTGTAATGCAGCGAAATTGCTAGGGTAGCGCTGATATGAGCCGAAAAATTATCGCCGATTCTAACAGACAGCATCGTTGCCGTAAGTTGGCTAGAAGTGCCATTCTGCCTAAATTTACGCAAATAATTCACTAAGAACCAGACTATCGGTACGTTACTATTGCATTTGTAGATAAGAGCACGATTACAGAGGAGAAGTCGTTATGGCCGCTGAAGAGAAATTTCCAGTGACTTTCACCAAAAACGATGTAGAAATTATTGCACGTGAGACCCTGTATCGCGGTTTTTTTTCGCTGGAACGCTACCGCTTCCGCCACCGCCTGTTTAACGGTGAGATGAGCGGTGAGGTCAGCCGCGAAATTTTTGAACGCGGCCACGCCGCAGTGCTGCTACCCTATGATCCCGTGCGTGACCAGGTGGTGCTGATCGAGCAGATCCGTATCGCCACCTGGGACACCAGCCCGACGCCGTGGACGCTGGAGCTGGTCGCCGGCATGATCGAAGCCGGTGAAAACGCCGAGCAGGTGGCCCGGCGCGAAGCAGAAGAGGAAGCCGGCCTGACGCCGGGGCGACTGAAACCGATCGTTAACTACCTCTCCAGCGCGGGCGGTACCACGGAACGGCTGGCGGTTTACGTCGGCGAAGTGGATGCCAGCGTGGCGCAGGGAAACCATGGCCTGGAGGACGAGAATGAGGATATTCTGGTACACGTGGTCAGCCGCAGCCAGGCTTACCAGTGGGTGGAGCAGGGGAAAATTGATAATGCAGCCGCGGTGATTGCCCTGCAATGGCTGCAGTTGCACCATAAACAGCTGTGTGAAGAGTGGAAACCTGAATAATGAAGCGTTACGTCCCCGATTTTCCTGAAATGATGCGCGTCTGCGAAACCAATTTTGCCCAGATGCGCCGCCTGCTGCCGCGCGACGATCGCACTGGTGAATCGGTGGCTTATCAGGTAAAGGGTGCCCGCTATCAGCTTACCATCCTTGAATCCACCCGTTACACTACGCTGGTGGAGGTCAGACAGACCGCCCCGGCGGTCAGTTACTGGAGCCTGCCATCAATGTCGGTGCGGCTCTACCATGATGCGATGGTGGCGGAAGTGTGTTCCACGCAGCAGATCTATCGCTTTAAAGCACGCTATGATTACCCGAATAAAAAGCTGCACCAGCGTGATGAAAAACACCAGATTAACCAGTTTCTTGCCGAGTGGCTGCGCTACTGCTTATCTCATGGCGCGATGGCCGTTCCGGTGTGTTAACCCTGCTGCGACTGCGACAGGTACGTCGGCAACCTTAAGGACTTTGATTGGAAAGCCTGTTAAAACTTCCTGTGGCGAGTGGGTCCAGAGTCAGGATTTTACAGATAACGGATACCCACCTTTTTGCAGGTAAACACGAAACGCTGCTGGGTGTGAACACCTGGGCCAGTTATGACGCCGTGCTGGATGCCATCGCTGAGCAGCAGCGTCATATCGACCTGATCGTCGCCACCGGCGACCTGGCGCAGGACCACTCCCCCGAAGCCTATCAGCACTTTGCTGAGGGCATTGCACGTCTGCCGGCACCTTGTGTCTGGCTGCCGGGCAACCACGATTTTCAGCCGGCAATGTTCAACACGCTGGCCGCCACCGCCAGCATCAACGATCAAAAACACGTGCTGCTGGGTGAACACTGGCAGGTCGTGCTGCTGGACAGCCAGGTGTTTGGCGTGCCGCACGGCGAACTGAGCGAGTACCAGCTGGAGTGGCTGGAGAGCGTGCTGGCCAGCGCACCCGAACGGCACACGCTGGTGCTGTTGCATCACCATCCGCTGCCGTCCGGCTGCTCGTGGCTCGATCAGCACAGCCTGCGCAATCCGCATATGCTCGACTGCGTTTTACAGCGCTATCCGCTGGCAAAAAACCTGCTGTGTGGCCATATTCACCAGGAGCTGGACCTGATGTGGCACGGCCGTCGGGTGCTGACCTCACCGTCGACCTGCGTGCAGTTCAAGCCGCACTGTACCAACTTCACCATTGATGCGCTGCCGCCGGGCTGGCGCTGGCTGGATCTGTACGACGACGGCCGGCTGGAAACCGAGGTGGAGCGTCTGACCACCCAGCGGTTCAGCCCGGATCTCGACTCAGAAGGATACTGACCGATGGCCACGCTGCTCTACCTGCACGGCTTCAACAGTTCACCGCAGTCGGCCAAGGCCACGCAGTTCCGCGCATGGCTGGCCGCGCAGCATCCGGAGATCCGGCTGCGGGTGCCGCAGCTGCCGGCCTTTCCGGCCGACGCCGCGGCGCTGCTGGAGGAGCTGGTGCTGGAGTCGGCAGGTGAGCCATTAGGCTTAATCGGCTCCTCGCTGGGCGGCTACTACGCCACCTGGCTGTCGCAGTGCTTCACCGTGCCGGCGGTGGTGGTCAACCCTGCCGTGCGGCCGTTTGAGCTGCTGGCGGATTTCCTGGGCGAGAACCAGAACCCGTACACCGGTCAGCAATATGTGTTAGAGTCTCGCCATATTTACGATCTAAAAGTGATGCAGGTCGACCCGTTAGAGTCACCGGATTTACTCTGGTTGCTGCAACAAACGGGAGATGAAGTGCTCGACTACCGTCAGGCTCTGGACTACTACAGCGCCTGCCGCCAGACGGTTGAAGAGGGCGGAAATCATGCTTTTATCGGATTCGAACGTCACTTCCCCGCCATACTCGACTTCCTGGGATTATCCCACCAGTGAGCCGAACCGGGAGAGGGGCAATCATTTTTAGCCACCACCAATCAGATTCATACAATGACTCAGTCCAGCTATAACGCTGATTCCATTGAGGTTCTCAGCGGCCTTGAACCCGTGCGTCGCCGCCCGGGTATGTACACCGACACCGCGCGCCCTAACCACTTAGGCCAGGAAGTGATCGACAACAGCGTGGATGAAGCGCTGGCCGGTCACGCCAAACGCATAGAGGTGATTCTGCACGCCGACCAGTCGCTGGAAGTGATCGACGACGGGCGCGGCATGCCGGTGGATATCCACCCCGAAGAGGGCGTGCCGGCCGTTGAGCTGATTTTCTGCCGCCTGCACGCCGGCGGCAAGTTCTCCAACAAAAACTATCAGTTCTCCGGCGGCCTGCACGGCGTGGGCATCTCGGTGGTCAACGCCCTGTCGCGCCGCGTGGAAGTGACCGTGCGCCGCAACGGCGAAGTCTATGAGATGGCGTTTGAGAACGGTGACAAGGTGCAGGAACTCGCCGTCACCGGCACGGTGGGCAAGCGCAACACCGGCACCCGCGTGCGGTTCTGGCCGGACGTCTCCTTCTTTGACAGCCCGCGCTTCTCCGTCTCGCGCCTTAAGCACCTGCTGAAGGCCAAGGCGGTGCTCTGCCCGGGCGTTGAGATCGTCTTTAAAGACCACGTTAATAACACCGAGCAGAGCTGGTGCTACGCGGACGGCCTGACCGACTACCTGATGGAGGCGGTCAACGGCCTGCCGCTGCTGCCGGAAAAACCGTTCGTCGGCGCCTTCGCCGGTGATGTGGAAGCGGTGGACTGGGCGCTGCTGTGGCTGCCGGAAGGCGGCGAACTGCTGACCGAAAGCTACGTTAACCTGATCCCGACCATGCAGGGCGGCACCCACGTCAACGGCCTCCGCCAGGGGCTGCTGGACGCGATGCGTGAGTTCTGTGAATTCCGCAATATCCTGCCGCGCGGCGTCAAACTGTCGGCCGAGGATATCTGGGACCGCTGCGCCTACGTGCTGTCGGTGAAGATGCAGGATCCGCAGTTCGCCGGCCAGACCAAAGAGCGACTCTCTTCCCGTCAGTGTGCGGCCTTCGTCTCCGGCGTGGTGAAAGACGCCTTCAGCCTGTGGCTGAACCAGAATATCCAGATTGCCGAGATGCTGGCGGAGCTGGCGATCTCCAGCGCCCAGCGCCGCATGCGCGCGGCGAAAAAGGTGGTGCGTAAAAAGCTCACCAGCGGCCCGGCGCTGCCCGGCAAGCTGGCAGACTGCTCCGCCCAGGATCTCAACCGCACCGAATTGTTCCTGGTGGAAGGGGACTCGGCGGGCGGATCGGCCAAGCAGGCGCGCGATCGTGAATATCAGGCGATCATGCCGCTGAAGGGGAAGATCCTCAACACCTGGGAAGTGTCGTCAGACGAAGTGCTGGCCTCGCAGGAGGTGCACGATATCTCGGTGGCGATCGGCATCGATCCCGACAGCGAAGACCTCAGCCAGCTGCGTTACGGCAAAATCTGCATCCTCGCCGACGCCGACTCGGACGGCCTGCACATTGCCACGCTGCTCTGCGCGCTGTTTGTGCGCCACTTCCGCAGCCTGGTGAAAAACGGCCACGTCTACGTGGCGATGCCGCCGCTCTACCGCATCGATTTGGGTAAAGAGGTCTGGTACGCGCTGGATGAGGAAGAGAAGGCCGGCATTCTCGAACAGCTGAAGCGTAAGAAGGGCAAACCGGGCGTGCAGCGCTTTAAAGGCCTCGGCGAAATGAACCCGCTGCAGCTGCGCGAAACCACCCTCGACCCGAACACCCGCCGCCTGGTGCAGCTAACCATCGGCGACGACGACGTCGATCAGACCATGGCGGTGATGGATATGCTGCTGGCCAAGAAGCGCTCCGAAGACCGCCGCAACTGGCTGCAGGAGAAAGGCGACACGGCGGAGATTGAGGTTTAAGCCCCGCCGGGCTCGCTATCAGTCCCCCCTTGCGAATCGCCGTGAGCAATTGCAAGGGGGGGTAACAATAATGGCATTATTTTCATCTCCTTATCACCCTCAAAGCCGTTCACTCCTGGCACTATTCCCAAACTGCGCCGCCGCGTTATAACTTTTCCTGCATAGCATATAACAAATCCATTGATTGAAATCCGGGCAGCCGCATTGACTCCTTTCTGAGCGCGGAGGATTATGCGAGCCTTGTTCGTTACTATGCATTAACCGGATGATTACGCATTTAACATGCTTAGTCCTGATGATAGTAATGTTTTGTTACTCAGGCTTCCGCCGCGTGGAGGCCCGCCAGGGAAATCGTTATGTCGCATCCTGTCCCTTTGTCCGCAGCAGACGGCCTCACCGCGCTGGAGTCCCGCCTGCGCGAGGATCTTTCGCTGCTGGAACTGCCCGCTAAATCCTGGGTGCCACCCCGAGAATACCAGGGGCAGCCGGTGCGCGACGTGGTGGTGATCGGCGGTGGTATGTGCGGTCTGGCGGCCACGGCGAAGCTGTTGCTCACCGGCATCGACAACGTTGTCACCTATGACGCCGCTCCGGCGGGGCAGGAAGGGCCGTGGGTGACCTTCGCGCGCATGGAGACCCTGCGTTCGCCGAAAACCCTGCACGGCCCGGCGCTGAGCCTGCCCGCGCTGACCTTCCGCGCCTGGTTTACCGCGCAGTGGGGCGCTGAAGCCTGGCAGGCGCTGGATAAAATCCCGAAAGCGCAGTGGATGGATTACCTCGTCTGGTATCGCCACGTGCTGCAGCTGCCGGTGCGCAACGGCGTGCATATGACCGCCATCAGCGCCGCCGACGATCTGATCGCTATCGATCTTGCCGGTGCTGAAACCGGCCGCGTTTACACCCGCCGGCTGGTGCTGGCCACCGGCCGATCCGGGCTCGGCGGCTTTGCGGTGCCGGACTTTCTGCAGGGCGTGGATCGCCGCCTGTGGGCGCACTCCGCCGATGAGATTGACTTCGGCGCGCTGCAGGGCAAGCGCGTGGCGGTGATCGGCGCGGGTGCGTCGTCAATGGATAACGCGGCGACCGCGCTGGAAGCCGGTGCCGGCCAGGTGGATCTGCTGATCCGCCGTCGTGAGATGCCGCGCATCAACAAAATGACCGGCATCGGCAGTCAGGGCGTGGTGCACGGCATGCACCCGCTGGACGACGCGTGGAAGTGGCGGTTCGTTGACTACACCAGCAGCACCCAGACGCCACCGCCGCGCTCTTCAACGCTGCGCGTCTCACGCCACGCCAACGCGCGCTTCTTCCTCGACTGCGGCATCAACGCGGTGCGTGAAGAGACCGGCGGCCTGCGGATTGATACCACTCAGGGCGAACTGCGCTACGACTACCTGATCGCCGCCACCGGCTTTACCAACGACTTTAACGGCCGCCCGGAGTTCGCCGCCATCGCGCCGTATATCCGCAGCTGGGCAGATGGCCGCTACCGGCCGGAAATGGGCGCACCGCGCCCGGCGATGCTGGCCGCACCGGACCTCGGCCCGGCGTTTGAATTTCGCGAAAAACAGCCCGGCAGCTGTCCGCTGCTGGCAAACATTCACTGTTTTAACGACGCGGCGATGCTGACCCACGGCAAAGTTTCCGGCGATATTCCGGCGGTCAGCGCCGGTGCCGATCGTCTGGTGCGCGGCATTGCCGCCTCGCTGTTTGCCGAAGACGTCGCGACCCATTACGCCAGCCTGCAGGCCTTCGATACCCCGGAGCTGCTGGGCGATGAGTGGGTGGATTCCACCCCATTACTGAAGGAGAACGCGTTGTGACCGACGCTATTGATCGGGCCGCTGGCCTGACCCCGGACGATGCGCTGTACCACACCCGCCGCCTGCGACCGGTGTTTGTTGACGGTGCCGAGCAGTGCCGCCAGTCGGTGCTGCTGCCGCAGGATGGCCTTGGCCTGAGCGCGGCGCTACGCCTGGCGCTGGCCCGGCGTATCGCTGCGCTGAACGACGATGCGGCGCTGGTGGCGGACTTTGACGCGCAGCTGGCACAGCAGCAGCCGGACGCCGCGCTGCTGGCGCTGGCCGCCGGGGAAACCCCGGCCGATGCACTGCTGGCTGCGCTTGCGCGCCACACCGACCGGGTGACCCTGACCCCCGCCCACGCTCAGGCCAGCGATATCCGTCTGCTGGAGCAGGCCGGGCTGAGCAACCCGCAGATTGTGGCGCTCTCCGAGCTGGTCGCCTTTGTCAATTTCCAGACCCGTATCGCCGCCGGCCTGCGCCTGATGAGGTCCGTATGATCCCGCTGATTAGCCTTAAGCCGCTGAGCTGGCACCCGCATATCGCGCCGCTGGATCTGAATGATGCCACCCCCGCGCAGCTGGAGGCGATGAAGGTAACGCCGTCGAACAAGAAGGTCTCCGACTACGTGCGCACGCTGGCGCACGATCCGGAAAGTTACGTGGCGCGCACCGTGCTGTTCAACGCGATTATGTACGTTGACGGCGGGCTGGATCGCGCCGACCGCGAGCTGGGCGCGCTGGGCGCGTCGATGGTCAACGGCTGCACCTACTGCGCCGTGGTCCACGCCCGGCGTCACGCCCAGCTGACCGACAGCCAGGCGGTGATCAGCGCGCTCTATTTTGACCGTGCGGAAACCCTTGGCCCGCGTGACGCCGCGATCTGGCAGTTTGCCCGCGCGCTCTCGCTCACCCCTTCAGCGGCGACGGCGGAACATATCGCCGCGCTGCGCGCCGTCGGGCTGGACGAGGCGGAGATCGTCGATCTGATCCACGCCATCGCCATCTTCGGCTGGGCCAACCGCCTGATGCACGTGCTCGGCCATGCCGGCATTGAAAAATAACCAGGAGCCACCTGCACATGCTCGAACTCAATAACATCAAGCTGGCCTACGGCAGCAACGAAATCCTGAAAGGCGTCGATCTGTCGGTGCAACGCGGCGACGTGGTGTCGATCATCGGGCCGAGCGGCACCGGTAAAACCACGCTGCTGCGCTGCATCAACTACCTGGCGAAACCGGCCTCCGGCACCATCGCGCTGGACCAGATCCGCATGGACTATCAGGCACCGGATAAAGCGGCGATCCAGGCGATCCGCCTGCGCACCGCGATGGTGTTCCAGCAGTTCAACGTGTTCCGCAATATGACGGTACTGGAAAACGTGATGGACCCGCTGGTCGTGGTGCAGCGCAAGTCGAAGCAGGAGGCCCGCGAGATCGCGGTGCAGGAGCTGGAGCGCGTGGGCCTGTCGGCCAAACTCGACCACTATCCTTCCCAGCTCTCCGGCGGCCAGCTGCAGCGCACCGGCATCGCCCGCGCGCTGGCGGTACGTCCGGACGTGATGTTATTCGACGAACCCACTTCATCGCTTGACCCGGAACTGGTGGGGGAAGTGCTGAAGGTGATTAAAGACGTGGCCTCATCGGGGATCACCTCGCTGCTGGTCACCCATGAGATGCAGTTCGCCAAAAGCATCTCTAACCGCATCGTGTTTATGGATCAGGGCATTGTGGCGGCTGAGGGCAGCCCGGCAGAGATGTTCGAGCGCCCGGCTACGCCACGCCTTGCCCAGTTTCTTAACGCTGAACACGTTATCTGATCATGAAAGGAAACCGAGACATGCCAATCACTTTCGCTTTGCGTCGTCTGGCTCTGCCTGGCGCCGTTGCCCTGACCCTGCTGACCGCCGGTCTCGCCCACGCGGCGGAGGCGGTTCGCACCATTAAAATCGCGACCGCTGCCGAATCCAAACCGCTCTCCTGGGGCGCGATTGGTCACGAACCGGAAGGCTACGAGCCGGACGTGCTGCGCGCGATCAACGCTAAACTGCCGCAGTACAAATTTGTGCTGGAAGGCGCGGCGGATATCGCCCAGGAGACCGGCCTGGTGACCGGCAAATATGATGCGGCCACCGGCGGCTATTACAGGAACCCGGCCCGCAGCAAGCAGTTCCTGATCCCTGACAGCCCGCTCGGTGCCAGCCTGATGAAGATCTACAGCCGCAGCGACAGCAACATCAACGGCATGAAGGATCTGGTCGGTAAAAACATCGTGCCGGTGACCGCCGGCGGCGGAGTCTACAAGTTTGTTACCCAGTGGCAGCAGGAGAACCCGGGCGACAAGGTGACCATCAAAGCCTCCAGCGCCGGTATCCCTTACCCGGACCGCCTGAAGGAAGTGCAAAACGGCAAATATGACGCGCTGATCCTGCCGTCTAATCTGGGCGAGCAGACGGTAATCGATAACCAGAAGCTGAGCATTAAAGCCAGCGAGCCGGTCTCGATCAACAACACCTATGTGCTAATCCACCGCGATGATGAGAATCAGGCGCTGAATGACGATATCGCTAAGGCGCTGAAAGAGCTCAGAGAAGACGGCACGCTGGATAAGCTGTCGCAGAAGTGGTTCGGCGAAGACGTCGTTAAGTACATCAAGTAACCGATTTACCGCTGGCCGCTGCTGAGCCGGCCAGCGGGCAAAGCTGAACTGCCATTGAGGAGTGTTTCACCGTGCATCTTTCGACCATGATCCCCGAACTGCTCTCGGCTTTGCCGTTGACGCTGGCGATAATGTTTGTCGCCCTGATCGTCGGTTTTGGGCTGGCGCTGCTGGCCACCACCCTGCGCGTGCGCCGCGTGCTGCTGCTCAGCCAGCTGGCCGACCTGTATGTCTCCTACGCGCGCAGCGTCCCGGTGGTGCTGCAGCTGTTTGTCGCCTACTACGGCCTGCCGCTGGTGGCCGGTCTGTTTGGCATTAAAGATTTCTTCTCAGCAGAGGTGGCGTCGATGGTCGGGCTGAGCCTGTACCACGGCGGCTACCTCTCTGAAGTGATACGTCCTGCCTGGCTGGCGGTCGAGCGCGGCCAGCACGATGCCGCCGACAGCCTCGGCTACCCGCTGCGCCATAAAATCCGCCGCGTTATCGGCCCGCAGGCGCTGCATATTGCGCTGCCCGGCTATGGTAACGCGGTGATCTACCTGATCCACAACGTGGCGCTGGTGATGTATATCGGCGCGGCCGACGTGATGGCCACCGCGCACCTGATTATGGAGCGCGACTACAACCAGTATCAGTTTGGTACCTACCTGGTGCTGGCCGTGCTCTACTCGCTGCTGTGCCTGGCAGCGTGGCTGGTGGTGCGCTTCTTCGAGGCGCGTCAGGGGAAATACACCCGCGAAGGGGCGGCGAAGGTTAAATTCACCGCCAGCGTCTGACTAAGAGAGTAAGACTATGTTTGATACCGATGTGTTGCTGCCGGACTTTCTGAGCATTCTCGACGCCGTACCGGTAACGCTGCTGATGGCGGTGACCATTTTCCTGCTCTCCACGCTGCTGGGCGGGCTGTTTGCGTTGGTAGAGCACAAGCGCATCCCGCTGCTGCGTCAGTTGGTCATCGGCTATAAGGTGGTCTTCAAAGGCGTGCCGATGGTGATCGTCATCTTCCTCGCCTACTACGGCCTGCCGCCGGCGCTGCACTTTATCGCCGGGGCGCTCAACGTCGAGGTTAACGCCCACTCGCTGCCCAACTGGGTGATCGTGATTGTGGCGCTGACCGCCTGCGTAGCGGCGTTTCAGGCCGAGGTGGTAAAAGGGGCGCTGAACGCCTTTGACAGCGGGCAGGCCGATGCCGCGCATTCGCTGGGCTACAGCGGCTGGCAGCTGTTCCGCCGGGTGCTGTTCCCGCAGATTATCGTTTCGGCGATCCCCGATCTCGCCAACGCGTTTATGGTGATCATGAAGGCGCTGTCGCTGGCCTTCGCCATCGAGGTGGTCGATATCTTCGCCCAGGCGCAGCTGACCGCCGCGCTGAACTTCTACTACCTGGAAGCCTTCCTGGTGGCGGTGGTGTTCTATATGGTGATTGCCTGGGTAGTGACCAGGGCGGCCGATAAAATCGAGGCGCGGCTGCGGGTGCGGACCTGATCGCAACCAGGCGCCGTAGCGGGTGCGCACCTGGCCGCAAACGCGGGTACGCACCCCATCGCAACCAGAGCGTGGCGGCCGTGATGCTGCTGTGTGGCTGAGCGGGATGAGATGGGTTACTTCGCGCGGTGAATAGGGTTTAATAGCGGGCAACTGCCCGCTATCAGGATCTCCGTGTGAAAATCACCCTTGAAGAGCTGCGCGCCTGGCTGGCAGTGGTCGACAGCGGGTCGCTCACCGCCGCCGCCGAACAGCTGAACCAGACTACCTCCGGCATCAGCCGCGCCATCAGCCGGCTGGAAAGCAAGCTGCAAACCACGCTGCTGCAGCGCACCACCCGGCGGCTGATGCTGACCGATGAAGGGCAGCTGTTTCTGCAGCACGCCCGCCAGATCCTGGATTCGGTTGAAGAAGCGGAAGAGGCGATCGCCCTGCGCCGCGAAACGCCCTCCGGCCATCTGCGCATCAATGCCGCCACGCCGTTTATGCTGCACGCGATCGTGCCGCTGGTGGGCGAATTTTCCCGCCGCTACCCGCAGATCACCCTCGAACTTAACACCGATGAGCTGATGATCGACCTGCTGGAGCAGCAGACCGATATCGCCATTCGTATTGGTGAACTGCGCGACTCGACGCTGCACGCGCGCCTGCTTGGCCGCAGCCGCCTGCAGCTGATGGCCAGTCCGGATTATCTGGCCCGTCACGGAACGCCGCAAAACGTGGCGGAACTGGCGCAGCACCGGCTGCTGGGGTTCAGCTACCCGGAGCAGCTTAACCGCTGGCCGGTGGATGATGAGAACGGCGAGCCGCTGCATATCACCCCGACGATTGCCACCTCCAGCGGTGAAACCCAGCGGCTGCTGGCGGTGCACGGGCAGGGGATTGTGCGCATCTCACACTACCTCAGCCGGGAGGATCAGGCGGCGGGCCGGCTGGTGCCGCTGCTGGAAGCCGAAACGAAACAACTTAGCCACCCGATCCATGCGGTCTGGTACCGCAACAGCGCGCTCTCGACCCGCATTCGCTGCTTCCTCGATTTTCTTAGCGAACAGCTGACGGAGAAGCAGCTGCTGTAGTCAAAGAGCGATCTATCCGACAGCGACATCAGAAATTACGGGCATCGGGTGTATCCGGGTTAGCGGACCGTCGGCGGCCAGGGATGGCCGCCTCCGAGCGCACATGGATGTGTTTATAGCGTGTCCGCGTTCCGGATACACCCGATACGCCGGGCATCTGGACTGGCAGCGACCAGCGCGTAAAGCGAGCCCCCCGATACGCCGGGCATATGAACCGGCAGCGACAGAAGTCCGACGCAAGCCTTACGGCCGGGATTAAGCCTGACCGAATACGGCCGCCAGATGCGTACGCCAGCGGGCGATATCGCCCTCGATATCCGGCTGCTTGATCACGTCGTTGCAGATAAAGGTCGGCAGGCCGTGCATACCGAGGAACTGGTTGGCCTTGTGGAAGTGCAGGTACACGCCGTCCACGCCCACCCCTTCAAAGAACTGTTCCGGGTCGGTAAACGCCTGCAGCGGCGCGTTCCAGGTCAGCGACAGCAGGTAGTTTTTGCCCTGCAGCAGGCCGCCGGATCCGTACTTCTTCGCCGCGTCAGAGCGGGTGCGGCCGTCGCTGGCGTACAGCTTGCCGTGGCCTTCGGTAAACACCTCATCAATATACTTTTTCAGCGTCCACGGCTCGCCCATCCACCAGCCGGGCATCTGATAGATCACCGTGTCTGCGGCGAGGTATTTTTCGATTTCATCGGCGACCACGTAGCCGTCGTCCACCACGGTGACCTCTACGTCGTGCCCGGCGTCGCGCAGGAAGCTGGCGGCCACGCCGGTCAGGGTATGGTTCAGTTCGCCTTTGGAATGGGCGAAGGTTTTACCGGCATCAAGGATCAGAATTTTGCTCATGGGGTTGCTCTCGGTTCATGAAGTTGACGCCATTCTAGCGGGACAGCCACAGCGGAAAAATGCGTGGATGATCACAACATTATTGACTGGACGGCAACAATGATCGGCAAAACCGGGCTGAATCTGACGTGTAAAACGGAGATGACAATGGGTGGGACAACAAAAGAGGTGCGTCCTGCTGAGACAGGCTGTTGGCAGCAAGGGGAGTACCGCTGAGGCTTAACGCAATTTAACGTGTCATTTTTTCGTGCTGTTCGTACTCGCTGTGCTAATAATTGGCTCAGTCGTTTTTTCTAAAGCTGATTTTTAACAGCGGCTTACTATGTTCAGCAGTTTCATCAATCATCCCGTAAACCACAGCAGAATATCGGCTCATTGCGGATGCTGGCACGGGATAACAGGGAAAAGGATAAAGGGGCGAAATGAACAATCACCTGGAGAAGGTCTGGCTGACGATTGATATCGGCGGAACCCGGTTAAAGTACGGCGTGTTTAATCAACAGGGCGAGATCATCGAAAAGCACTCGCGGGCCACGCAGAGTGACTCGCTGGCGGCGTTTCTGGCGGATCTCTATGCCGGGATTGACAGCCTGGCGTACCGCTTCAGCGGCATCGGCATCAGCTGCCCCGGCGCTATCGATCCGCTGAATCAGGTGATCTATGAAGGCGGCGCGCTGCGCTTTCTGCACGGCGTGCGCCTCGGTGAGCTGCTTAACGCACGTTATAAACTGCCGGTGGCGATCGAAAATGACGGCAAAATCGTGGCCTGTGCCGAACAGTACGGCGGCAGTCTGCAGGGGGTGGCAGACGGGGTGGCGATCACGCTCGGCACCGGGGTGGGCGGCGGCATTATCCTTAACCATCAGCTGCGCAGCGGTAACCACTTCCGCGCCGGCGAGCTGAGCTTTATCGTCAGCCGCTTCACCGCCGGTGACGTGCGCTGGGCTGGCCAGCTGGCCTCGGCGGTCAACACCATCAAAGCGATCAACCAGGTCAAAGACCATGCTGACCTGACCGACGGCGAGACGGCGCTGCGCTATGTTAACGACGGTGACCCGCAGGCGCGGGCGATTTTTGATGACTTCTGTCGTGAGGTTGCCCGGCTGTTGTTCAACCTGCACAGCACGCTGGACGTGCAGAAAATCGTCATTGGCGGCGGCATCAGCGCGCAGCCGGTGCTGCTGGAGCGCGTGCGCCACCACTTTGCTCAGCTGGTCGCTGAGAGCCGTCAGTTTGGTGACTTCCCGTTCCCGGAAATTGACCGCTGCCACTATCAGAACGATGCCGCGCTGTACGGAGCCTTCTTTAAGCTAACCCGGCAGGCTGACCCCGCGCTCACGGCGTCGCAGGCCGCTGGCTGAGCCACGGCTGCGTGGGTGAAAGTCGTATGGGTTCTGCGCCACAAACCCGGCGGTTATCGGTGCAGAGCCCCGGCGAATAAGGTACTATCCTCGCCAAACAAGGCTTGTGTGGCACGCAACCCGCTGTAAGCACTAACGCCCGGATGTGAGGAAAACAGATACATGAGCGACTTGACGCAGGACGGCGCAGAGCGCCTTGCCCTGCATAAATTTACGGAAAACGCCTATCTCAACTACTCCATGTACGTGATCATGGACAGGGCGCTTCCCTATATTGGCGATGGCCTCAAGCCGGTTCAGCGCCGCATCGTCTATGCCATGTCTGAGCTGGGGCTGAACAACAGCGCAAAATTTAAGAAGTCGGCGCGTACCGTCGGTGACGTGCTGGGTAAATATCACCCGCACGGCGACAGCGCCTGCTACGAAGCGATGGTGCTGATGGCGCAGCCGTTCTCCTACCGCTACCCGCTGGTAGACGGTCAGGGCAACTGGGGTGCGCCGGATGACCCGAAATCCTTCGCCGCCATGCGTTATACCGAGTCACGCCTGTCGAAATACGCCGAAGTGCTGCTTGGCGAGCTGGGGCAGGGCACGGTTGACTATATTCCAAACTTCGACGGCACCATGCAGGAGCCGAAGATGCTGCCGGCGCGGCTGCCGAATATTCTGCTGAACGGCACCACCGGTATCGCGGTCGGCATGGCCACCGATATCCCACCGCACAACCTGCGCGAAGTGGCCAAAGCGGCGATGGCCCTGATCGACAGCCCGAAAACCACGCTGGATGAGCTGCTGGATATCGTGCAGGGGCCGGACTACCCGACCGAAGCTGAAATCATTACCCCGCGCAGCGAAATCCGCAAAATTTACCAGAGCGGGCGCGGATCGGTGCGCATGCGCGCGGTGTGGAAGCGTGAGGATGGCGACGTGGTGATCACCGCGCTGCCGCACCAGGTCTCCGGCGCGCGCGTGCTGGAGCAGATCGCGGCGCAGATGCGCAACAAAAAGCTGCCGATGGTCGAAGACCTGCGCGACGAATCCAACCACGAAAACCCGACCCGCCTGGTGATCGTGCCGCGTTCTAACCGCGTCGATATGGATCAGGTGATGAACCACCTGTTTGCCACCACTGACCTGGAGCGCAGCTACCGCATCAACCTGAATATGATCGGGCTGGATAACCGTCCGGCAGTGAAAAACCTGCTGGAGATCCTCAGCGAGTGGCTGGTCTATCGCCGTGATACGGTGCGCCGCCGCCTCAACTACCGGCTGGAGAAGGTTGAGAAGCGTCTGCATATCCTGGAAGGCTTGCTGAAGGCATTCCTCAATATCGACGAGGTGATCCATATCATCCGCAGTGAGGACGAACCGAAGCCGGTACTGATGTCGCGCTTCGAACTGTCGGAAACTCAGGCGGAAGCAATCCTCGAGCTGAAACTGCGCCACCTGGCGAAGCTGGAAGAGATGAAGATCCGCGGCGAGCAGGCCGAGCTGGAAAAAGAGCGTGATTACCTGCTGGGCGTACTCGGCTCCGACCGTAAGATGAACACGCTGCTGAAGAAAGAGCTGCAGGCCGACAGCGACGCCTACGGTGACGATCGCCGTTCTCCGCTGCGCGAGCGCGAAGAGGCGAAAGCGATCAGCGAAACCGAGCTGGTACCGTCAGAGCCGGTAACCATCGTGCTGTCACAGATGGGCTGGGTGCGCAGCGCCAAGGGCCACGATATCGACCCGACCGGCCTCAGCTATAAGGCCGGCGACACCTTCCTTGCCGCCGCGCGCGGCAAGAGCAATCAGCCGGTGGTGTTTATCGACTCCACCGGCCGCAGCTACGCGCTGGACGCGGTTACGCTGCCGTCCGCGCGCGGCCAGGGCGAGCCGCTGACCGGCAAGCTGACGCCGCCACCGGGTGCGGTGATGGAGCAGGTGCTGATGGCGCCAGACGAGCAGAAGCTGCTGATGGCCTCGGATGCCGGCTACGGCTTCGTCTGTACCTTCAGCGACCTGGTATCGCGCAACCGCGCCGGTAAGGCGCTGCTGGCGCTGCCGCAAAACGCGCGGGTGATGAATCCGCAGGCGATTAACGGCGACGAGCTGCTGCTGGCAATCACCGCCGCCGGCCGCATGCTGATGTTCCCGGTGGCCGATCTGCCGCAGCTGGCGAAAGGCAAGGGCAACAAAATTGTCTCAATCCCGTCGGCGGAAGCGGCCTCCGGTGAGGACAGGCTGGCCTGGCTGCTGCTGCTGACGCCGGAAAATGCCATCACCCTGCACGTCGGTAAGCGCAAGCTGACGCTGAAGCCGGCTGACCTGCAGAAGTTCCGCGCCGAGCGCGGCCGCCGTGGCACCCTGCTGCCGCGTGGCCTGCAGCGTATTGACCGCGTGGACGTTGACGGGCCGGCGCGTCCCGCCCGAGACGACAGCGAAGAGTAACCCCGTGATTGCCGGCTGACGTTAGCGCCAGCCGGTATTTAATCCGCGACGTGCCTGCCGCCGTGGCCCGCCGCAATATGCTGTCCGCAAGCCATTATGAGGTTATTATGCTGTCTGTTTTACGTATCATCGTGGTGGTGATTTACTCCATCCTGGTGTGTGTATTTGGTTCGATCTGGTGCCTGTTCAGCCCGCGCAATCCGCGTCACGTGGCGACCTTTGGCCATCTGTTTGCCCGCCTGGCACCGGTGCTGGGCCTGAAGGTGGAACACCGTAAACCGCAGGGTGCAGAAAATTTCCCCAATGCGATCTACATCTGTAACCACCAGAACAACTTTGACATGGTCACCGCCGCCGGTATCGTGCAGCCGACCACCGTCACCGTTGGTAAGAAGAGCCTGCTGTGGGTGCCGCTGTTTGGCCCGCTCTACTGGCTGACCGGCAACCTGCTGATCGACCGCGAAAACCGCGCCAGCGCCCACGGCACCATTGGTGAGCTGGTGGCGCAGTTTCAGAAGAAAAAGATCTCCTTCTGGATGTTCCCGGAAGGCACCCGCAGCCGCGGGCGCGGCCTGCTGCCGTTTAAAACCGGTGCCTTCCACGCCGCCGTGGCGGCGGGGGTGCCGATTATTCCGGTGGTGGTCTCCAACACCCACGATAAAGTGAAATTTAACCGGCTGAATAATGGTCTGGTGATTATCGAAATGCTGCCGCCGGTGGACGTGAAGGCGTTTGAAGGTCAGTCGGTGCGCAAGCTGGCCACCCACTGCCGCGAGCTGATGTCGGATAAGCTCGACGAGCTTAACGCCGAAGTCGCCGCGCGCGAGGCGGCCGGCACCCGCTAGGGTCAGCGCGCCCTCACGCAGGCTATCGGCCGCAGGCGCGCCGGGCGCAAATCGGGAAAATGGATTATGGCCGCTCCGGCGGCTGTTTTTTGGCTAACGGAGTGGTTATGTCTTTCAGTCGTCGTCAGTTTATTCAGGCCTCCGGCCTGGCACTCGCCGCCTCGGCGCTGCCGTTAAGCGCCCGCGCCGCCGGGCAGGGCACGCCGTTGCCGGTACCGCCGCTGATTGAATCAAAGCGCGGGCAGCCGCTGTTCCTGACCCTGCAGCGCAGCCACTGGTCGTTTACCGGTGGCAGCAAAGCGCAGGTGTGGGGCATTAACGGGCTGTATCTCGGCCCGACGGTGCGGGTGTGGAGCGGCGATGATGTGAAGATCATCTACAGCAACCGGCTGAATGAGCCGGTGTCGATGACCGTCAGCGGCCTGCAGGTGCCCGGCGCGCTGATGGGCGGCGCGGCGCGGCTGATGTCGCCCGGCGTGGACTGGGCGCCGGTGATCCCGATTCGCCAGGCCGCCGCCACCTGCTGGTATCACGCCAACACCCCTGGCCATATGGCGCCGCACGTCTATAGCGGGCTGGCGGGCATGTGGCTGGTCGAAGATCAGGTCAGTAAGGCCTTACCAATCCCTAACCACTACGGCGTCGATGATTTCCCGCTGATCATTCAGGATAAACGACTGGATAACTTCGGCACGCCGGAGTACGACCCGCCCTCGTCGGGTGGGCTGGTCGGCGATACGCTGCTGGTTAACGGTGCGCAGAACCCTTACGTTGAGGTCTCCCGTGGCTGGGTGCGCCTGCGCCTGCTCAACGCTTCTAACGCCCGCCGTTATCAGCTGCGCATCAGCGACGGCAGGCCATTTAACGTCATCGCCAGCGATCAGGGCTTCCTGCCCGCGCCGGTGGCGGTGCAGCAGCTGTCGCTGGCCCCCGGCGAGCGGCGTGAAGTGCTGGTGGATATGTCGCAGGGCGATGAGGTGTCGATTACCGCCGGTGAAGCAGCCGGGCTGGTGGATCGGCTGCGCGGCTTCTTCGAGCCGTCGAGCATCCTGACCTCCACGCTGATCCTGAACCTGCGTCCCACCGGGCTGCTGCCGCTGGTCACCGACAACCTGCCGATGCGGCTGCTGGCGGATCAGATGATTGAGGGCAGCGTCAGCCGCACCCGTGAATTCCGCCTCGGGGATGATACCGCCGGGATTAACGGCGCGGTGTGGGACGTGAACCGCACTGACGTACAGGCCCAGCAGGGCAGCTTTGAGCGTTGGATGGTGCACGCCGATACGCCGCAGGCGTTCCATATTCAGGGGGTGATGTTCCTGATCAAACGGGTTAACGGCGCGCAGCCGATGGCGGAAGATCGCGGCTGGAAAGATACGGTGTGGATTGACGGCGACGTGGAGCTGTTTGTCACCTTTACCCAGCCCTCCTCTGAACACTTCCCGTTCCTCTACTACAGTCAGACGCTGGAGATGGCCGATCGCGGCAGCGCCGGGCAGATGGTGGTGCAGCAGACGCTGTAAACCGTTATCGGGCGCAGGGCAGGTGAGCGTATCGCAGGCGATATCAGCCGTCGCTTACCCCTGGCAGCGCCAGGCGCTTAATGAGTGGCGCAGGCCATTTAGCGGTGGCAGGACTGTTCAGGATAAAGGCGGAGCCGTTTTCGGCCCCGCCTTTTTCTTTAAGCCGGAGCGGCTTAGTTCAGCTCTTCCGGGTCCGGCCCCAGCCGGTTGCCGCTGTCCAGCGCGGCAATTTCGCTCATCTCTGATTTTTCCAGACGGAAGTCGAACACGGCGAAGTTCTCGGCGATGCGCGACGGCGTGACCGATTTCGGGATCACCACCAGGCCGCTGTCGAGGTGCCAGCGGATGACGATCTGCGCGGCGGTTTTGTCATACTTCTGCGCCAGCCGTTTGATCACCTCCTGCTCAAACACGCCTTTGCCGCCCTGTGCCAGCGGGCTCCACGACTCGGTCTGGATCTGATGCAGCGCGTTCCACGCGTGCAGCGTGCGCTGCTGCAGCATCGGGTGCAGCTCGATCTGGTTAACCACCGGGCTGACGCCGGTCTCCTCGATCAGCCGTTTCATGTGCGGTTCATTAAAGTTACAGACGCCGATGCTTTTGGTCAGCCCCTGCTCCTGCAGCCTGATCATCTGCTGCCAGGCCTGCACGTAGCTATCCTTTTGCGGGCAGGGCCAGTGCATCAGATAAAGATCGACGCTCGGCAGCTGCAGTTTTTTCAGGCTGGTTTCCAGCGCCCGTTCTGCGTTGAGCTGGTCATCGTTCCACAGTTTGGTAGTGACAAAGATGTCGTCGCGCGCCACGTCGGTCTCCTGCAGCGCCTGGCCGATACCCTCCTCATTTTTATAGATGGCGGCGGTATCAATCGAACGGTAGCCCACCTGCAGCGCGGCGACGGCCGCCTGGCGCGCTTCATCAATGCTGGCCTGCCACACGCCCAGCCCAAGCTGGGGAATGTGGTTGCCGTCGTGCAGTTTAATGATCGGTTGCTCTGCCATACAGTCTCCTTAGCGATAGCGGAAAAACCGGCGCATCGGCACCGGTCAATAGCGGTAAGTCTAGCCGAAAAGGCAAAAACCGGCGGGGATTAGCGTGCGTCGAGGTAGATCTGTCTGCTGACCGCCAGCGTAATGTCCTGGCGCTCGCCCAGCGCCGTCAGCCCTTTCTGCTCCAGTTTCAACAGCAGCTGCGGGATTGACGAGCCGTCAAGCTGGTAGTCCGCCATGCGCGTGGCGAGGCCCATCCGTTCGAAGAAGTCGCGGGTGGCGGCGATCGCGCCGTCGATGCGCTGCTGCTCGTCGCCGTCCTCCAGCCCCCAGATGCGCGAAGCAAACTGCAGCAGCTTCTCACGCTTGCCTTCGCGCTGGATGTTCAGCAGCGACGGCAGCACGATGGCCAGCGTCTGCGCGTGGTCGATGCCGTGCAACGCGGTCAGCTCGTGGCCGAGCATATGGGTAGCCCAGTCCTGCGGCACGCCGGCGGCGATCAGCCCGTTGAGCGCCAGCGTTGCCGTCCACATAATATTGGCGCGCACGGCGTAGTTCTCCGGCTCGGCCAGCGCACGCGGCCCCTCTTCCAGCAGCGTCAGCAGCAGGCCTTCCGCAAAGCGATCCTGCACCCGTGCGTCGACCGGATACGTCAGATACTGCTCGACGATGTGCACAAAGGCGTCGACCACGCCGTTGGCAATCTGCACCGGCGGCAGGCTGTAAGTGTATTCCGGGTCGAGGATGGCAAAGCGCGGATAGAGCAGGTTGTTGCGGAACGACTGCTTATCCTGGGTAGCGCGGCGGGTGATCACCGCGCTGCGGTTG
>NZ_JRZZ01000014.1:47504-77265 GCF_002865965.1 Erwinia sp. B116
TAACGCTGCCGCCGCCCCAGGTAATCAGTACCCGGCTGCCGGCGGGGATCTCGGCGGCCAGCTGGGCGACCTGGCCCCGGCCAAACAGAATGCGGGTGGGGTTGTGCAGGGTGAAATTGTTCATGGCAGGGGATCCAAATCGCTGAAGGGAGAAAAGGGTTGGCTTCATTCTGCGCAGCGCCCGCCGTTTGCTCAATGCACATTTCTGCCTGTTTCTTGCCTGATCCTCCAAAGTGCTGGAGAAACAGAGAGCGTGAGGCGATGATGCAGGGCGACATATTCAGCGGAGAGAGCAATGGACAGAGTGGCAATCTGTGAACGGCTGGCGCGCCAGGTCACCGGGCTGGTCAGCGGTAAACCTGGGGCGGTGGCGGCGGTGCCCGGCATCAGCCTGATCCACGCTGACCGCTACCGGGCCAGGCAGCCGGTGATGTATCAGCCGGCGATCGTCATTCTGTTTCAGGGGCAGAAAACCGGCTACCTCGGTAACAGCGTGTTTCAGTACGATGCCACTAAGTACCTGATGCTGACGGTGCCGCTGCCGTTTGAGTGTGAAACCTTTGCCAGCCCGGAACGTCCGCTGGCCGGGTTGTCGCTGCGGGTGGACGCGCTGGGGCTGCAGGATCTGCTGATCGACATCGGTGACGATGACGGCTTCCAGCCGGTGCCGCAGTCGAGCGGCATCCACTCGGCGCTGCTGACCGAAGAGATGCTCTGCGCCACCGAACGGCTGCTGGACGTGATGACCCGCCCGCGCGATGCCCGGGTGCTCGGCCCCGGGATCGTGCGCGAAATCCTCTACCACGTGTTGCAGGGGCCGTGCGGCGGGGCGCTGCTGGCGCTGGTGAGCCGCCAGACGCAGCTCAGCCAGATCGCCCGCTCGCTGCGGCGCATTGAGCACCACTTTGCCGACAGCCTGAGCGTCGATCTGCTGGCGGCGGAGGCCAATATGAGCGTCTCGGCGTTTCACCACAACTTCAAGGCGGTGACCAGCACCTCGCCGCTGCAGTATCTGAAGAGTTACCGCCTGCACCAGGCGCGGATGATGATGCTGCAGGAGGGGATGAAGGCCAGCGTGGCGGCGATGAAGGTCGGCTATGAGAGCGCGTCGCAGTTTTCCCGCGAGTTTAAGCGCTACTTTGGCGTCACGCCGGGTGAAGAGATGGCGCGTATGCGCCAGAGTGCGGCGTTATAACGCCGGGCAGCGGCAGGGCCTGCCGGCGAGCGTTAGCACGGTGGCCAGCCTCAACGGCCCTGCCCACCACGTGAGTTAATGCTTTTAGTCAGCCTGCGCGCCGTTTGCTTTTTACCACCAGCGCCACGCTGCCAATCAGCCCGAGGCACAGCAGCACCAGCGGCAGCACCATCATGCAGGCCATCACCTGATCCTCGTGGCGTTTGATAAACGGCACCTGGCTGATGGCGTAACCCAGCGTCACCAGAATTGACACCCACAGCAGCCCGCTCAGCCAGTTAAACAGCTGGAAACGCAGGTTGCTGAGGCCGGAGATACCGGCCAGCGTGGGCAGCAGGGTCCGCACAAACGCCAGAAAACGCCCGGCCAGTAGCGCCAGCAGGCCGTGGCGGTTAAACATTGACCATGCGCGCTGATGATAGTGCGCGGGAAGGTGCAGCAGCCAGCCTTTAACCACCCGGGTATTGCCCAGCCAGCGCCCCTGCAGATAGCTCAGCCAGCAGCCGAGGCTGGCGGCGACGGTAAGGATCACCATGGTCGGGATAAAGCCCATCACTCCTTTGGCCACCATCGCCCCGGCCAGCAGCAGCAGGCTGTCGCCGGGCAGAAAGGCGGCCGGCAGCAGGCCGTTTTCCAGCAGCAGCGTGGCAAACATCACGCCGTAAACCACCCAAATTACCTGCGGATTGGCCAGCGCCGCGAAATCCTGGTGCCACAGCGCCTGAACAATCTCGTGCAAAACACCCATTATGATTCCCGTTACCTGCGATTATCGTCGTATTCTACCCGCAAATGCGTTCCGGGATGTTGATCAAAGACGCGAACGGCATGCGCCGTTGCGTCTTTATTGAGGTCAGTTAAGGGAGTTTAGCCGTTCAGGCGGGTAAAACCAGCCTGCAGGTCATCAATCAGGTCATCGGCATTTTCCAGGCCGATGTGCAGGCGTACCAGCGTGCCGGTAAAATCGACGCCCCCCGCCGGGCGAATGTCCGCCAGCTCTTCCGGCTGGTTGGCGAGGATCAGCGACTCAAAGCCGCCCCACGAGTAGGCCATGCTGAACAGGCTGAAGTTGTCGAGGTACAGCGCCAGCCGTTCGGCGCTGAGCCGCTCTTTCAGCACAAACGAGAACAGGCCGCTGCTGCCGGTAAAATCGCGCCGCCAGAACTCATGCCCCTTGCACTGCGGCAGCGCCGGGTGATTGACCGCCGCCACCTCATCCCGCTCCGCCAGCCACTGCGCCACGCGGATGCTGCTCTCTTCATGCTGGCGCAGGCGCACCGCCAGCGTGCGCAGGCCGCGGCTGGTGACGTAGGCGGTATCGGCATCGACCATCTGCCCCATCAGGTAAGAGTTTTCACGCAGCTGCGCCCAGCAGCGTTCATTGGCCACCGCGGTGCCGATCATCGCGTCGGAGTGGCCGACCAGGTACTTGGTGCCGGCCTGAATCGAGATATCCACGCCAGAATCGAGCGCGCGGAACAGGATGCCGGCCCCCCAGGTGTTATCCAGCATGATGATCGCTTCCGGCGCTTTGCGGCGCACCGCGGCCACCAGCCCCGGGATGTCCGGCACTTCCATCGTGATCGAGGCCGGTGACTCAAGGAATACCACGCGGGTGTTGGCCTGCACCAGGTCGCTGATGTCGGTGCCGGGGCGCGGATCGAACCAGCTGGTGGTGACGTTCAGCTTGCTGAGAATTTTGCTGGCGAAATCCTGGGTTGGTTCATAGGCACCACCGCTGATCAGCACGTGGTCGCCGGCGGCGACAAAGGCCAGAATGGCGTTGGCCACCGCCGCCGCACCGCACGGGTAGAGCACGCAGCCCGCGCCGCCTTCCAGCTCGCTCATCGCCTCCTGCAGCGAAAAATGGGTCAGGGTGCCACGGCGACCATAAAACAGCTCGCCGCTGGCACGGCCTGCGGTGGCGCGTTTTTTATCCGCCACGCTGTCAAAAACCAGCGAAGAAGCACGCTGAATAACGCTGTTTACCGATCCCTGCGTGTAACGTTTACTGCGCCCGGCGCTGATTAAGGTGGTTTCCAGTTTCCTGGTCATGGTAAGGCGGGTCCTTGTGGTCACTTTTGTCTGTTTTTTTACGTTAACACGGCTGACGCCACGGGGACATTCAGCGTCTGAGTAAGTGATAAAATTTCACAACGCAAGTGTCCGAAGCCACAGAAAGCAAAAAGTTGTTCAAAAATTGCCTTACAGAGTGTAAATAGTAATGAGAACTACTATCAATTCCCCGCTTTTTTGATATGATCCGCGATGAATTTTTCGTAATCCGTACTCAGACGTTGGAGAAACAGCGTGACAAATGATTTGATGCAGACGGACCTTTCCGTCTGGGGCATGTATCAGCATGCGGACATCGTAGTAAAAGCGGTAATGATTGGGCTGTTACTGGCATCGGTTGTCACCTGGGCCATCTTCTTCAGCAAAAGCATCGAACTCAGCTCGGCGCGCCGTCGCCTGAAGCGCGAACAGCAGCTGCTGTCCGGCGCACGTTCGCTGGACGACGCGACCAAAACCAGCGACGGTTTCAGCGCCAACAGCCTGAGCAGCGTACTGGTGCAGGAAGCGCAGAACGAGCTGGAACTCTCTGCCGGTTCTGACGACAACGACGGTATTAAAGAGCGGACCGCGTTCCGCCTGGAGCGCCGCGTAGCCGCCTTCAGCCGCCACGCCGGCCGCGGTAACGGCTTCCTCGCAACCATCGGGGCCATCGCGCCGTTTGTCGGCCTGTTCGGTACCGTATGGGGCATCATGAACAGCTTTATCGGCATCGCCAAAACCCAGACCACCAACCTTGCGGTGGTGGCACCGGGGATTGCCGAAGCGCTGCTGGCGACGGCGATCGGCCTGGTCGCCGCGATCCCGGCGGTGGTGATCTACAACGTCTTTGCCCGCCTGATCGGCAACTACAAAGCCTCGCTGGGCGACGTGGCTGCCCAGGTGCTGCTGCTGCAGAGCCGCGATCTTGACCTGGCCGCCAGCGAAGATGCTCACCGCGTTAAGTCTGCGCAGAAACTGCGGGTAGGTTAAGCGTTATGGCCATGCGATTAAACGAAGACCTCGACAGCAACGGTGAAATGCACGAGATCAACGTAACGCCGTTTATCGACGTTATGCTGGTGCTGCTGATTATCTTTATGGTCGCCGCGCCGCTCGCCACCGTTGACGTCCGCGTCAATCTGCCTGCGTCCTCCAGTGCGCCGCAGCCGCGCCCGGAAAAACCGGTGTATCTGTCGATCAAAGCGGATAACCAGCTGTTTATCGGCAACGATGCGGTGACCCCGGAGACGCTGGTGCAGGTGCTGACCCGGCAGACCGAAGGCAAGAAGGACACCACCATCTTCTTCCAGGCCGATAAAACCGTCGACTATGAAACGCTGATGAGCGTGATGGATAAGCTGCGTGAAGCGGGATATCTGAAAATTGGCCTGATGGGCATGGAAACCGTCGCGAAGAAGTAAGCGTCGGATCTAAAAAAGCCGCTAACCTGCGACAGGTAGCGGCTTTTTTTATGGCAGCAGGTCCGGGTTACGGCCAGGAAACGGCCTGTTCCGCCAGCCGGCGCGCCCGGTACTGCTTCACCAGCGGTTGGATCAGCAGCGTGCCCGCCAGCCCGCAGACGGCGGCAATGCTCAGCCAGACGCCGGGCATCGCCTTATCGCCGGTGGCGTGGATCAGGTAGCTGCAGATGGCCGGGGTAAAGCCACCAAACAGCGCGGTGGCCAGGCTGTAGGCCAGCGAGAAACCGGTCGCCCGCACGTCGGCTGGCATCACCTCGGTCAGATATACCACCATCGCGCCGTTGTAGCTGCCGTACAGGAACGACAGCCACAGCTCGGCCTCCAGCAGGTGGCTAAAGCTGGGGGCGTTCACCAGCCAGTGCAGCACCGGCCAGGCCGTCGCGATCATCAGCAGGGTAAACAGCAGCAGCAGCGGGCGGCGACCGACGCGGTCGGACAGCGCACCCATCACCGGCAGCCAGAACAGGTTAGAGACGCCGATGCACAGGGTGACGAAAAAGCTCTGCTTATCGCTCATCATCAGCACCGTTATGCCGAAGGTCGGCGTGAAGGCGGTGATCATATAGAAGCTGACGGTGGTGGTGACCACCATCAGCATGCCCGCCAGCACCAGCGCCCAGTTTCGCACCACCGAGCGCAGCACCTGACGCAGGGTCGGATGGTGTTTACGCTGGCTGAAGGCTTCTGTCTCTTCCAGCATGCGGCGGATCCAGAACAGGAACGGCACGATTAAACAGCCGATGATAAACGGAATGCGCCAGCCCCATTCCGTCACCTGGCCTTTATCCAGCAGGTGGTTGAGCAGCAGGCCGAGCAGCGCGGCAAAAATTACCGCAATCTGCTGGCTGCCGGACTGCCAGCTGACAAAGAAACCTTTTCTGCCCTCTGGCGCAATTTCGGAAAGATACACCGACACGCCGCCCAGCTCGACCCCGGCCGAGAAGCCCTGCAGCAGCCGCCCGAGCAGTATCAGCACCGGCGCGGCCATGCCCAGCGTGGCGTAGCCCGGCATCACCGCAATGGTCAGCGTGCCCATCGCCATCAGTCCCAGCGTCAGCAGCAGACCTTTGCGGCGGCCGTGCCGGTCGATATACGCCCCGAGAATAATCGCTCCCAGCGGCCGCATCAGGAAGCCGGCACCGAAGGTCATCAGCGTCAGCATCAGCGAGGCGAAGGGATCGTCACCGGGGAAAAAGGTTTTCGCGATGGCGCTGGCGTAGTAGCCAAACACCATAAAGTCGTACATTTCCAGGAAGTTACCGCTGGTCACGTTAAAGATGGTGCGGGCGTTACCCTGGCGGGAGGGGGAGGTCACATTGTTCATCACGGCTTCCTTGTGGTTTCCCTCCGTTTTATCCCGCCCGTCACGGTTTTAATGTGATGAGGATCACCGCAGGCGTTGCGCTGGCGCACGGATAAGTAACAAAAAATTAACAATTCCAGCCGTGATTAACCGTTACTCATCGATCAGAACGACACGTCTACCGACACCGTATCGGTGTAGGAGCCCGCCACCGGCGTATTTTGTGTGGTCAGGATGCGGGCGTTAAACGGGAACACCCGGGTGATGAAGTCCGCATTGGCCGTCACTGCGCTGCTGGACTGGCGGTCGGTACCGGTTGGTCCCCAGTAGGTGGTGCCGGTGCCCTTGTAGATCTGATAGGCCAGCAGGGTACTGCCGCTGATCATATAGCGCTGGGTTCCCGTGGCGTGCTGACCGTTGGTAATGCCGACGGTATAGGTACTGCCCTTAGTGCAGACCACGGTAATATTGCCGCTGAAGGTGGTGAACTGGCTGACCAGCGGCGCGGAACCGAAGGCGATCGGCTGCGTGGTCAGGGTAGTACAGTCGTTGGTGACGATCATGCTGACCCGCAGGGTCATCGTCGTGGAGCCGGTATTCTGCGAGCCGAGCAGGCAGGCTCCGAGCAGACCGATACCGGTACAGACGTTCCAGGTCACCAGGATCGACACGTCGGTAGTATAGGTGCCCGCCGCCACCACCGCGCCGGTGCGGGTATAAAGATAAATCGGAATACCAAAGTTGACCTGGGTGCTGCCGCCGAGGTTAAGCCCCAGCAGCTTGCTGCTGTCGATGGTATAGGTGTTGCCGGTGGTCAGCAGTTCATTGGCGCAGCCGGTATCAAAACAGATGCGAAACGGGATCACATCGCTGCCCAGCCCCATTGCGGGATAGGGAGGGGAGCTGAAGGTGGTGGCGGTCCCCCTCAGGGTTATCGTATCTGCCGATAGCAGCGCGAGGATCGCACCGGGGCCACAGTTAACGTTGATGGTCGAGTTGACGGAACTGGACGTGGTGTTGGCGGCAAACGAGGTGGCAGTGCCAAAACTGGCGGTCACCGGGCTGGGCACCGTACAGACGGCCATCGCCGGTGCAGCGCCCGCCAGCAGCAGGAAGGTAACGATCGACAGTAACTTTTTCATGGTGGGTTTCCTGCAGATGACGGGGCGGGCAGTGGTGTCAGTGCGCACTTCAGCGGGCCGTAGGTGGTCAGTGAGTGCGGACGGCCTTCAGGCACCGCCAGCTGCGTGCTGCAGCTGCGGCCATCCGGCGTATCCACGCGAATCGGGTTCTGTTCGGAGAGTTTCTCCATCCATACGATGCCGTCCCAGCCGACGTATTCGGTGGCCAGCCCCGGGCGGCTGACTATTGAGCCCACCGGCAGCGGCTGGCCCGCGCCGTCATGCAGGATCACGCTGGCGGCGCGCAGCGGCTCCACCGCCATGTTCAGCAGATAGCCACTCTGCCGTTTAACCGGGAAGCGTTGTTCCACATCGCTGGCGGTCATATCGGCCGGCAGATCGATGCTGTCGATAGAGTATTTCGCCGGGTAGTAAGCGTTGACGCGCGGCACCAGCAGGTAGCCGTTGCGGTTGGTTTTCCCCATCAGCTGATTTTCATACTGCACCTTAACGCCGGGATAACCGGTCTTCACCACCACAAAGGCGTCGTTGACCTGGTTGGCGGGCAGCACCTCGCCGTCCATCAGCACCAGCGAGCCGCTGAGCTGGGCAAAGCTTGTGCTGTTCTGTTGCGTGCCGTAGTAGCCCGCGGCGGTATCAATCTGCTGAGTGCGCCAGCGCAGCGTCGCCTGGCGATAGTCACCGCCGCTGCTGCTGCCCTGCCTGGCCCAGGCGGCATCGGCGGCAAAACCGCCGTCGGTCGGCATCGCACGTGACACGTAAAAGCGCTGGGCGGTATCGCCCTGCTGATTGCGCTCCACGCTGATGCTGCCGCTGAGCAGGTCGCTGAACGGCACCGACAGCGACAGCATGCCCGACCAGTCCCCGGCCTGCATATCGCGGCTGGCGGAGAGGTACAGATTGCTGTTGCCCCATAAACTTTTGCTCCACGACAGGTTCAGCAGCCGGGTACGGTCGCCCTGGCCGCTGGTAATGTCGATCAGCGCCGCACCGAGGTTGCCATAGCGATCCAGCGTGGCGCTGGCGTTGTACTGGCCGATGCGGCGGCTCATGCTGGAAAAATAGGTCGCTGGCACGGGCTGCCCGTCGCTGACCGGCTGTGGAGAAAGGTCACGATCGTAGCGGTCGGCGAACACGCCCAGATCGCCATAACCGGCGTCGCGCAGCGTATGCTGGGTGCTGAGATTGAAGCGGTTGGCCGTGTACTGCCAGCCCCAGCTGTACTGCCGGCCACCTTCGCCCTGCAGCCGGCTGCCGCTCATCGAACCGTTCACTACCCCCAGCGATCCAACGCGCACCTGCACACCGCTGCCGGCCAGCGCCAGCGACTCTGCCCCTTCCGCATGGCTCTCCAGCGTCAGCCAGTCGGTCACGCCGTAGCGAAAGGAGCCGCTGCTGGCCGCCGGGCCGTAGTCAAAGCTCTGCAGGCCGTAGTTTTCACGCAGCGCGCCGGCGGCAAACGAGAAGTCGCTGAGGCCGCTTTTCAGCAGGTTACCGGTGACGTAGAACGGCAGGGTGGTGGTGACCTGGCGGCCCAGCGCATCGGTGGTGACCACCACCGCGTTACCTGCGCCGTTAACAAACGGCATATTGGTCAGTGAGAAGGGGCCGGGCTGCACGTTACTGCTGCTGGCCTTATAGCCGTTCACAAACAGATCGACGGTGGAGGGCAGCGCCGCCTGGCCGGAAAACGACGGCAGCGGGTAGGTGATCAGGTCCGGGCGCACCGAGAAGTCACGGCCGATCTGGATGCCGCCCAGCCGCACGCTGTTGCTCCACCCGAGGGCATCGGTATACAGGTCACCGACGCGCACGCTGAGCACGTCATCTTCATTCTGGTTAGCCCACCAGCTGTCGTAGCGAATATAGCCGTTGTCGCTGTAGCCCTCCGCTCCGCTCAGGCGCTGCTGCAGGCTGCCGTTAGTGGAAAACTGGCCGTAGCCGCCGAACAGGCGTAACTCGTTCCACGCCGACAGCTGGGTGCCGCCGCCGCTGCTCTGCCGGGTGTAAATATCGTAGTTAAACAGCGCGCCGACGCTGCTGCGCGCAGCAAAGCGTGGGCCGTTGCTGAGCGGCTCGCCGAGGGTCTGCTGCGGCAGCCACGCCGCCGGAACGGTCAGCAGAATACGCTGGCTGGCCGCGTCGTAGCTGGCTTTTACCCCGTCCAGCGCCGAGACATCCACCAGACCACTGCCGAGCTTAGCTGCGGGAATACCGGCTTTTTGCAAATCCTCTGCGCGCAGCAGGTAGTGCTGGTCGCGAAATTCGACCGGCACCAGGTCGCTGCCGTCGCGGCCGTTCACCGACAGGCCCAGCATATAATTCTGTTGCTGAGTCGCCCCCATCGCTGGCGGCGGGGGTAAACCGTCGAAGGTCTCCGCGCCGGCCGGCCACGAGGGCAGGCAGCTCAGCAGCCCGGACAGCGCCAGGCCGCAGCGGTGTAAAGCCGATCGACAGATGACCATCGGCTAGCGTGAAGCGCCGCTACGCCAGTTTTTATTATTGCCGAGGCTGGCATTCAGCTCGCCGCTGGCGGAGGCAGGAACGCCGACCGGGAAGGTGTTGCTGCTGCCCGCCAGCACATAGCCAAGCAGCCCTTCCGACACCTTACGGCCGCCGATCGTCACGTCGCTGAGGCGGGCGTGGCCGCTGCCGGCGTTGCTGATCTCCAGCGCGTTTTTGCCGTTCTGATTAAGCAGCCGCCAGCTCAGCTGAGGCTTAGCACTGGCCGCGCTGAGGCCGGGGCCGTAGACAAACAGCGGCACCGAATATCGCATCTGGAAGTTCAGCCCGCTGCCCTGCTGGCCCGGCTGTTTCGGCGTGGGGATCTCATCCAGCAGGATGCGATAAGCCTGCTCTTTACCGGCAGCGGGCATCACCTGACGCACCAGCCGGATCAGCTGTTTTTTGCCGGGTTCAATCCGCACCATCGGCGGGCTGGCCATCACCTGCTGCTGGGTCTGAAACTGCTCGCGGCCGCCGGCCTGCTGCCAGAGGAACACGCGCACCTGCATCAGCGTGGTATCGCTGCCGCGGTTTTCAATCCACAGTTCGGCAGCGTTATCGTCGCTGCCGATTTTCGGATCGATCGGAGAAATTAGCACCGAGTTCCCGGCAGCGACGTGCCATGAAATCAGACTGAGCACGACAAAGACAAATTTCCTGGCGAAAGAAGCGGTCATAGTCATCCTTTTAATTGCGTCCATTGCACTACCAGGTCAGCGTTACCGTTAACGTATCGCTGTAGGTACCTGCGCGGTAAACCCCGCTCAGTGACAACCGGCCGTAGACAGGTAGCGTAATATTATTGGCATTGGTCAGCGTGGGTATCGTGACGTTCTGATTCACCGGAATGGCGGTGGTCATTCCGGCATCGCTGTACAGGGTGTAAGCCACCAAATCGGTGTTATTCGCCACCTTCAGGTTGCGGCTGGTGCCGAAATTGCTGCCGCCGTTAATGCTCATCAACAGGTTAGTTCCCGGCGTACAGGCCAGCGTCAGGGTGGCGTTTTTGACAAAGCTGGCGGTGAGCGTCGCCGTGCCAACCCCGGCGCGGCTGCCAAAATCCAGCGCCCCCATCACCCCGAGGTTGGTGCCTGATATGACGCAGCCGTTGCTGATGGTGGCGCTGACCGCCATCGGTGCCGCGGCGGGCATCGCCGCGTTGCGATGGCAAAACAGCAGCAGCGGCAGCAACAGCCCTGCACGACAGCGCCTTAACCCGCGCCCCAGTTCTGACGGCACCCTGATTTTCCAACTGTCGATCAGTAGTTAATCGCGACGGTAATAGTGTCGAGATAATCGCCGGCCGGGATCAGCGGGTTATTGCCCCCCTGGGTAATCCGACCGTAGATCGGATAGTTGGCTCCCAGCGTTGGGCTGGCGGTACCTGACGCGGTCAGGTTAACGCCGTTAGCGATCGGCGTGGTTGATGCTTCAGACGGATAGAGCGTGTAGGCCACGGCGCGGGTAGCATCGGTCGCCGTCTTCAGGTAGCGCGGCGCGGTGCTGACAAAGCCAAAGATATTGGCAACGTCGGTCGGCGCCGCATTAGCGCTGCCGGTCACCTGTACCGTCGGCGTGGCGCCGGTGGTACAACGCACGTAGATACCGTTACCCGCACTGCCGATCAGCACCGCGTTCAGGTCGGTAAAGATGGTGGTGCTGGTGCCGAAGCTCAGGGCACCTAAGTTGATATTACCGCTGGTCGGCGTCGGTGAGCCGTTGACCAGACAACCGTTGGTCAGCGTCAGGGTGACGTTAATGATCCCGTTGGAGGTGGCAGCAAAGCCCGAAGAGGCCATGCCGAGCCCAAGTGCGCAGCCCAGCAGAAAAAGCTTATTTTTCATAACCATTCCTTAATGATTAGAGTGATTAAAGTGCTTTTTCGCCTGATGAATTTTCACGTAAGCCGGGCTTAACGTGGCAATAAAAATAGATGAATGCCTGTCACTCAGTGTGTGAATCAGGTCAATAATTTCTACTACTTGAATTAACAAGTTAGCGCAATTTGACTTAACTATAGAACAGTCTGTAAGCGGGTGTGAAGAAGATTCTCAAAAATTTATTTAAGTGTTAACGCTTTAAAATATAAAGAAAGCTTCGGTGTTGTGTTGCCTGGTAAAAAAAAATCAAGATTTATCTGATACCGGTCTAGGCTATTGAGAGGGGGGGTGATAAGGTTCCCCGACGAAAAAACTCTTTTAATAAACATGATGAATTATCGGGTTTTAGTCTGGCCCCTCATGACCTTCTTTGGTGCTATTCGCCACTAAGGATTCACCGGCCTGCCGGCCGACGCCAAATGACCCGGTGAACCGCTCTGAAGAATTACATTAGCAAAATTAATTTATACTGAGTCAGGAAATGGCTTCTGCTTCCAGGATTTTCACATGCTCATGAGTTCCTACGACCAGCTACTGGTTACTGTTTCTTTTATTGTCGCTATTCTGGCCTCGTATACCGCGCTGGATATGGCTGGCCGGGTCGCGACGTCGACCGGGAAAGTGGCAAACGTCTGGCTGGTGGGCGGCGGTTTTGCGATGGGCATCGGCATCTGGGCAATGCACTTTATCGGCATGCTGGCGATGAGCCTGCCGGTGGAGATGAGCTATAACGCCCTGTTGACCGGCGTGTCGATGCTGATCGCCGTAGCAGCATCGATGTTTGCCCTGTGGGTGGTCTGTTATGGTGAGCTGCCGTGGTACCGGCTGGCCGGTGGCGCGGTGATTATGGGCAGCGGCGTGGTGGCGATGCACTACACCGGCATGGCCGCGCTGATGGTCGAACCGGGTATTGTCTGGCACTGGGGCTGGGTGGCCGTGTCGGTAATGATTGCCTTTGGTGCCTCTGGTGCCGCGCTGTGGCTGGCCTTTCACCTGCGGCTGAAAATGGGCTACCTGACGCTGAAGCGCGGCGGCGCGGCGGTGGTGATGGGCCTGGCGATCGCCGGTATGCACTACACCGGCATGGCCGCCGCCAGTTTCCCGATGGAGAGCCACACGGCCCATCTGGGGGTCAACAGCAGCTGGCTGGCGATCCTGGTGATCGTGGTCACGCTGGCGGTGCTGGGGATCACCCTGCTGGTATCGATGCTCGACGCGCGGATGCAGGCGCGTACCTCAGTGCTGGCCTCATCGCTGGCCGAAGCCAACCGTGAGCTGGCCCAGCTGGCGCTGCACGATAACCTGACCCGGCTGCCGAACCGTATTCTGCTGGAAGACCGGCTGGACCAGGCGCTGAATAAAGCCACCCGCGAAGACTCTAAGTTCGCGCTGATGTTTATGGATCTTGACGGTTTCAAGGCGGTCAATGACGCCTTTGGCCACCATATCGGTGACAGCCTGCTGATCGCCGTCAGCGAACGGATGAAAGAAAAGATGGACGGCCACCATACGCTGGCGCGGCTCGGCGGCGATGAGTTTGTGCTGCTGATCGAAATCGACGATCCGAACGATGCGGCCACGGTTGCCGATGCGCTGGTCAAGGCGGTGGAAGCGCCGTTTGATATCTCCCGCTATGAGCTGGTGGTGTCGCTCAGCATCGGTATCGCGGTGTTCCCGGGGGACGGAGCCGATGAGCGCGAGCTGATGTTTAACGCCGATGCCGCCATGTACCACACCAAGAATAATGGCCGTAACGGTTATACCTTCTTCCAGCCGTCGATGAACACCATTGCCCAGAGCCAGCTGCAGCTGATTAACGATCTGTGGCTGGCACAGGAACACCGCGAGCTGCGCCTGTTCTACCAGCCGAAGTTCTGTGCGCCCAGCGGGCCGGTGATCGGCTTTGAGGCGCTGCTGCGCTGGCAGCATCCGCAACGCGGCCTGTTGACGCCTGACGTGTTTCTGCCGCTGGCGGAGAAAACCGGCCTGATTATCAGCATCGGCAACTGGGTGATTGATGAAGCCTGCCGTCAGCTGCGCGAGTGGCATCTGCAGGGCAATACCCAGTGGTCGGTGGCGGTCAACCTGTCGGCGCTGCAGTTTGAGCAGAGCGGGCTGGTGGAGACGGTGGTGGCGGCGCTGCAGAAACACCAGATCCCGGCGGAACTGCTGACGCTGGAGGTCACAGAAACCACCGCGATGCGCGATCCGGACGAAAGCGTGCGCATCCTCACCCGGCTGACCGGGCTGGGGGTAAAAGCGTCAATTGACGACTTTGGCACCGGCTACTCCAGCCTGCTGTACCTGAAGCGACTGCCGGCAAGCGAGCTGAAAATCGACCGCGCGTTTGTCCGCGAGCTACAGGCGCAGACCGAAGATGCCACCATCGTCACCGCCATCGTTGCCTTAGCACAGACCCTCAATCTGAAGGTGGTGGCGGAAGGGGTGGAGACGGCGGAACAGCAGGATTTCCTCACCAGCCTCGGCTGTAACACCCTGCAGGGTTACCTGCTCGGACGGCCGATCCCGGCCGATCGGGTACCGGAACTGGCGGATTATGTCAGTAAAGACGCCAGCCCTGCGGCGAATAACGCCGCCGGTGGGCTGGCCGCCAGCCGTCAGGGCGCACGCTGACCGGTGCTTCCCACAGGTGCCGCGTCTGGCTGCGGCCTGCGGGAACGTTCCCGCCTGCACGGGTTGATTTACTGTCAACGCGCTGCAACCTATAATAGTTCTCCAATTCCTGCATCTGGCCTGTAACAGTCGTGGCAAAATATGAGCAGCTGGTGGCGCAGATTCGCCAGCAAATTGAGAGCGAAATCTGGCTGCCGGGGGAAAAACTGCCCTCGCTGCGCGAGCAGGTGGGCCTGAGCGGCGTGAGCCTGATGACGGTGATGCACGCCTACCAGGTGCTGGAGAGCCAGGGCTGGATCCAGTCACGCCCGCAGTCCGGCTACTACGTGGCGCCGCGCGCCGAATTCCTCAGCCAGCCGGTCAGCCATCAGAAGCTGCAGCTGGCGGAGTCGGTGGATATCAACGCCTTTATTTTCGATGTATTACAGGCCAGCCGCGATCCGCACATCATCCCCTTTGGCTCCGCCTTCCCTGACCCCGAGCTGTTTCCGCAGCGCCAGCTGATGCGCGCGCTGACCACCGTTTCGCACAGCATGAAGGCGGTGGACGCGCTGCACAATCTGCCACCCGGCAACGAGGCGCTGCGCAAAACGCTGGCGCAGCGCTATGCGCTACAGGGGGTGCAGGTGACCCCGGACGAAATTGTCATCACCAACGGAGCGATGGAAGCGCTGAACCTTAGCCTGCAGGCGCTGACCGAGCCGGGTGACTGGGTGGCAATTGAAAACCCGTCCTTTTATGGCGCGCTGCAGGCAATCGAGCGGCTGAAGCTGAAGAGCGTGGCGATCGCCACCGACCCGCAGAACGGCATCGATCTCGACGAACTGAGCCGCGCGCTGCAGCGCTGGCCGATCAAGGCGTTGTGGATGATGAGCAATCAGCAGAACCCGGTTGGCTGCACCCTGAGCAAAGCCCGCAAGCAGCAGCTGGTGGCGCTGCTGGCGCAGCATAACGTGGCGCTGATTGAGGATGACGTCTACAGCGAGCTCTATTTCGGCGCGGAGAAGCCGCTGCCGGCCAAAGCCTTCGACCGCGATGACAACGTGCTGCACTGCTCGTCGTTTTCGAAAAACCTGGTGGCCGGCTTTCGCGTCGGCTGGGTGGCCGCCGGAAAACATGCCCAGCGCATCCAGCGGCTGCAGCTGATGAGTACGCTGTCAACCAGCGCCCCGATGCAGCAGGCGCTGGCCACCTACCTCGGCACCCGCAGCTACGATCTGCATCTGCGCCGCCTGCGGCAGGTACTGGAACAGCGTAAAAATCTGGCGCTGCTGTCGCTGAAGCGCCATCTGCCCGACGGCGCGCGCATCAATGAGTCGCGGGGGGGCTACTTCTTATGGATTGAGCTGCCGGGCGGGGTGAATACCACCCAGCTGTACTACCGGGCGTTAGAGCAGAACATCAGCATTGCGCCGGGTAAGATGTTCTCATCCAGCGAGCAGTACGCGAACTACTTCCGCTTTAACACCGCCTGGTGGCAGGAGCCACACGATGCGGCGGTCGCGACGCTGGGCCGGCTGATCGTCGAACTGATCGCCGGGCCGGCGGCGTTACCGCCCGGCACGCGGGCAGGGGGTTAGACCGCGGCGGCGCTCTTCTGGCCCCAGGTCAGGCGGAACACGTCGTAAAAGTCGACTTCGCCCTTTTTGGTCAGCAGTTTATCCACGCCCTGTTTGATCTCGTCCGGCACCTTGTCGTTGTTAAGAATATCGCTGATCGCCTGCGGCGACAGGGTGCGAATGTAGTACCACTCGCCGTAATAGCAGACGCGAATATCGCTGACGTTGTCGATATCCTCGAAGCGGTATTTCGGCGTCACGTCCAGCAGCATCAGGCCGCTCATCAGTACGATAAACAGCGTCGCGCCCCAGAAGGCCGGCCAGCCGAGAAAGTCGGTGGTAAAGATCAGCGCGACGGTCAGAATGTAGCAACCGTACATCGATGCCCACAGGCCCGGGTGTTTTTTCAAAAAGCTGAAGCTGAAGCGCGGTTTGTTATCGCGTTGCTCGGCGCGATTCAGGCTATCAATCTCGCGCAGCAGAATTTTTTTGACTTCTTCCATGGATTACCTCTGTTATGGAATGCGGACAGAGTGATAGTAAACGCTATTTTTGCCGGTAACAGCAGACACAGTTCACGTTTATCAGGCTATAACAGTTTGGTGAACGGGTGAAAGAGTAGCTGTAAAAGTGCCCGGCGTGTAAACTTGGCTGCCCCGCAGCACCGCGGCGTGCACCGCGGCGTGGTTCGGGATAATGGAGGCGTGAGCATACATGATGTTGAGATTTCTCCCCCTGCTGGCAGGCAGCCTGTTACTCGGATCGGGGCTGCCGGTGCAGGCGCTGGACTGCGGACGAGCGGCCAGCCTGATGGAAAATACCGTCTGCGATGTGCCGGAGCTAAGCTGGCTGGATCGCGTATTCAGCAACGCATTTAATGATGAAGTGCTGCGGGATCCCCCCGGTGTCACGCAACGGATCGCGGCGTGGGCGGCAACGCGTGATGCCTGCCGAAGTGCTGCCTGCCTGCGGGGAGTCTACCTGACCGGGATAAGCCAGCTGCATCAGAGCCCACAAACCTTCGACTGGGAAGGCCAGTGGTGGAACACCAGCGCTACGGCGGGCAACGGCGGGCGGATTAATATCAAGCATCCGGCAAAATGGCAGTACCGCATGGATGTGGAAGCCTGGGGCGGCAGCCATCGTTATGATTTCGGCAGCAGTCTCGATTTTTATGGCAGCCTGGCGCTGAGTTATAACCCTGTCTGGGGAGGTGACTGTGGCCTGATTCTGATCCCCCTGCCGGATGGCCGGTTAAAGGTGAGCAGCGATCAGCACGGAAAGTGTGATGTGCTGCTGCCCGGCATCATGGCCTTCGACGGCATCTATATGAAAGCGCAGGCCGATCCGCGGCCGCAAGCAACGTTACAGAGCCTCGGTATCTTGCCGGATAAAGCCACCGATGAGCGCTTCCGTCAGCTGGTGGGCAGTGATTATGCGCACTATCTGGCCACGGCCACCCGCTTTGTTTACGGTGATGACCAGGATAACCTCGGGGCCACCGTGGTCACGATGTGGTACGAAGGGATGGCCAACCGGCGGGCGGCGATAGTGATGTACACGCCTGACGGCAACATCTGGGCGATGCGCGTGGAACCGGGAGGAAAACAGGGGGTCAGCGTCCATTATGCCACCACCGCGCAGGATAAGCAGGCGCTGCCTGAAACGCTGAAGGCGTGGCGGGCGCGTTTTGCCGATCGCTAACGCTGGCGGGGCAGCGCTGCCCCGTCAGCCTGACGTATCAGTTGACCAGTAAAATTTGCCCTGACGGCGTAATGGCCAGCAGGTCTTTGCCAAAATGTACCGCATCAAAGCGCACGCCGTTCTGCTCCGCGTTACCCAAAATATTTTTGATCATTCTGGCGTTGCCGCTGTCCGCATAGTGGATCGGGCGATAGCGCCAGGTGACGCCTTCACCATCGGCCTGGGGTTGTTCAAGGCTGACTTTCGCCATAAACCGGTTGTCATTGGGGCTGGTCAGGGTGAGCACCAGGCTGTTGTCGCGCCGATCGAAGTGGGTGTCGTAAATTTCCCGCTGGCTGGCCAGCAGATCGTAATAGCCCAGTTGTAGATCTTCCCCGGTGAAGGTGTCAAAAAGTAGCGCACCACCCTTATCGGAGGGCCGGTGAATCAGCCCGGCGGCTAAAAGCAGCACTGTAATCAGCAGTAAACTAACGAGCGCAATTGGCCATTTCATTGATTTTTCTCTGTGTTTCACGGGAAATCAGTGTGTTCAGCTGTACTTCATCCGTGCGCCAGTTACTGATATTCATCGCCAGCTGTTTCGCACCGCAGGCATTTTTCAGCGACAGGGTGTAATTGAGTGATGAGCCATAGGCATAGAAGTAAACGTCCATCGTCATTTTACTGCTCGCCAGCTGCTGGTTAAGGGTGAACAATACCGGCCCCAGCTGGCTGCTTAAATCTTCCGCTGCAGAGAAGACCTCCCAGCCGCGATACAGCTCGACCAGGCGAATATTGCTGTAGACCCCTGCACTGACTTCCGTCATTTCAGACCCCTCGGTGGCGATCTGTCTGCCGAACAGCCAGCCGGCCACCACCAGCAACACCATGCACTGGCACGCCACCAGCCGTCGCCAGAAACGGCTGGGGCGGGGAGGCGTGCTGACGGGCTCTGGCAGTATGGCGGGGGGCCCGGCCTCTGACGGCGCAGGCTCCTCGTCCACCGGTAGCTCCTCGTTCACCGGTAGTTCATCGGCGCGGGTGCTGGTGCTGGGGGCTACCGTCTCTGCTGACGGGCCAGAATGGCAAAAGTCGGCGTCAAGGATATAGCCCTTGCGGGGCAGCGTGCGGATGATACGCTGCTCTTTGCCATTATCATCCAGCGCCACGCGCAGTGCGTGAATCGCATTCGGCAGGCTGTTATTACCGATAACCCGGCGTTCCCACACCAGGCTGGTCAGCTCATCGCGTGAGAGCGGTTGCCCGACATGCTCAATCAGCACCTGTAACAGCTTAAACTGGAACTCGCCGAGCCGCCGCTGCTCGCCGGTTTGCTGATGTATAAGCGAGCCGGACGCGGAGTCAACCAGCCAGTGATGAATAATAAAATCCGTGTTCATAATTCATTTTTCGTTAAATCCGGGGAGATATTTTTACCTGTAACGGAGCGTTTTACCATCAAATTATCCGATTAGTTATCAGTTGAAACTATCTTTTCAGCTGAGGCGTGACTGCCCGAAGGGGAGCCGATACCCGGCAGGCGGACAGGATACCGCCCTGAGTGCTGTCTTATTCCGGTCATTTTTTTGCCATAAGCGGTTCATCCACGCTGGGTAGTGTCGGCTAAAACGCCCGGAGATCCGCCTGTGTTTACTATCGAAACCGTACTGGAAGAACTCAGCCCTCAGCATCGTACCCCCTCATGGCAAAAATCCCTGCTGCGCGTGTTGCTGCACGAAAAAGAGTTTCAGCAGTTCAACCAGAAATACCGCCACCTGAAGGGTCTGGATATGGTGGAACAGGTGCTGGAGTACCTCGACGTCAGCTGCGAACTCAGCGAACGCGATCTGGAGCAGATCCCCAGCCAGGGGCCGGTGGTGATCGTTGCTAACCATCCGCTGGGCACGCTGGACGGTCTGGCGCTGCTGCACGCCGTCTCACAGGTACGTCGCGATGTGAAAATCGTCACCAATCGTCTGCTCAACTGCCTGGAGTCGCTGAGCAGCCTGATGCTGCCGGTGGACAATATGGGCAACCGCACCAGCCGCCAGCAGCTGGCGACGATGCAGGAGCAGATGGAGAACCAGGGCGTGCTGATCTTCTTCCCGGCCGGCGAAGTGTCACGCTTCGGCAGCAAAGGAGTGAAGGATGGCAAATGGAGCCACGGCTTCCTTAAGCTGGCGGCCCGCTACCGCGCGCCGGTGGTGCCGATCCACGTCAGCGGCCGCAACAGCGCGCTGTTCTACCTCACCTCGAAAATCTACCGGCCGCTGTCGATGCTGCTGCTGGTCAAAGAGATGTTCCATAACCGCGGCGCGCGGCTGAAGCTGAAGATTGGCAAACGCATCCCTTACGCCAGCTGGCACGACGGCCACACGCCGGCCAAAGCGCTGGCGGCACGCTTTCGCCGTCACCTGTATCGGGTCGGTGCAGGCAAGCCGGCGCTGTTCCAGACCGAAGCGGCCATCGCCCGTGCGGAAGACCGCGCGGTGCTGAAGCGCGCGCTGGCCTGCTGCGAAGTGCTTGGCCAGCTGCCGGACGGCAAAATGATCTACCTCTACCGCCGCAACGGCGAAGACTACGTGCCGATCCTGCGCGAGCTGGGGCGGCTGCGTGAAATTGCCTTCCGCGCGGTGGGCGAGGGCAGCGGCACCCGTCGCGACCTCGATGACTATGATGATGACTACTATCACCTGATCCTGTGGGACGAAGAGGCGCTGGATATCGTCGGTGCCTACCGCTTTATCCCTACCGCCGAACAGTTAGAGCGCAAGGGCGTCGAGGGGATCTACAGCCACAGCCTGTTCCACTACGACCATCAGATGAACCCGATTCTGATGCAGGGCATTGAGCTGGGGCGCAGCTTTATCCAGCCCGCTTACTGGGGCAAACGCGGCCTTGACTATCTGTGGCTGGGGATCGGCGCATATCTGGCGAAATACCCGCAGTATCGCTACCTGTTCGGCCCGGTTTCCATCTCCGGCGGCCTGCCGCTGGCGGCGCGCGATCTGCTGGTCGCGTTCTACCGCCTGTGGTTTGCCCCGGCGCTGCCGCTGGCCGCCTCCCGCCGCCCGTATCCGGCCTCGCTGCCGGACGTGCTGGCGCAGTTTCACGGCGTAAGTTACGGCGAAGATCTGAAGACGCTGAAGCGCCTGCTGACCAACCTCGGCACCGGCATTCCGCCGCTCTATAAGCAGTATTCAGAGCTGTGTGAAACCGGCGGCGTGCAGTTTATCGATTTCGGCAGCGACCCGGACTTTAACCACTGCATCGACGGACTGGTGCTGGTGGATCTTACCCGGCTGAAAGAGAGCCGCTACCAGCGTTATATTGCGGTGCATCAGCAGGGAGAAGAGGCGGGGACGGCGCAGCAGGGAACCGATGCGGAGATGGCCGAAATGGCCGGGGTTTCGCAGCATCCTGCCAGCGCGGAACACCACGCCACAGCCTGACCGTTAAACTGCACGCATAAAAAAAGAACCCGTCCGTGAGGAGGGTTCTTTTTTTTGTTCCTGCAACAGTTGGTTGCTGAGCAGAGAACCTTAGCAGTAAGCCCGTACCCGCTTAATGCCGATCATCGTTGTGATACTGCAACTGCCTGAGATTAACCTTCCCGGAATGAGTCACCGCTCGCGCCGGGGGATGCTGTCAGTGAGGCTGTAACTTACCGGACCACAGCAGATCAGACAGGTCTACGGTAGATGAACAGGGCTTCAACGTCAAGATTCAACTGATTGTTTTTTGATCTGAGCGAAATGTATACTGATGCACGGTGAGCAGGGATGCCGTTGCGAGAGCTGTGGGTGTTCAGTCAGTGAGGGTTTATCCCGATCGGTAACAGATGGTGCTGCCCGGTTTGCCCCCACCCGCAGAGTGTCGCATGTCCCTGTTACCGGGTACAAACCGTGAAGGGAAGCTCAAGGGCATTCATGGCGCTGTGCGCACTCCCGTAACAGGGAGAAAGTGATGGAAATTGCCTTGCTGGTGCTTGAGTTAATCAACGCCGTGCTGCAAATCATCGTTGCGATACTGCAACTGACCGGCCGTCTGTAATGGCCGGAACTTGAATAAGGGACAGCCTCACCGGGCTGTCCTTTTTTCGTATTTATACGACTTTATGTGACGCTTATCTGATTCTGTTATCTGTAACGCGCTGATCTACTTCATTTCTCTTCTTTCATTACTCCCAGCCTAACGACCCAGCGCCGTGCGTAATTGTGGCGTCATGACTCTGCGCGCACACTGACAGGTCTGAGTGCGGCAACGCACGCCCACCGCCTGCCGGAGGTCACACCATGCATTCCCCTGCCACACCCCGCGCCTGGGATACGCGTCGCCGCGAAAAGCAGCGGCGTATCGCCAGCCTCGGCCTGCCCGATAAAGTCCTGCCCACCGACGCGCTGGTCGCCATGCTGGAGGCGCTGATCGCCCCTGGCGACCGGGTAGTGATGGAGGGCAATAACCAGAAGCAGGCCGACTTCCTCTCGCGCTCGCTGGCGCAGGTGGATCCGCAGAAGCTGCACGATCTGCATATGATCATGCCCAGCGTCGGCCGCAGCGAACATCTCGATCTGTTTGAAAAGGGCATCGCCCGCCGGCTGGACTTCTCCTTCTCCGGGCCGCAGAGCCTGCGCATCTCTCAGCTGCTGGAAGACGGGCTGCTGGAGATCGGCGCGATCCACACCTATATCGAGCTCTACGCCCGCCTGTTTGTCGATCTGACCCCCAACGTGGCGCTGGTGGCCGGCTTTAAGGCCGATCGCAAGGGCAACCTCTACACTGGCCCCAGCACCGAAGATACCCCGGCGCTGGTTGAGGCCGCCGCCTTTCACGACGGTATCGTCATCGCGCAGATCAACGAGCTGGTGGATGACGAAAGCGACCTGCCGCGGGTGGATATCCCCGGCTCCTGGATCGACTTTGTGGTGGTGGCCGATCGGCCGTTCTTTATCGAGCCGCTGTTCACCCGCGATCCGCGGCTGATCAAGCCGGAACAGATCCTGATGGCAATGATGGCGATCAAGGGGATCTACGCCGAACATCAGGTGCAGTCGCTGAATCACGGTATCGGCTTTAACACCGCCGCCATCGAGCTGCTGCTGCCGACCTGGGGCGAACGGCTCGGCCTGAAGGGCAAAATCTGCCGCCACTGGGCGCTTAACCCGCACCCGACGCTGATCCCGGCGATCGAAAGCGGCTGGGTGGAGAGCGTGCACTGCTTCGGCGGCGAGCTGGGCATGGAGAAATACGTGGCCGCGCGGCCTGACGTGTTCTTCACCGGTGCCGACGGATCGATGCGTTCTAACCGCGCCTTCTGCCAGCTGGCCGGTCAGTACGCCACCGACATGTTTATCGGCTCCACGCTGCAGATCGACGGGCTGGCCAACTCCTCAACGGTGACCCGCGGGCGGCTGGCCGGCTTTGGCGGCGCGCCGAATATGGGCCACGACCCGCACGGGCGGCGCCATGCCAGCCCGGCGTGGCTGGCGATGATCGAAGAGCCGGATCCGCTGGCGCGCGGCCGCAAGCTGGTGGTGCAGATGGTCGAGACCTTCCAGGCCGGGGCGAAACCGAGCTTTGTGGAAAAACTGGATGCTGTTGAAGTGGCGAAAGCCGCCGGGATGCCGCTGGCACCGGTGATGATCTACGGCGATGACGTCACCCACGTGCTGACCGAAGAGGGCATCGCCTACCTGTACCGCGCGCGCTCGCTGGAGGAGAGGCGGGCGATGGTGGCGGCGGTAGCGGGTATTACCGATATCGGCCTCGGCGTTAGCGCGCAGCGGGTGGCACAGCTGCGGCGCGAAGGCAAAGTGGCCTTCCCGGAAGATCTCGGCATTCGCCGTACTGACGCCAGCCGCTCGCTGCTGGCGGCGGGCAGCGTGGCCGAGCTGGTCGACTGGTCCGGCGGGCTGTATCAGCCGCCGGCCAGATTCCGGAGCTGGTAATGACGTTGCTGCGGCAGTACGCCGCGACGGAAGCGGAAACACGGGCACGGCGGCTGGCGGCGCTGGCCACCGGCTGCCTGCTGGATGAAGTGCGGCTGACGCCGAAACCGGGGCTGGTTGACCGGCGCGGCAGCGGCGCGCATCAGGATCTGACGCTGGCGCTGATGGAACGCTCCGCCCACAGCCTGACGCCCGCCTTTCAGGCGCTGGCGCTGGCCTGCTGGCAGCAACCGGCGGATGTCGCGCTGCGCCAGCGGGTCGGCCAGCTCGGCCGCGAGGCCGAAGCGTGCATGTTGCAGGCTACCGGCGGCGTTAACACCCATCGCGGCGCGATCTGGGCGCTGGGGCTGCTGGTGTGCGGCGCGGCGATGACGGCTGATTCACAAGATGCCGTCGGCAGCGGTGCAGAGGCGCTGACGCTAAGGGGGAATGCCGCCGCTTTAAGTGGTACAGCGGTGGTTACGTGGGGGGCGAATGCTGCACCGGGCACTGGCGCAGAAACGGCTGCACGGGGGGCGACTATCGCCGTCGGAACTGGCACAGCAGCTGCCACACGCAGAGAAAATGCCACAATCTGCAGCGGCGAACAGGCGATGACTCGTGTGGTGAAAGCCGCCGCCCGTCTGGCGCGGCTGCCGGACGCACAGATGCCCCGCCAGTTCAGCAACGGCCAGCGTGCCAGCGCGCGCTTCCGGCTGCCCGGCGCACGGGAAGAGGCGCAGCAGGGTTTCCCGCACATCACCCGGCTGGCGCTGCCACAGCTGCGCGCCAGCCGCCGGCAGGGAGCAACAGAAGAGCAGGCGCAGCTGGACGCGCTGCTGGCGATGATGACCAGCCTTAGCGACACCTGCGTACTGTCACGCGCCGGGCTGGCCGGCCTGACGGCCATGCAGCAGGGGGCGCGCGCGGTGCTGGCGGCGGGCGGCGTCAGCCAGCCCGCAGGCTGGTCGGCGCTGGTGCAGCTTGACCGGCAGATGCTGGCCGCCAACGCCTCACCCGGCGGTGCCGCCGATCTGCTGGCGGCGACCCTGTTTCTCGATCGACTTTCACGCGGCGGCTGATGCTGCCGCAGCAGGATAAAGAGGATGTTATGCAACAGATAACCTTAACGGTTGCCGCCAGCCGCAGCCTGAACGGCAGAGCGCTGGCCGGCGTGGTCGGCTCCGGCGATATGGAAGTGCTGTTTGTTGCCGGGCCCGGCACCACGCTCGGCGTCACCATTACCACCTCGGTGGACAACAGCGAACGCCGCTGGCAGGCGCTGTTCAACCGGCTGGCCGGGTTCGGCGTGCTGGCGGCCGGGCAGATGACCATTCACGACTTTGCCGCCACGCCCGGCGTGGCGCGGATCCGTATTGAGCAGGTATTTGAGGAGGTGGCCGGTGCGTAACGACAGCAGCTTTATTGAACTGAACGCCCGCCAGCGCGCGCGCCTGCTGCTGGACGCCGGCAGCTTTCGCGAACTGCTTGACCCGTTCGACGGCGTGATGTCGCCGTGGCTGGCCGGGCAGGGCATCGTGCCGCAGGCGGATGACGGCATGGTGGTGGCGAAAGGCACCATCGACGGCGAACCTGCGGTGGTCATCGCCATCGAAGGGGCGTTTCAGGGGGGCAGCATGGGGGAAGTCTCCGGTGCGAAGATGGCGGCGGCGCTGGAGCTGGCGGCAGACGACCACCGCAACGGCACGCCAACCCGTGCCGTGCTGTGTCTGGAGACCGGCGGCGTGCGGTTACAGGAGGCCAATCTCGGGCTGGCGGCGATTGCCGATATCCACGCGGCGATCGTTGACCTGCGCCGTTATACCCCGGTGGTGGGGATTATCGCCGGCACCGTCGGCTGTTTCGGCGGCATGTCGATCGCCGCCGGGCTGTGCAGCCAGCTGATCGTCACCCGCGAGGCGCGGCTGGGGCTGAACGGCCCGCAGGTGATCGAGCAGGAGGCGGGCATTGAGGAGTATGACTCGCGCGACCGGCCGTTTATCTGGAGCCTGAGCGGTGGTGAGGTTCGTAGCCGCAGCGGGCTGGCGGATGTGATGGTGGCGGACGGCCAGCAGGCGGTGCGCCAGGCAATGCGCGACGCGCTGGATCGCGGCGTGCCTCTGCCGCATCGCTCGCAGCGTTATGACTATTATCTGCCGCGCCTGACTGAGGCAGACACGCGGCAGCAGGCGGATGCACGACAGGTGACGGCACTGTTTAACGGGGAGGAACGGCCATGAATCAGCCAACGGGGCGCGGTGAAATCTGGTTGCAGCAGCTGACCGGCGGCGCGGCGCGCATGCCAGGGCTGTGTGCATCGGTGCAGGTTGCGGAGGGTGAGGTGGGCGCTGAACCCGCGCGTTTTATCGCCGTGGTGGCGGACGCGCAGAACCACTATCCGCGCGCGGCGGGCGGGGAGGTCGGCCTGCTGGAGGGCTGGACGCTGGCGCAGGTGGTCAGTGAAACCGTGGCAGCCGATGGTGAGCGGGCGCTGAAGCGGCCAATCGTGGCGGTGATCGACGTGCCGAGCCAGGCCTACGGCCGCCGCGAAGAGGCGTTTGGCATCCACCAGGCGCTGGCCGCCGCCGCCGGGGCGTATGCCAACGCGCGGCTGGCCGGCCACCCGGTGATCGGGCTGATCGTTGGCAAGGCGATGTCCGGCGCGTTTCTGGCGCACGGCTACCAGGCCAACCGGCTGATCGCCTTCAACGATCCCGGCGTGCAGATCCACGCGATGGGCAAGGCGGCGGCGGCGCGCATCACCCTGCGCAGCGTAGAGGCGCTGGAAAAACTGGCGCAGAGCGTGCCGCCGATGGCCTACGACATTGGCAGCTACCACAGCCTGGGCCTGCTGGAAGCGCTGCTGGATATTCGCCAGCCGGACGCGCCGGACGCCGAAGACGTGGCGCAGGTGCAGCAGGCGCTGGCCGCCGCGGTGGCCGCCGCGCGGCGTGACCCCGGCCTGCAGTGCCGCTTGGGAGCGGAGAACCGCCGCAGTTCGTTGCGGGTGCGGGAGATGATGCGCAGCCAGTGGTAGCGGTGAACGAGAGGCGTAATAATGGACGGCACCGCCGTCAGGTGACGCTGCGGCCAAACATCAGGAGGCGAGAATGATTTTTCAGCCACACGATCTGCTCTGGGTAGGAGCGCCTGGCGCGCTGTCGGGCGAGCTGCCCGGCTGGGTGGCAAGCCAGTGGCGCAGTGCGCTGCCGCTGGTGGTGCGCCGCGACAGCGATCCAGAGCAGGGGCGTATTCCGGTGGGCATTCGCGGGCTGAAGCGTGAGCAGCGGGCGGCGGCCTGGGTAGACCCTGCGCAGGTGGTGCGGGTACTGGCCCCGGAAGCGCTCAGCACCCCGCAGCAGCTGCTGGCTTCACCGTTTGTCTCGCAGCAGCCGCTGCAGGCGGCGATTCAGCTGGCGCAGCAGCGCTGGCCCTGGATCTGGGGCATCACCGGCAGCGCCGGCTACGCGCTGGTGACCGAAGTGCCGGTGATGCATCATCAGAGCGACCTCGACCTGCTGATCCGCTGCCCGCAGCCGGTGGCGGAGCAGGCGCTGCGCGCCTGGCAGCAGTTTGTCAGCCAGCTACCCTGCCGGGTGGATACCCAGGTCGAGACGCCGTATGGCGGCTTTGCCCTCGCTGAGTGGCTGCGCGACGGGCAGGTGCTGCTGAAAACGGCCCGCGGCCCGCTGCTGACCCGCCAGCCGTGGGGCCCGCAGCCGTGAACATCCTGTTTACCTTTCCCGGCCAGGGCAGCCAGCGCCCCGGCATGCTGCAACAGCTTCCGGGCGGTGACGAGCTGCTGGACGAGGCCAGCACGGCGCTGGGGGAAGACGTCAGGCAGCTGGATCGGGCGTCAGCGCTGCAACAGACCCGTGCGGTGCAGCTGTGCCTGCTGATCGCCGGGGTGGCGCACGCCCGCAGCCTGCGGCAGCAGAGCGTGCAGCCTGACTTTTGCTGCGGCCTGTCGATCGGAGCGTTTGCCGCAGCGGTGATTGCCGGGGCGCTGAGTTTTGCTGACGCACTGCGGCTGGTGGCGCTGCGCGGCACGCTGATGGAGCGGGCCTTTCCGCAGGGGTACGGCATGACCGCGATAATCGGGCTGGATGAGGCACGGCTGCAGCCGCTGCTGGGCGACGCCTGCTGGCTGGCGAACATCAACGCGCCGCAGCAGCTGGTCATCGCCGGCAGCGATGTGGCGATGGCGGAAGTGGCCGCACGGGCACGGGCTGCCGGAGCGCAGAAGGTGCACCGGCTGGCGGTTAACGCACCGTCTCACTGCCCGCTGCTGGGCACCCAGGCTGAGCAGCTGGCAGAGGCGTTTCAGTCGGTGTCGCTGGCGCGGCCGCAGGCCGCTTACCTGAGCGGCAGCACGGCGCGGGTGCTGTGGCAGCCGCAGCAGATTGCCGCCGACCTGGCTCAGAACATGGCCCGCCCGGTGCGCTGGTATGACGCGATGGTTGCCGCAACAGAACGTGAAGTTGGGCTGGCGGTGGAGATGCCGCCGGGCGCGGTGCTGACCGGTTTAACCCGGCCGGTGCTGAACGGTGGGGAAGCGGTGGCGCTGGAGCAGGGCAGCGTGGCGCTGATTAAACGGCTGGCCGAACGGGCAGTGCAACGGCGCTGATAACGCGGCTGGCTTAACGGGCAGTGCAACGGCGCTGATTACGCGGCTGGCTGAACGGGCAGTGCAACGGCGAGGGTAGCGGAATCGGTTAACCCTGATCTGCCCGTCATGCTCCCGTTACCGTGTTGCCAGGAGCGGGCCGGGCGGCGTCCCAGCCCCTTTCCGCTACCCTGCGGCGGCCGGTCTGCAGGTAGCATCGCGATCCTGTGGTCCCGGGGGAGCCTCTGACCGGCGTTGCATCAGCCGGCCTGCCGTTCGGCCCCCTCACGCTGCCGCCGGTACATGCGGCCCTCTGCCGCCAGCGCCAGCAGGTTCGGATCGTGTTCGCGGTTGCGTTCAAAGACGATGGAGATGGTCTGGCGGCGCTGGTAGGGCGCGGCCAGCTTAAGCAGCTGCACTGAATTTTCATACACCCGTTTCATGCGGCCGGGCAGCAGGGTGTAGCCGACCCCGGCCTGCACCAGGCTGAGCATCGAGAAGATATCCTTCACCCGGGTAACGATCTCCGGCTGGTAGCCCGCCACGGCGAAGGCCTCATAAAAGCCCTGCGAGGTGGCAAAGCCGTCGGCCAGCGAGACAAACTTCTGCTCTGAAAAATCGCGCAGGTCGGCGGTCTGGCCGCTCTCCAGCCCCGAGTTGGCCGGTGCCGCCAGAAAAATATCATCGTCAAACAGCGGCAGCATCTCGAAGCGATTCAGGTCAATGACGGCGTCAGAGGTGACGATGAGGATCGCATCCAGCAGCCCGTCCTCAAGCCGCGCCTGCAGCGTTTCGTTGGAGTCCATGGTCAGCTCCATCTCCAGGTCCGGACGGCGCATTTTCATCCCCATAATCAGCTGCGGCACGGTTTCCAGCGTCAGCGAATAGAGGGTACCCAGCCGGATACGCCCCTGGCCGATCCCGGCGGTCTTGCGCGCCTCCTCGACGCCGCGCGACAGCATATCCAGCGCCTCCTGGCCGTATTCCCATAGCGTATGCGCGGCGGGTAGCGGCACCAGGCTGCGCCCCTGGTGGGCAAACAGCGGGCAGCGCACGCTCTGCTCAAGGCTGTGCAGCGCCCGGTGTACGCTGACGTTGCTGATCCCCAGCGCGTCGGCGGTGCGCGTCAGGTTGCCGCGGTTCATAAAGGCGATAAAAATTTCCAGCTTACGCAGGGTAAATTCCGCATCCAGATTCATAGTGTCCCTTCCTGGCAGGCGTCAGAATGCTAAGACTAGCGTCTGCGTGACGCCCGGGTCTTACGCAATAATGCGATGATGCCGGACGGCCGCCGTTTAATCCACTCCCCCGAGCTGCGCCTGTCACCCCACTGTCATCTTCCCTCAGTATGTTTTAGCCGTTGCTATAACTGACTGGCAGGAGAAACCCGCTATGTCCGCGATCCTGATTGAAAAATTGTGCAAGTCGTTCGGCGGCCAGCCGGTGCTGCGTAATGTCTCGCTTGAGATTGAGCACGGAGAATTTATCGCGGTGCTCGGCCCCTCCGGCTGTGGAAAAACCACGCTGCTGCGCACGCTGGCCGGGTTTGAAGTGCCGGAAAGCGGCACCATCACCGTCGGTGACCGCTGCTACAGCGCCCCCGGTCAGCACCTTGCCCCCGAGCAGCGCGACCTGAGCATCGTCTTCCAGAATTATGCCCTGTGGCCGCATATGTCGGTGGCAGAAAACGTCGAATACAGCCTGAAAATAAAAGGGATGGATCGCGCCATCCGCCAGCAGCGCGTCGACGCCGCGCTGGAGCTGGTCGGCCTGCACGGCATGGGCGCACGT